>JBKPUA010000248.1:0-9118 GCA_046735815.1 Pseudomonadota bacterium
TGCTCTGCCGATCGCCATCGCAATCGCCGCGGAGCCGGAACCTATTTCGTTCCCGCGGCGTTCGTCATTCACAACCTCCAGAGGACAACAAAACATGCGACTCATTCCTACGATCGCGGTCATTGCCGCGACCATCTCGACGGCTGCCGTGGCGCAACCGGCCAACCGCGACGCCAACACGCCTGCCGTAAATAGCCCGAACGCTCCGCCCAATCCCGGCGCGCCGGTGGCGGGCGCGAACAGCTTCACCGAAGGACAGGCCAAGTCGCGCATCGAATCGAGCGGCTACGGCAATGTCAGCGAGCTGCGAAAAGACGATCAGGGGGTATGGCGAGGCAAGGCCATGAAGGACGGCAAGGCCGTCAGCGTCAGCCTCGACTTCCAGGGCAATGTGACCACGCAGTAGCGCGGTTATTGTCGACGCACCCAACAACCCGATTTCAGGAGCAGTTATGACCGTTACGATTTCTCGCCTGTACAACAATCACGAAGACGCGAGAGCAGCAGTGCGCACCCTGGAGGACGCCGGCGTCGCGCACGGCGACATCAGCATTCTCGCCAGCAACGCGGACAACTGGTATTCGCCCGACCGCAAGGTCGATACTTATCCCGATCGCGACCTCGACGGGCGGGATGATCGCGCCGAGGCTGCCGGAACGGGCGCCGGCATCGGAGCGGCCGTGGGAGGCACCGCCGGCCTGCTTGCCGGGCTCGGCATCATGGCCATTCCCGGCATCGGCCCCGTGGTCGCCGCCGGCTGGTTGGTGGCCACTCTCGCCGGCGCTACGGCGGGCGGCGTCACGGGAAGCGTAGTCGGCGCCCTCACGCAGGCCGGAGTGGGCAAGGAAGAGGCGGATGTTTACGCGGAAGGCTTGCGCCGCGGAGGCGCCGTCGTGAGCGCGCGCGTGCCGGATGCCGATGGCCCGCGCCTGCAGGCCGTCATGGACCGCGCGGCCGTGAACGTCACGGAGCGCAGTGCGGCTTATCGCCAAAGCGGGTGGAAGTCCTTCGATCCTCGGGCCACGCCCTACAGCGCCGATCAAATCCGCAAAGAGCGGGATCTCTACATCAGGCGGTGATCCGCGCGATGGATGGCAGGAAGGGTCGCTGCAACAGCGGCCCTTCTTCCATTGCCTTGGCTGGCGCGGGAGAAGCCTACGCGCGACCCTATGGCGACAACGGCCAGCTGGTGCGGCACGGGACGCTGAAATCGCCACATGGCGAAGGTGGCGATAATATATCCGCTTCGCCCCTGTAAGGTCCCAATTGGTTCATATATACAGCGTACAAGTCGGCGCGAACCGGCACGACAAACTGAATCAGCTCCAAAGTGAGCACTTCTTCCGAGGGGCATTGTCTACAACAATTCGTTGTTCGGGCGGGTCGGCAGCCAAAAGCCGCGTCCGTCTCTTGATGAACGCGCCACGCGGGCCTCGGGGCCTCGACAGTGCGTCGGCGGAGAATGCGCATCTATAGGCTCTGGTTTCTTCTCGCTCGTGCGCGCAGCACGGAGCGTTCATATGCCATATCAAGGAGTGAGCATGCAGAACGGCCGAAAGACCAACAGGAATACGCGTCAACAGAGACCTGCAGGGTCACTTGCCGGCCGCTCACAACGCTGGGCGTCGAATGCCCCCCGCCCGGAGCCACGCCCAGAGCCACGAGGCTCTCACAATGCGAGAAGAAGCTATGACCGGTACCTGGCATTGGCTCAAGCTGAACTCCAATCGGGCGATAGGGTCGCGGCCGAGAACTACTACCAACACGCCGAACATTATTTCAGATTGATGTCCTCGGATGGAGAAGCGAGATAGGAGACGTCGCTGCAACGACCGCCGATGCAACGGGGGTTCGATGCGATGCGTGAGGCGGAGCTGCAACGGGATGTTCGACCGGCGCTTCGAGTTGCAAACGGTGTGAAGACCAACGACGCGGTCTGTTCCATGATGCAGGCTTAATGCAGCCACGGAGGGAGCTACGCATGAAACTCAGCACGCAGTTGCTTATCGGGATCGCTGTATTGGCCTTTATCTCAACGGTCGCCGAAGCAGCGGACGGCTGCGGACGCGGCATGTATTACAACGGGCGACGATGTGTGCCGCAGGACGGCTACGGTCCGCCGCGATACCAACGCGACTACGGGCCTCCTCGCGACTACGGGCCTCCTGTGGACCGCGGGCCGCAGCTTCGGCTTGATCTCGGTGGCCGCCGAGACGAGGGGCGATATTCCCCTCCCAATCCGGCCTTCAAGACATTCAACAACTGCCCGCCGAATTATACGGTTCAGGATGGCGTGTGTAAGCCGTACAGCGGTCGCTAAGGCTCGCGCGCAATTTTCTCGTCTAGAGCATGATCCCGAAAAAGCCTGCCCCGGACTCGATCCGGGGTGGGTACCGGTTTTCGGAAAAGATCATGCTCCACCCAACGCCAGCCACTTGCGCAAGATCGCCGCGAAGTCCTGCCTTCGCGGCATCTCATCCTCCGGCTCTACCGCGGCTGCCCGGCCGGCCGATAATGTTGCCCGAGAGGATGCGCGCGCGGCGCGCTTCGTCTAGCGGGGAGGCCAGGGGTACCACAGTTGTAGCCGCACATGGCTCCATCGCTGCAGGCCCGAACGCCGGAACGAGGATTACAACCCGGCACGTCAACCCAGCACCCTCCGCCGCCTTCGCCTTGAACTCTGCAAAAGCAAGCGCAGCTCTGTTGTGCTGCTGCGGGGCTCGCGTCTGCAAAGGCTGCAATCGCGAGAAAGCAGACGGCCGACAAATAGCGCATTGCATTTCCCTCCTGTTGACGGCTTATGCAGGGGCTCCCAGGGGCCAGTCAGTTCACGATGCTTGTCGCGCGGGGCCGGAAGAGAGCGTCACTGCACCAAACTGATCGGGAAACGGTTTTAGTGCCACTGCGAGAGCTCGATGGTCACCCCTTCAGGGCCGTCGATGAACACCAGCTTTCGTGAGTGGAAATCCATGATCTCGTTCCTGGTCTTGAACCCATTTATTCTGAGCTTGGCAACTTCAGCCTCGATGTTCTCGACCGCGAAACAGATGTGGTTCATCCCGAGTTTGTAGAGGTCGCGAATGTGCGGATCGGGCAGCGGCTCGGGGTGCCGGTAGCGGAGCAGTTGGATTTCCGTTCGCGGGAATGCGTTCTCCAGCACGAGCGTGACGTGATCGGCCTCGATGCCTGGAACGCCCATGTAGCTGGCAAATGGCTCTCCGGCGATCACGACGGAGGTGGTTTCCTTGAACCCCAGGAGCCCGAAGAACATCTTGGCGCGGTCGACATCCCGCACGACGATCGTGCAGTGGTCGAAATGTTTCACCATGCTTCCACACTCCGGTGCATGCCCGCCGCGATCATACCGCGAGTGCCGAAAGCCTGTCGATCTGACCTGAGTGGCCTGCCACGCCTCTCACTTCGACGGCATGCACGCTGGAATGGATCGGGAGACAAGCGCCGGCCAACGTTCCGCCTCGTCCTGAGGAGCGCGCAAGTGCGGAGCTCACCCGGAACGAAGCTATCGCGTGGCGCGCGTCTCGAAGGACGGGCGGCCCGTGTCCGCGCCCGTCGTCAAGAGCATCGGGACGGCTCGAGGGTCCCCGCCGACAATGTCGGCGGGGTACCCCGTCATGGTTCGAGACGCCGCGTACGGCAGTTCACGATGCTTGGCGTTTCCGTGGTCGCGCGGCTCCTCACCGTGAGGCGGGGAGAGAGCGCCACTGCACCAAACTAGAATCATAGAGTCGTTAGTATCCCGATTCCGAAGTTCGCAGCGAGCTGTTCAATCAAGTCTCCGCGGCCCGCGGAATCAAGGAGAGACCGCCCGTTCCGGCAGCACGGCGCGCTCCATTGCCATGAAGGCCCTGTCCATTCAATTTTTCCAATGCCGGTCGCGGTAGCGGTATGATCGTCTCGCGCTTCGATATGGACGATCGCTCGAGCAACAGGCGGAAGGTGGCGACGTAATCCGTGGCCATGCGCGTGGACGAAAATCGCTGCTCGAACCGTCGCCGGACGGCATGACGATCGAGCGCCATCACGCGCGGGAGCATTTGCACCGCCTGTTCCATTGTGTCGACGACGGCGCCGGTCACGCCTTGGTCGATGATTTCCGGCACGGAGCCGTGGCGGAAAGCGAGGACCGGCGTGCCGCACGCCATGGCCTCGATCATCACCAGGCCGAACGGCTCCGGCCAATCGATCGGGAACAACAGCGCCGACGCCTCGCCCAGGAATTTGCTCTTGTTGCGCTCACTGATCTCGCCGATGAACTCCACCCCGGGGCCATCCAGCAGCGGTGCAATCTTTTCGCGGAAGTAGACTTCATCGACCTTGTCGACTTTGGCGGCGATCTTCAGGGGAAGGCCGAGCGTACGCGCTATCGCAATGGCGCGGTCAGCCCGCTTTTCGGGCGAGATTCGCCCGAGAAACGCGACATAGCCGCCGCGCGGATTGTAAGTGGGCGTATGCAAGCTCGTTGGAATGCCGTGATGTACGTTCGCGACGAAGTTGGCGTTGCCGATCGGCCGGCGCTGGCCGTGCGAGATCGAAACCAGCGGCATGTCGCTGAAGCGGAGATAGAGCGGTTTGAGGTCCGGCAGGTCCAACCGACCGTGCAGCGTCGTCACGGTTCGATCGGCCATATGGCGAAACAGGGGGAGATGAAACTGGTCGATATGGAAGTGCAGAATGTCGAATTCTTCCGCCAGCTCGCGCGCCCTGTCGAGCATCAGCATGTAATAGGGCAGCGGGTCGCGGACATTGCCGTCGAGGCGCAGGGCCATGGGGGCGCAGCTGACGAGCTCCGCGGCGCTGATCGAGTCCCCGCTCGCGAACAAGGTCACCTCGTGACCCAGTCGGACCAGTTCATCCGTAAGATAAGAGACGATTCGCTCTGTTCCCCCATAGAGCCGCGGCGGCACGCTCTCCATGAGCGGCGCGATCTGCGCAATTTTCATGCTTTTTCTGACTCCAGGAGGACGCGATGCTCCTCAGACGTCCCCCTGATTGCTGTGCGAGCCGTGAACCGTCGGTAACCCGACCGTCCCGTTGTCCAGTCCCTTCGTGGTAAAGAACGGCTCCGTGGCGCGGGCTAGCGTGGCTTTATCCCTCACCAGGGTCGCTCACGCTGACGCAGACATAACGGCCTGCGTTCAAATTATCGTGCTCACCAGTTTGAACCACCACGTCACGCGCTGCCAAGATGATCCGAGTGCCCTTCGGATGGAGTCGCGCGGCGCGAGATCTCAGCATGAATGCCGCCGGGACGAGCTCGCGGGTAGGGATGGCCGCTCGGGAGCGTGCAGCGTCTTGTCGTGATTGTTGGACAACCACTGCTCGTTGTCGGCAAGGGTGCTGAAGGTTTGCTCCAGATTCTGCAACTCCAGCTTTTCATCGGGAGCGGTCGCCGTGTCGGCACGTTCTTTGTACTCTGTCGCTTTGACTCGATACTGCTTGGCCGTGCACATGGACCGGAATCCTCGTCGCCCACCTCTGCCGGCCGCCCGCGTTTCAACTTTACCGGCGACCTGCTTTGACAAGTCGTTTGGACGGTCGGGGTTCCGAATAATCTTGATTACTTTGCGCGAATCGCGTTGCGCGGTTAGGAGGGCCTCTCGCAGGGCCTGCTCGTGTCCCGATTCCGAAGTCCGCGACCGTTGTTCTGGGGACTGGCGCGCGCAGCAGTTCGCAAGCCGGGACGCTGACGAGACGCAAGGCACTGACAAGTGGCCATTCAAAATGTTGCTCTAGGCTCTTGTCATCGTTTCCTTCCTGTTGCCTCCGCGGCCTGCGCTACCGTGCGTCGCCAACCGATTAGTTTGGCTTGGTCAGGTCGCCGGTGGTATCGAGCGAACCAAGAAATAGAGTCGGGAGGGTTCGGATGGGCAAGAATGTGGTGATCTTCTCCGATGGGACCGGCCAGGCGGGAGGATTTCGCTTCGATGAGGAAAGAAGCAATATTTACAAACTGTACCGCGCTGCGCGTTGCGGCCCGGATTCGTCGGTCGATCCACGCGAGCAGCTCGCTTTCTACGATCCGGGACTGGGCTCGAGGGGGGAGGGCGACCGCTTCATGGGGCGCCTCCTGCGATGGGTCCACAACACGGTTGCCCAGGCGACCGGGTTCGGCATCACGCGAAACATCATCGACTGTTACGCCGCCCTGATACGTCTGTGGGAGCCCGGAGACCGCATCTTTCTTTGTGGCTTCAGCCGTGGCGCGTACACGGTACGGTGCCTGGGGGGCGTGATCGCCAAATGCGGTATCCCGCGCCATCCCGCAAGAGAGCCGAACGCGAAGCTCAAGCTCGATGCGGCATCCGCGCAGTCGCTCGCGGCCCACGCCGTGAAGCACATCTACCAGTTCACCTATCCGCGCAAAAAGAGCGATGCGAGCCCGCACCAGACGTTCCTGCTCGAGGTTCGTGAAGAGCTTGCGCGACGATTCCGGGAAGACCATGGCTCGTTTGACCCCGGAGATCGCGACAGGGCCAACGTATATCCCTATTTCATCGGAGTGTTCGACACGGTAGCCGCCCTTGGCAATCCGGTGACGACGACCTTGTTCGCCTTAGCATTCCTTGCATTTGCGGCGGGGCTCGGAATGCTCGGGTGGCTTCTCACCTACTTCGACGAGACCCCGCTCTTCGGCCCGCTGTTCGCTTATTTGACGTTCCGCAACGTATTTTGGGGGACGATCGCGGCCGGCGCCTTGGCTGCCGCGGCCGTGTATGTCTTTACGCACTTCAAGTGGGCCTACGAGCTTTTCGACGAGGACCGGAACAAGTCGCTCCACACGATCCATTTCAATGAGCTCTGGATGCACTTCTACGACTATGACCTGAACCCGAATGTCGCATACGCCCGCCACGCCATCTCCATTGACGAGAACCGGAAGAATTTCAGGCGCGTACCTTGGCAAAGCACCAAGGAGACTTCGCGCGACGCCTACGGGATTCAGTGGTTCGAGCAAGTGTGGTTCGCCGGTGTTCATTCGGACGTCGGCGGCGGCTATCCCGAGAACGAATCGCGGCTCTCCGACATCGCCCTCGACTGGATGCTGAAGTGGGCAACTGTGGTTCCCGACGGGCTCAAGTACGATCCGCGCGTGCTCAAGCTCTCGCCCTATCCGGAGGGCATGCAGCACGATGAGGTACGCGCCGGTTTCGGCCCGCTCACGAGGCTTACCGGCTACACTTGGCCCGAGCAGCATCGGACGATGCGCAGCGACGCAGTCGTGCACCGCAGCGTGTACCGCCGCTTCGACCTCGAGGCGGTACAGGTCTATGACGTGATGCGCCCGTACCGGCCCGAGACGCTACGAACGCACAAGGACTTCGAGGCGTACTACAAGCCGGGCGCGACCTTCCCTGCGGGGTCGTTGGAAACAGGGACGGAGATGGCTGGCGAACCGCCCAGGACGACGCCTAATCAGACCGTTGTTGCCGGGCGCTAGAGCATGATCCCGAAAAAGCCTGCCCCGGACTTGATCCGGGGTGGATACCGGTTTTCGGAAAAGATCATGCTCCGCCAATAGCTGCATGATCCTGAAAAGACAGGAGACGCTGACGTGGCCGACACGCGCCCCGGCATTCTCGCCATTTTCAACAACGTGGCGTCCGGTCGGGAGGCCGAGTTCGAGGAGTGGTTCCAGCACGAGCACCTGGGCGAGCGGCTTGCCGTCCCCGGCTTCCTGCTCGGGCGCCGGCACGAGGCGGTCTCAGGCGAGCCGCGCTACTTCAATTTCTATCTGACGCAGTCCGCGGACGTGCTCACGTCCGCCGCCTATCTGACGCGGCTCGATCATCCCACGCCGATGACGCGCGTGGTGATGGCGGAAATTTTCAAGGACATGGTTCGCACCGTGTGCGAGCAGACCCTCCGCCTCGGCACGATGCGCGGCGCCGTGGCGGTCACGGTGCGATTTCGCGAACAGCCGGATGAAGCCGCCCTCGAGGTGACATTGGAGAACCTGATGGAGGACAAGGCCGTCGCTTGCGGCGAGGTCTGGTCGGCGGTGACCGCGGCAGCGTTGCCAGTGTCGGAGGAAGAGCGTTTGCGCGGCGGCGATCGACGCATCGCGGGCTGCCTGCTGGTAGAGACGCTACGGCTGCCGGATGCCGAGCGGATTGCCGGCGCGCTCGCCACGCGCTTTCCCGCCGCTGCGCTTGGGATTTATCGCTTGCTGTGCGAAATCAGACCGTAGCGGGGTCGTGAGGAGGACCGGGCGGCGTACGCAGCAGCAGCAATAGAGTTATTCGATGACCTCGTCGGCGCGGGCGAGCAGCGACGGCGGAACGTCGAGACCAAGCGCCTTGGCGGTCTTAAGGTTGATGACAAGCTCGAACTTGCTCGGGTTCTGCACGGGAAGATCGGCGGGCTTTCCACCCTTGAGGATGCGATCGACATAGCCGGCCGCGCGACGATACAGGTCCAGATTGTCGGCTCCATAGGAGATCAGGCCGCCGGCCCGCGCAAAGAACTGGTACGGATAGATGGCCGGAAGCCGATGCTGTGCGGCGAGGGTGACAATGAGGTTGAGGTGAACAGCGGCGGTCGGGTTCGCCAGCACGATCAGCCCGCCGTTCGGCTCGCGCGCCAACAACGCCATGTTGCGCTCGATCGCGGCGGGCTCTCGCACGTCGAGCGCGGTCAATTCGACACGCAGCAGGGAGGCCGCCCCTTGCAAGGCCCCCAGCTGCCCGGCTGCTCCGGAGGTCGTCGGATCGCGCAGCACGCCGACGCGCGAGACGCGCGGCGCGATCTCCTTGAGCAGCTCCAGCCACTTCACGCCGAAGGCGTAGTCGAGGCTGACGAAGCCGGTGATGTTGCCGCCGGGCCGGGCCAGGTTCTCCACGAAGCCGGCGCTGACCGGATCCACGACCTGCGCAAACACGATCGGAATGGTGCGGGTGCGCTGCTGAAGCGCGGCCACCGCCGGTGAGCTGTTGGCAACGAGCACATCGGGCGCGAGGCCGACGAGCTCCGCTGCATAGTCGTTGGCTTTGGCGACGCTGCCGGCGGCGAAACGGACCTCCATCCGCACGTTACCGCCGTCGGTCCAGCCCAAGTATCGCATGCCGTTCTTGAAAGCACCGAGGCGGGCTTGCCCTTC
>JBKPUA010000249.1:0-7821 GCA_046735815.1 Pseudomonadota bacterium
CTGGCCGGGCTTGCGCAGAAAACGCGTTTCCACGCTCAAGTGGCGCTCCGATGTTGCCTTCTCGCAGCGTTGCTTGATGAAGACGCCGCCCACCGGGCTTTCGCCGGCAGCCGGCGGAAAATCGGTGCAGGTCCAGCCATCGGGTTCGTAGCGGTTGATGACGGCGAGCCGCAGCAGATGCGCCATGCGCCGCTCATGGGGAGCCGCGCGCGGATCGCTGATGAAGCGCAGGCCGCGCAGAACGCCATCGCGATCGAATAGCGCGGAGAGGATCACGGGATGGCCAGCCACCCGGGTTCCGGTCCGGCCCTGGGCGTACCGCGGCTCATCGATGGCCTTGCCGACATACTCATCCTCGTCATCGAAGCGAGCAGCGACTTCGTAGAGGCCGTTGGGCTCGGGGCGGCACTTTGCGAAATCCGACCAGTCATCGAGCTTTTGCCGGGGCGGGCCGCCATTGCTGCCGCAGGCGAGATCGCCAAAGCCGTCGAGCGACATCGACTGCGCCTTGAGGCCGAGCTTGAGGCCGCGGATCTCGCCTGGATCGGATCGGCCTTGCGCCTGCGCCGGCGCGCTCGCGAGCATCGCCATCAGCGCGCCCGCAAGCAACCATGCGCGCGGGTGCGGGCGGATCACTTCTTCATCGGCTCGCACTGCCGCGTGTCCTGGCCCCAGAATTCGACGCAGTCCTCGTAGGTCGCCGGACCCCGTCCGACCGCCTTGGCGAACAGATATTTCACCACGGCGTCGATCTCGCGCGGCTGCAGGAATTCACCCAACAACGGCATGTCCTTGCCGACCTCCTCGCGGGTGACGCCGTAGCAGCGCTTGTCGGTGTAGGCGTACTGATCGTGGTAGGGCATGCCGGTACCGGGCCGGCCGCATTTGACGACTTCGACAAACTGTTCGCGGTTGAGCGCGGTCTTGCGCAGCGACAGCGCGATGCCGCCGTAGCCGGTATCGCCGGACGCATCCCATTTATGGCAGTACTGGCAGTTGGCTTTGACCTTGTAGATCTCCTTGCCGTATTCGAGCGTGCGCGCTTCTTCCGGCGAGAGCGCGGCTTGCGCACGCGCAGACAGACTCGTCGCCGCGAGCAGGGCCGTCAGCATCGCAGCGTTGCACACCAACTTTCCGATTCTCATGGTACGTAGCGCCGGCGCGTGATCGCGCCGGCGCCCATGGCTGTGGTCACTGTTGCTCGAACACATAGAGCATGGAAGCGGTCGCCGTGTTCTTGAGCTCGGGTGCGTTTTGCCAGACGTTGAGCGGCTGACGCGAGCCTGCCAACACGGCGATGTATTGCTTGCCGTTGACGGCATAGGTGACGGCCGGCGCATTGATGCCGGTGCCCATGTTGAAGCTCCAGACCTCCTGCAGGCTCTTGGCGTCATAGGCTGTGAACGTGCCGTCGTAATGGCCGAGGAATACCAGATTGCCGGCGGTCGCGAGCGCGCCGCTGTAATTCGGATATTCCAGTTTCTGCCTGACCTTGGTCTCGCCAGTGGCCGGATCGAGCCCCTTGAGGCTGCCGTAGAGGCGCTCCGTCGGACGGCCACCGCCGCCAGCGAACCGCTCGCGCGGCTTGATCGGGCCGCCCTGATCGACGAAGTCCTTCTGCTCGACGGTATCGATCGTGTTGCAGCCTTCGATCGACGGAATGTAGAGCAGATTGAGCTCGGGATTGTAGGCGCCCGGCTCCCAGTTCTTGCCGCCGTAGTGCGACGGGCACAGGCGGCCGCTCGCCGGGCCGGCGCGCGAACCATGGCTACCCGGAGCGTATTGCTGCACGTCGGTGTTGGGATTGTAGTTGAGCGGCCGGCCGGTCTTGGGATCGAGGCCGGGCGTCCAGGTGAGCTGATCGACGTACTGCTTGCCAGTGATGAAGGAGCCATTGGTGCGGTCGAGCGCGTAGTAGAAGCCGTTACGCGCCGCATGCACGACGAGCTTGCGGTCTTCGCCGTTCACCTTGGCGTTGATGATCGGATGTTCCGAAATCTCGTCGAAGTCATAGGGATCGTTCGGGGTGTACTGATAGCCCCACTTGATCTTGCCGTCGCTCGGGCTGAGCGCGAGCACGCTCGCCGCCCACTTGTTGTCCCCGGGCCGATATTCCGGATCCCAGTCGGGCCCGGCATTGCCGATGCCCTGGTAGATGGTGTCGGACTCCGGATCGTAGGTCGCCGTCTCCCACACGGAAGCGCCGCCGTGCTTCCAGCGCTCCTTGCCGTCCTTCCAGGTCTCGTTGCCGGGTTCGCCCGCGCCGGGGATGGTGTAGGTGCGCCATGCCTGCTTGCCGGTATTGAGGTCGGTGGCATCGATCCAGCCGCGGATGCCGAACTCGCCGCCGGCGCTGCCGACGATGCCGAGATCGCGCACCACCAGCGGAGCGAGCGTCAGCGTCTCGGCGATGGCGGGATCCGCGACCTTGCGCTCCCAGATCATCTCGCCGGTCGCCTTGTTGAGCGAGAACAGGCGGCCATCGAGCGAGATCGAAATCACCTTGTCCTTCCACAGCGCGACGCCGCGGTTGTTGACGCCGCAGCAGGCGACGTCGCCGGCCCAGGCGCGGTCGGTGCCGGGGTCGAACTTCCACTTGATCGCGCCCTTCTTGCCGGAGGTGACGTCGATGGCGTAGACCGAGCCCCATCCGTCGGTGACGTACATCATGCCGTCCTCGACGATCGGGGTAGCCTGCAGATTGCCGTGCTTGTAGCGGCCGCCGCTCTCGTAGCCGCCGAGCGCGACGGTGAACGCCACGCGCAGATTCTTGACGTTGTCGGTGTTGATCTGCTTGAGCTGCGAGAACCGCCAGCCCTCGTAGTTGCCGTGATGGAGCAGCCAGTTGTGCGGCTCCTTGCTCACGTTGAGCGCGCGCTCATGGGTCATGTCGGCCGCCCACACGGGCGTGAGCGCCGTGGCCGCGAGCAGCGAGCACGTCAAAGCACCAGCGAAAGCCAGAGTCTTCATGGCAGTCCTCCCGTGCTGGCCGGTGCACGATGGCCCGGCACAATCGCTTGTTCTCGTTGTGGCGCAGCTGCATTGGCCAGAGCGCAGCTCACCAGTTCGAAGCGTATTCCTGGCGGCAATCGGTGGTCAATATCCCATCGACGCATGGCAGCGCCGATGCCGCCGCTCGAATCGGACTCGAGAATGTTGTGGGAAATCGCCCAACGCTATTGAAGCTGCTGATTGGCCCAGGACTGTCGGAGCTCCTGCTGAACTCGTATCAGCGAGAACACGAGGTCAGCTCTTTCTCCTCGATCGAGAAGATTTCGCCGGCCTCCACTTTGATGTTGCGCACCAGGCAGGAGCGTCCACTGGTGTCCTTGAGTCTGGCGTCATAGGTGCCGGACGAAACGCCGGTGATGCGTAGCCGTTCGTCGGGATCGACGGTGCCGTCCTTGTCGTTCTTGCATTGATTGGGCCCGAAATCGGTGGTGCCGGCCGGAGCCAGATAAAGCTCCGAAATCGTATGACGGGTCAGATTCCAGAACCGTGTCGGCCTGCCCTCCGCCTGCACGACCGATGACGTTGCGGCAAGCGCAGACGCGAGGAGCGCGATCTTCGAGAGAGCGAATTGACTTCGCATGAACAGGCCTGGCGGTCTTGTAGGACCGCGGGGGAATCGAGGCTAGCATAGTCGTCTGCGACAGTGCACAGGGGAAGCAACCTTGACAGGCACCGCGCCTGCGTCACTATCGAAACGGCTTAAGCCTCGCACAGCGACGTATCGGGCGATGACCATCAGCCTCCTGGAACGCGAATTCCCCAACGACCATCTGCCGCTCTTGCGCTGGCTGATGTTTACGGGGGTATCGGCGTTCGGTTTTGTGCTCGCTTGGTACTACGGCCTGTTTCATCTGATGCTGGCGAGCGATAAGACCTATATTTCCGCGATCATCGTCGTGCTCTATATCGCGGCCACGCTGCACTGCTTGGCGCGCACCATGGTGATCTCGCGCGAGACCGACAGCGCGCAGCGCGTATTCTCGCTCGTGAGCAACGGCGCGCCGGACCTGCGGGTGGTCGGAATGGATGTCGTCACCGCCAACGGCACGCGGCTGCCCGCCGGACAGGTCACGGCGCACATCCGCAATCTCATTCTCAAGGCCAGATTGCAGGGACATCACCCGTTGGATCAAACCCTGCTGCTGCGCGGCCTTGCCGACGCCCTGCGCGGGCCCAACCAGCTCGGCTCGTTCGCCAGCGATGCGCTGATGAAGCTCGGCCTCCTTGGCACCATCATCGGCTTCATCCTGATGCTGGCGCCGATCGCCGGGCTCGACGCCGCCGATCGTGCGTCGGTCAAGAGCTCCATGGGCCTGATGAGCGACGGCATGGCGGTCGCGATGTATACCACGCTCACCGGCCTCATCGGGTCGATCCTCGTGCAGACGCAGTACTACATGCTCGACGAGGCCACCGCGAAGCTGTTCGGGCTCGCCACCGATCTCACTGAAGTCTTCGTCGTCTCCATGCTCGAGCGGGAGCAGGATGGATAGCTTCGGCAATTATCCGCGCGAGAAGTTCGATCCTTTCAGCGTGATGCTGTTCAAGGCGCTGCAGGTCGTCGCCTTTCTTTTCTTCATCGCGCTGTTGGTGATGAACCCGGAAGCGAAGTCGGGCAAGATCGACACCAAGGCCGAGTTCCTCATCACCTTGACCTGGCCCGACAGCCATCCCGACGACGTCGACCTCTATGCCGAGGACCCGGTCGGCAACATCGTCTGGTACCACGTGCGCGAAGCTGGGTTCATGGTGCTCGATCGCGACGACCGCGGCGGGCTGAACAATACCATCGTCGTGAACGGCAAGAAGCTCACGAGCCCGATCCGGCAGGAGACGGTGAGCATTCGCGGCATCGTGCCGGGCGAATACACAGTGAACGTCAGCCACTATCTCGCAACCTCCGGCGCCCCGGTGCCGGTCTCGGTCAAGGTCGAGAAGGTCAATCCCTCCGTCGAGGTCGTGCACTACGACACCATCACCCTCGATCACACCGGCCACGAGCGCACCGCGGTGCGCTTCCGGGTGGCCGACAATGGCAGCGTCGTCGACGTCAATCACCGCGAAAAATCGCTCATACAGTTGACGCGCAGCGTTCGCCGCTCGGCGAAGTGACGCTCGGCAGAGGCGCCGATGACCTCGACCGTGCTGGCCATATCAGCCGCCTATGTCGTCATCGGCGTGTTGCTGCTGACGCTCGGGCTGACGACGCGTCTCGCGTGGTGGGTGAAAGCCGTCGCGATCGTGGTGACCTCGGTGTTCTTCGTCGAGGCGTTCTTCGCCACCAAGGATCTCTTGGGCTGGCCACGCACCGGGCCGCTGCCGGCGCGATTCCAACTGCTGTGGGTGCGGGTGGTCGAGCCCGACCTCAAGAGCGCCAATGCCGGGGCGATCTACCTCTGGATCGAGGAGGTGGACGACAACAATGTGCCGGACGGTGTGCCGCATTCCTACCGACTGCCCTATTCGCGCCCGCTTGCCGACCGCGCCGCCAAGGCGCGCGACGAGATCATGAGCGGCAAGCCCCAGCAGGGCTTGGCCGAAGACCTCGCCGGCAACGACAAGGAGCGCGAGGCCAAGTCCGATCAGCAGCAGTCCGGAAGCCGCACCGAGCCCGGCCTGACCACGGTCGACCCCGAGCAGTTCCGGTTGCTGCAACAGGCGCAGCGGGTCGAGTTCAGCCCGATGCCCGTGCCGACGCTGCCGCCGAAAGTGCCGTGAAATACGCCGACTAGCCGTTGGCGACGGTGCGTCCGGTCATCGACAGGAATGCCTGCTCGATCGAGGCGGCGCCCGCGGTG
This sequence comes from Pseudomonadota bacterium, assembly GCA_046735815.1. Classification (GTDB taxonomy): domain Bacteria; phylum Pseudomonadota; class Alphaproteobacteria; order Rhizobiales; family Xanthobacteraceae; genus VAZQ01. The sequence goes on from JBKPUA010000249.1 coordinate 5,811, forward strand.
GCGACCAGGTTGGCCGGCGTGGTATCCGCCAGCACCTTGCCCCGATGCAGCACGACCACCCGGTCGGCGTCGGGGACTTCGTCACAGAGATGGGTCGCCCACAGCACTGCGACCGAGCGCTCGGCGCGCATGGCCAGCATGAGCTTGAGCAGATCGCTGCGGCTCTGCGGGTCGAGGCCGACCGTCGGCTCGTCCATCAGCAGGAGCCGGGGATCGTGCAGCAGCGCGCGTGCGAGCTCGACCCGGCGGCGGTTGCCGCCGGATAGTTGCGCCGCCTTATCGTGGGCGCGCTCCGTTAGTCCCAATCGCGCCAGCTCCTTCTCGATGCGCTCCGCTGCGACGGCGCGCGGCATTCCGTGCAGGCCGGCATGAAACAGCAGGTTGGCGGTGACGGAGAGCTCCAGATCGAGGGTGGGCTGCTGGAACACGATGCCGAGCTGCGCCAGCGCCGGCACCGGGTCGCGCGACATGTCGTGGCCCATCACCACGATGCGACCGGAATCGGCCGCGAACAGCCCCGATAGCAACTGGAACAGCGTGGTCTTCCCGGCGCCATTGGGACCGAGCAACGCGATGAACTCGCCGGCTTGGACCCTGAGGCTGACGCCATCCACCGCTCGCACCGCGCCGTAGCTCTTGACGACGTTGTCGAGCAGCAAAGCCGGCGCAGCCTTGTCCTCTCGCGTCGCTTCGTCCATGCCAGAGCCCCGGCGCTCGCCTTGCCCGCTCTCTTTAATAGGGCGTAGGCTGCCGGGAACGCAATGAATGGTCGCTGCCATGCGAGCTTTGGTTCTCGTTCTTGCCTTGATTGTCACGGCGGCGCTGCCGCCGCAGTCGGATGCCAAGGATACCGGCCTGATCTTCGTTAGCAACGAGAAGACCAACAATCTCACCGTCATCGATCCCAAGACGTACCAGGTCGTGAAGGACATCAAGGTCTCGCGCCGCCCGCGCGACATGCATTTCAATGCCGACCACAGCAAGCTCTACGTCGCCTGCGGTGATGACGACGTCATCGACATCGTGGACGTGGCGAAGCTCGAAGTGGTGGGCAAGCTCGCAACCGGACCGAGCCCGGAGACCTTCGCCCTCGACGAGACGCGCGGGCGCATCTACGTCGCCAACGAAGAGGGCTCCTCGCTCTCCATTATCGACATCGCGCAGAACATAATCGTGCACGAGGTGCCGACCGGCGCCGAGCCGGAAGGCGTGCTCATCAGCGAGGATCGCAAGACGCTGTACGTGACCTCGGAAGTCGGCGACCTCGTCCACCTGGTCGACGCCGAAGGCGGACACGTGGTGCAGGACGTCGTGGTGGGGACGCGGCCGCGCCGCTTCGCGGCCACGCCCGACGGCAAGGAGCTCTGGGTGACCTGCGAATTGTCCGGCGAGGTCTACGTCATCGATCGGGTGAGCTTCGCCGTCAGCGGCAAGATCGAGTTCCTGCCGCCCGGCATGCGCAAGACCGACGTCACCCCGGTCGGCCTGGTCATGACCAAGGACGGCAAGACCGCCTACGTCACGCTCGGTCATGCCGCCCACGTGGCGGTGGTGGACGTACCGACACGCAAGATTGCCGGCTACATCCTGGTCGGCAAGCGCTCGTGGGGTATCACGCTGTCGCGTGACGAGAGCAAGCTCTTCGTCGCCAACGGCTTTGGCGACGATGTCACTGTGATCGACGCCAAGAGCCGCAAGGCGCTCGTGTCCATCCCGGTCGGCCGCATTCCCTGGGGCGTGGCCATCGATGATTAGTTCGCCTTACCGGGGATGGCATCGCCCATGTGCCGCATTGGGTGCCATCGTCGTCGCAGGTTTGACCCACGCGGCCTCTGCACAAAGCCCGCCATCCCCGCCGTCGCAGCGCGTGACCATCGGCTACGTCGAGATCGCGGGCGATGCCCGCTACGAGCCGATCACGGCTTACGGCCGGCTGGTGCTCAAGAGCCGCGAGCGCCCGTTCGCCGGCGCCCAGGTCGGCCTCGACGAAGCGCAAGCGCTCACGCGGGTG
>JBKPUA010000250.1:0-2822 GCA_046735815.1 Pseudomonadota bacterium
CCTTGACCGCGTCGGGCTTCTCGGTCGCGAATTTCGGATTCACGATGATTGCAGTGCCGTACAGCTTCAGTCCGTAATTTGCCATCTCCATCAGCACGATATCGTCGACCGGAACACCGCGGTCCTTGAGGTCGATATAGACCCTGAACGAATAGCCGAGCGCGGCATCGATCTGGCCAGCGGCGAGCATCGGCGCCCGAACGGGGATCCCGATGTTCTCGATGGTCACTTTCGACGCCTCGATGCCGTTGAGCTTGGCGAACAGCGGCCATTGCGCGTACGTGGAACCGGAGGGAGGCGCGCCGAGCTTCTTGCCCTCGAGCTGCTTGGGCTCGGTGATGCCGCGGCTTTTGCGCGCCACGACGGCATAGGGTGGCTTATTGAACACCACGAACACGGCTTTGACCGGCGGCGATGGATGCTGATCGCGATAGCGGATGAGCGTATTGATGTCGGCCAGCGCCATGTCGTAGCCGCCGGTTGCAACGCGGGTGATCGGCTCGAGCGGTGTGGCGGCCTCGTCCACCGACACCTCCAGCCCCTCGCCTTTGAAAAAGCCCTTGTCCTGCGGGACGAGGATCAAAGCTTCGGGCCCTTCGAGCCGGCCATCGAGCGAGAACTTGACGCCGGTCTGCGCGCGCGCGGGCGCAGCTGAAATGAGCACGAATGCTGCCCCGATCAGACAGGCGAGTCGGCCTATCTGCCTGAAATTGAGGAGGCCCATGGGCTGCCGTACTCCCTTTACGAATCTCCGGCTGCCGCCTCGCCCGGCCGCGATCGTGGCTGATGCGGGCAGAAAAGAACAGGCTGATACAAAGCGCAAGACAAGATCGCGGCGCGCGCCCATCCTTCACAAAATCTCGAACACCGGATGCGGTCCCATTTGTCCCTGCGTGCGGTTATTCTTGCGGCTCGACGACATGAACCGCTGTTAAGATTGAGCGGCACAGGCCGACAGGTCATGAGCCCGGATCAGAAGCTTTCCAACGTTGCGGAGGCGGCCGCAGTCGCCGCCTTCAACGCTCCCTACGCGCCGCCCGACGAGGCGCTCGCAGCCGCGCTCATGGCGCAGGCGAGCCGTGCGCCGACGGCAGAGCGGCGGATCGACGCATATGCAACCCGGCTCATCGAGGGCATCCGCGCCAAGGCGGGCGGCCTCGGCGGGATCGAGGATTTCCTCCACGCCTATTCGCTCTCCACCAAGGAGGGGCTCGCCCTCATGGTGCTGGCGGAGGCGCTGCTCCGGGTGCCCGACGCCGCGACCGCCGACCGGCTGATCGAGGACAAGCTCGCGACCGGCGATTGGTCGTCCCACAACGTGCGATCGAATGCGCTGCTGGTTTCGGCCTCGGCCTGGACGCTCGGACTGACCGCGCGCATCATCCATCCCGGCGAGACGCCGGATTCGATCGTGGAGAGTCTCGTCAAGCGCCTGGGCCTGCCCGCGGTGCGGGCGGCCACCCGCCAGGCGATGCGGCTCTTGGCATCGCATTTCGTCCTCGGCCAGACCATCGAGCAGGCGCTCGCGCGTGCCGGCATGCACCATGGGCTGCGCTATTCCTTCGACATGCTGGGAGAGGGCGCGCGCACGGCCGCCGACGCCGAGCGTTATTTCGCCTCCTATGCCCATGCCATCGACGCCATCGGCGCCAATGCCGGCCAGATCGCGCCACCCGATCGACCCAGCATTTCGGTCAAGCTTTCGGCTTTGCACCCGCGCTTCGAGGCGGTCGCGCGCGATCAGGTCCTGGCTGAATTGGCGCCGAAGGTACTCGAGCTTGCGCGCAAGGCACGCGAGCGAGACCTCAATTTCACCGTCGATGCCGAGGAGGCCGACCGGCTCGAGCTCACGCTCGATGTCATCGCTGCGGTGCTCGCGGACGCGTCGCTCGCCGGCTGGGACGGCTTCGGGCTCGCGGTGCAGGCCTATCAAAAGCGCGCGCCGGCGGTGATCGATTGGCTGGCAGAGACCGCGAAGGCGCTCCACCGCCGGCTCATGGTGCGGCTGGTGAAGGGCGCCTATTGGGACACCGAGATTAAGCGCGCCCAGGAGCGCGGGCTTCCCGACTATCCCGTGTTCACCCGCAAGGCCATGACCGACCTCTGCTTCGCCGCCTGCGCGCGCAGGCTGCTGGCGGAGCGGGCGCGGCTCTATCCGCAATTCGCCACCCACAACGCGCTCACGGTCGCGAGCGTGATCGCGGATGCCGGCGGCGTCGAAGGCTACGAGTTCCAACGCCTGCACGGCATGGGCGAGGTGCTCTACGATCTCGTGCTCGCCGACCATCCGACGGCCGCGTGCCGGGTCTATGCGCCGGTCGGCGGCCACCGCGATCTTCTGGCCTATCTGGTGCGGCGCCTGTTGGAGAACGGCGCCAACTCCTCGTTCGTCTCGGTCGCCGCCGATCCGTCGGTGCCAATTACGTCGATTCTCGAGCGTCCGCAGAGCCGCATCGGCGAGCCGAGTCATGCGCGCAATCGCAAGATTCCGCTGCCGCGCGATCTCTACGGCCCGGAGCGGCGCAATTCCGCCGGCGTCGAATTCGGCGATCGCGCCAGCCTCGACGCCTTGCTCGCGGAAGTTCGCGGCGGCGAGGCGCCGGCCGAGGCGGCCCCGCTGATCGATGGCGCCGCACGTCCCGGCGAAACGCGGGCGCTGCGTTCGCCCATCGACGGCGAGTCGATCGGCCGCGTGGTGGAAGGCAACGATGCGATGGCATCGGCAGCGATGGCGGCGGCGCAAGCAGGCTTCCCCCGATGGGCGGCAACGCCGATCGCGGCGCGCGCTGCGATGCTCGAACGCGCCAGCGATCTCATCGACG
>JBKPUA010000251.1:0-14131 GCA_046735815.1 Pseudomonadota bacterium
CATGACCGCGCGTACCACCCGCGTTCTCGTGATGACTGCGGCATTTTTTGCCGGGCTGGTGGTGTGTTTCGGCGCCGTGCTGATCGTGACCGGGCGCGTTTCGGCGCCGGTCGCGCAGCAAGTCGCGGCCATCGGCGGGCCGTTCAAGCTCGTCGATCAGAACGGAAAGACCATTAGCGATCAGGATTTCAAGGGCCGGCCGTTCCTGGTGTTCTTCGGCTTCACCCATTGCCCCGACGTCTGCCCCACCACTCTGTTCGAAGTCTCCGAGGTCTTGCGCGCGCTCGGCCCCGATGCCGACCGCATGCGAGCGCTGTTCATTACCGTCGATCCCGAACGCGATACGCCGGCGGTGATCAAGGACTATCTATCGAGCTTCGACCCGCACCTGTCGGGTCTCACCGGCGATCCGGCGACGATCGCGGCGGTCGCCAAGGCCTATCGCGTCTATTTCAAGAAGGTCCCGCTCGATCAGGGCGGCTATACCATGGACCATACCGCCATCGTCTATTTGATGGACAAGGACGGTCGCTTCGTCTCGCCGTTCAGCCTCAAGCGCACGCCCGATGCCGCCGCTGCCGACCTGCGCCGCTATTTGTGACCCCGGCGGCTGAGCCATGAGCCGAAAAGACCGGCGTGCCGCCGGCAAGCATGCCGCCTCGCCGCGGTCCGATGTGTCCGCGCTGTTCGCGCTCGCGGTGCGTCATCATCAGGCCGGGCAGCTGTTCGAGGCCGAAAGCCTCTACCGACAAGTGCTCGCGAGCGACAAGAGCCATTTCGGCAGCCTGCATCATCTCGGCATCGTCGCCTTGCAACGGGGACAGGCGCAGGCGGCGCTCGATCCCATCAGCCGCGCGATCGCCGTCAACAACCGTGTTCCTGACTGCCACTACAACATGGCGTTCGCCTTGCAAGCGCTCGGACGGTTGAGCGAGGCTGTCGTTCACTACCAGCATGCAGTCAAGCTCAAGCCCGACTATGTCGAGGCGCATACCAATCTCGGCAACGCGCTCAAGGAGCTCGGCAGGCACGGCGATGCGGCGTCGGCGTATGAACGTGTGATCAACCTGAAGCCCAGCGCCGAGGCGTACTACAATCTCGCCAACACGCTCGCGCAGCTTGGCCGATCGGACGAGGCGGTAACCTCGTATCGACGTGCGCTCACGCTCAAGCCGGACCTCGCGGAGGCGCACAACAACCTCGCCAACGCTCTCGTGACACAGGACCGGCTGCAAGAGGCGTGCACCCATTTTCAGCGTGCGCTCGCGCTCAATCCCGGCCTGGTGGAGGCGCATGTCAATCTCGGAGCGACGCTGCTGCGGCTGGGGGACCCCGCCGCGGCCGCCGACGCGCTGGGACACGCCCTCGGCATCGACGCGAATTTTGCCGAGGCCCACGCCAATTTGGGCAACGTGTGCCTGGCGCAAGGTCGTCTGGACGAGGCGGCGGAGCGTTGTCGTCACGCGCTCTCGCTCAAGCCGGATCTCGCCGAGGCGCACAACAATCTCGGCATCGTGCTGCTGGCACAGGGCGATTTCGAGGAAGCGGCACGCCGGTTCCAGCAGGCGCTGGCGCGCAAGCCGGACTTCGTCGATGCCTACAACAATCTCGCCCGTACGTTCCTGTCCATGGGCCAACCGAATGAGGCGCTCGCCGCGCTGGAGCGCGTATTGGCAACGGCGGAGACGGCGGAAACGAAGTCGCTCTTCGTCCAATGCGTACGCGCTCTGCCCCTCGCCCCCGAGAGCGCGCATTTCAACTCCTTGCTGATCCGCGCGCTGTCGGAGCCCTGGGGCCGCGCCAACGATCTGGCTCAGGCCGCGGCACGCGTGATCAAGCAGGACGGCATCATAAGGGACTGCATCGCGCGGGTGCTGGAGACTTGGCCAAGCCGGCTGCCGGCACGCGAGCTGCTGGATCGATCCACGCTCACCGGGATTTCACGCCATCGCCTGCTGCGCTGCCTCATGGAAACGGCGAGCATCAGCGATATCGAGCTGGAGCGGCTGCTGACAGCGGTGCGGTTCGCCCTGCTCGAAATCGGCTGCGCGGCCGCTGCGGATCGAGGCGTCTCCGACGGGCTCGTCCTGGAGGACGAGACGCTGGAATTCTGCTGTGCGCTGGCGCGGCAATGTTTTCTCAACGAACAGGTCTTCGCGCGGACCGACGAAGAAACAGACAAAGCGGAATGGTTGCGAAGCCGCGTGGCCGCGGCGCTGGCCTCCGGCGGCGCAATTTCGGAACCTCTCCTCGCTCTGCTGGCGACATATTTCCCACTGCATTCGCTTCCGGGCGCCGACTCGTTGGCGAGCAAGGCCTGGTCGGATCCGGTCGCAGGCGTTCTCGTCCAGCAGGTGACCGAACCGACTCAGGAGCGCCAATCGCGCGCATCGATCCCGGCGTTGACGCCGGTCGAAGATGGGACGTCGCGGCAGGTCCAGCAGCAATACGAGGAAAATCCCTATCCGCGATGGCTGAAAGCGGAACCAGCGGGGCAGCCGTTGCTGCTCGATCAATACCTGCGCAGGAGGTTCCCCATCGCCTTGTTCGCGAACCTCGGTAAGCGCCAGATCGAGGTCCTGATCGCCGGCTGTGGTACCGGCCAGCATGCCATCGAGACGGCGCAGCGGTTCGCCGGCGCCAATGTCCTCGCGATCGATCTGAGCCTCGGCAGTCTCGCTTATGCCCAGCGCAAGACGCGCGAACTTAACCGCAGCAATATCGAATATGCACAGGCCGACATCCTGCAACTCGCCGCGCTCGGGCGTAGCTTCGATCTGATCGAGTCGTCGGGCGTGCTGCATCATCTCGCCGATCCGCTCGCAGGATGGCGGGTGTTGCTTGGTCTCCTGCGGCCGAGCGGCTTCATGGCGATCGGCCTCTATAGCGAGATCGCACGCGCCGACATCGTGGCGACCCGCGCCTTCATCGCCGAGCAGGGCTATGGACCGACCGCGGAAGATATTCGCCGCTGCCGACAGGATCTTCTCGACGCCGGAGAGCGGTTCAAGAACGTCACCGCATCGGGCGATTTTTTCAGCACCAGCGGCTGCCGCGACCTGCTGTTTCATGTGCAGGAGCACCGCCTGGCGATCCCGCAGATCGCCGAGTTCATCGCGGGAAACCAGCTGGCATTCATCGGATTCGAGCTCGATCCCTTCACGTTGCAACGATATCGGGCGAAGTTTCCGCGCGATGCGACCATGACCGATCTCGCACACTGGCATGCCTTCGAGTGCGAACATCCGGCTACATTCTCCGGCATGTATCAATTCTGGGTGCAGAAGATGCCGTGACGGGTGCAGGGTCGGTGGAGTGGACGTCTTGCCGCAGCAGCCCGCCGCGGCCGGCGCCACCGATCTGCCGCAACTGATCTATAACCGGGCCGATCAGCGTCCACGAGGTTCAAGCGTGCCACAGCTCACGATCGCGGTTTCCGCCTGTTCCTTGCGCCAGCTGCTGCCGGCTGTCCGCCGGCTCGCCGTATTCCTGGTTGGCCTCGCTCTAATCGCGCCCACCGTTGGCGCAGGGCGGGTGACCGCGGAGCCGGCGGGCGCCGATCCAGCCGTGCGCGTGCCCGGGTTTTGGGACCCGCGGCGCCGCCCCGAGAAGCCTGACCTGTCGCGCATCAGCGTGATCCGTTTCCTTACCGAAACCGATTACCCGCCGTTCAATTTCGCCGGACCGGACGGCAATCCGCGGGGGTTCAACGTCGATCTCGCGCGCCTGCTTTGCGAGGAGCTCAAGGTCGCTTGCACGATCCAGATGCGGCGCTTCGAAACGTTGGTGTCCGCGTTGAACGCCAATCAAGGCGACGCCGCCATCGCGTCGATTGCGGCGACCGCGGACATGCGGGTCAGGGTCGATTTCACCGATTCGTATTACCGCACTCCCGCCCGCTTCGTGGCGCGGCGCGACTCGCCGATTATCGACCCGCTGCCGGAACGGCTCGAAGGCAAGAAAGTCGCCGTCGTCGGCGGCACCGCGCACGAGGCCTACCTTAAGGCTTTGTTTACCGAGGTCGAGCTACGCCCCTATGCGAGCGCGGAAGCCACGCGGCAGGCGCTGCGGCGTGGCGAGGTCGATCTCCTGTTCGGTGATGCGATCACGCTCGCCTTCTGGCTCAACGGGACCGATTCCGAGAATTGCTGCGCCTTTCGCGGCGGCCCCTATATCGATAGCCGCTATTTCGGCGAAGGTGTCGGCATTGCGGTGAGAAAGGGTAACAACACCATCCGCCTGGCGTTGAACTGGGCCTTGTTTCGCGTGTGGGAACAGGGCCGTTTTACGGATTTGTGGCTGCGCTATTTTCCGATCAGCCCGTTTTGAGGCGTCCGCCCTCGGGAAAAGGGCGATGTGACCCTGCTGCCGGCCGGGAAACCGAAAGAGCGACTTGCGCGCAATTTTAGCGAACCGCGCAACCAACTCGAAGCACGTCGATGGTTAGATTCCCCCGTCCGGTATGGCCGATGGAAGGCTTTCGATCATGAGAACGCGTTTGGATCAATTCGCGCGCGACGAAAGCGGTGCGACCACGGTGGTCTACGGGCTCATTGCAGCCGCGATGTCGATTGCGATCATCACGATGATTTCCGGTCTCGGCTCGAAGCTCAATGCCACCTTCACCTGGGTCCACACCACGCTCCAATAGCCTCGGTTCCGGCGCTGCTTCGGCGTGGCCGAAAGATATCGCCTGACCTTGCCGCAACCAAAGATCCTTGCTGCAAGCCGTCAATCGGAACCGATTTGCCGCTTTGTCAGCGTTTTGATTGACGTCGGAGGGTGCGGTTTCTAGTGTCCGCGCCCGGAGAGCAGTCGATGTCCATGGTCGAGGACCAAGTTCCAGCCCTGCGCGAGATCGCCGAAAAATCGAACGCCTGGCCATTCGAGGAGGCGCGCAAGATCCTCGCGCGGCTGAAGCGGCATCCCAAGGATGAGGTGATCTTCGAGACCGGCTACGGACCTTCCGGACTCCCCCATATCGGCACCTTCGGCGAGGTCGCGCGCACCACCATGGTGCGCTACGCCTTTCGCTTGCTCACCGACGACAAGATCAAGACCCGCTTGATCGCGTTCTCCGACGACATGGACGGGCTGCGCAAGGTGCCCGACAACGTCCCGAACCGCGACATGATGGCTGCGCATCTCGGCAAGCCGCTGTCGCGCGTGCCGGATCCATTCTCGAACGAATATCCTTCATTCGGCGCGGCCAACAATGCGCGGCTGCGCGCCTTCCTCGACCAGTTCGGATTCGAGTACGAGTTCTTGTCCTCGACCGACTGCTATACGTCGGGTCGGTTCGACACCGCACTGCTGCGCGTGCTCGAGCGCTTCGACGCCATCATGGAGATCATGCTGCCGTCGCTGCGCGAGGAGCGCGCGCAGACCTACTCGCCGTTCCTGCCGATCTCGCCTCGCACCGGCGTGGTGTTGCAGGTGCCGATCATCGCCCATGACACCAAGGCGGGGACGATCACCTACGAGGACCCGGAGACGAAAGAGCGCGTTACGACGCTCGTCACCGGTGGGCGCACGAAGCTGCAATGGAAGCCCGACTGGGCGATGCGCTGGGTTGCGCTTGGTGTCGATTACGAGATGGCGGGCAAGGACCTGATCGACTCGGTCAAGCTTTCCGGCGAGATCTGCCGTGCGCTCGACGGCACGCCGCCGGAAGGCTTCAACTATGAGCTGTTCCTCGACGAGAAGGGCCAAAAGATTTCCAAGTCCAAGGGCAATGGGCTCACCATCGAGGAATGGCTGCGCTACGCGTCGCCGGAATCGCTTTCGCTGTTCATGTATCGCGAGCCGAAGGCGGCAAAGCGTCTCTATTTCGATGTCATTCCCCGCCACGTCGACGAGTATCAGCAGCTCCTGGAAGCCTACGAGCGGCAGGATCTCAAGCAGCGCTTGTCCAACCCGGTCTGGCACATCCATTCGGGCAAGCCGCCGAAGCCGGACAGTCCGATCTCTTTTTCGATGCTGCTTACGCTGGTCGCGTCCTCGAATGCGCAGAATCCCGAGACGCTGTGGGGCTTCATCGGCCGCTATCGTCCCGGAGTAACGCCGCAGACGCACACCAAGCTGGCCGCGCTGGTCGGCTATGCCATCAACTATTTCCACGATTTCGTGTTGCCCCAGAAGCGCTTCCGCGAGCCGAGCGACGCCGAGCGCGCGGCGCTCCTCGATCTGCGCGATGCACTATCCCGACTTCCCGACGACGCGACCGCCGAGCAGATTCAAGAAGTGGTTTATGAAATCGGCCGGCGCGAGCCGTTTCTCGACAAGACCGGTAAGATCAAGACCAAGGACGGCAAGCCCGGCGTTTCGCTCGATTGGTTCAACCTGCTCTATCAGGTGCTGCTCGGCCAGGAGAAAGGTCCCCGCTTCGGATCGTTCGTGGCCGTGTACGGGCTCAAGAACACGATCGACATGATCGACGGGGCGCTCGCGCGATCGGCATAGGGCCGCACGCCCGGCCGCCGAATGTTCGCTTGCGCGGGCGCGACAGCTCGGCAACATAGCGGCCCTTGCCGTAAGCCCGAGCCGAAATGACCCCCTCCGTCCTGGCTCTAATCGGAGCCACCATCGTCTTTTCGTCGTTTCTTTCCGGCGTGTTCGGCATGGCGGGCGGAATGGTGCTGCTCGGCGTGCTGCTCAACTATTTCGACGTCGCCACCGGCATGATCCTGTTCTCCATCATCCAGCTGTTCGCCAACGGCTGGCGCGTGGTGCAATGGCGCCATTACGTGCTGTGGCCGATTTTCGGCTGGTATCTGGTCGGCGCCGTGGTGGCGTTTGCGGGCATGTGGATGATCGCCTTCGTGCCGGACAAGGCGATGGTCTACCTAGCGCTGGGATTGATGCCGTTCGCGGTGGAGGCGCTGCCCGCCGCCATGCGCCCGAACATCGAGTGGCGGGGCGTGCCCCTCTTCACCGGTGTTGCGACCACGATCATCCAAATTCTGGCCGGCGTGGGCGGTCTCTTCCTCGACATCTTCTTCCAAAAAAGCATGCTCGACCGCAAGACGACCAACGCCACTAAAGCCGTGGCGCAGTCGTTCAGTCACGTGGTGCGTGCGCTCTATTTCGGCTCGCTCTCGGGGGTCGGCGATCTGCCGGTGTGGGCGACGGGACCCGCGATTCTGCTTGCGATCGGCGGTACGTCGCTGGCACCCTTCGTGATCGAGCGCATGACCGATCACGGATTTCGGCAATGGACGCGGGTGATCATCTTCGCCATCAGCGTAGTCTACCTCTTCCGCGCTGGTTGGCTGCTTTGGTACCGATGACCCGTGCTCCAGGCGTAGTCCACTTTGTCGGAGCGCGCGTCGCTTGCCGTCGATCGCGGGGACGGCAACCGCTAGGCCGACCGCAGCACGAATCGCCGGTTGAGCTTCTGCGCCGGGCGCGCATTCATCGGGTAAAGCTTGGCGAAGCGCGCGACATCGGCATCGGCGACCTGGAGCGGTTCGGTAAGCAACAGCCAATCAACGGTCTCGCTGCACGGCGGCGTGGTGAGCGAACCGGAATAGCGATAATAGCTGCGCGGTCCCGGCAGCAGCCCGTTCGGATTGATCGCCGGATCGGCTTTCACCGCCGGACCCTCCTTGTCCGGCATAGTCGAGACGATCTTGTTGAACGCGGCGTTCGCGCGCCCGGTCGTCATCATGACGCCGATGACGGCGAGCGAGCCCGCAGGATTGGCATGGACAAAATGCACTTCCATCGGAAAGCTCTTCCCGGCGATGAGATGTTCGCTCGGATGATGGAAGTGGAACTGCAACAGCCGATAGTTGCGGCCGTCGCCGACCGAGAGCACGCTGCTGTTGTCGCCGATGTTGACCTGGATGGTGTGGCCGTTATTGACGATAGTCTCGACGTTCTTGTCCCAGGTGATGTTCAGCGCGCCAAGCTGCGCCTTTATCGGGTCGCGGATGTCGATTGGTGATTGCTCGCCGCCGATTGAGCAAGCCCGATTGGCGGGGTCGAGATCGCCCCATTTGGAGGGACCGTCGGCGCCTTCATAGCCCCAGTGGGCGTCGGCCGCGAAGCTGCGCGGCGCGCAGAATGGGCAGAGAGCAAGACCCGCCAACAGTTTCAGCGCTCGACGACGATGCATGCTGATCTCCCGGTTTGGATCCGTCGCGCTTCTTTGCCGAGCGGCCGATGATTTGTCGAGCCCGCCTCGGCCAGCGTCCCGATTCCGAAGTTCGCACCATTGTGCGGCACTCTCGTTTGCAAACTTCGGAATCGAGGGACACTGGCAACTTGTTGATCTAGTGTGGCTTTAGTTCAGAAGTCAGCATTCGGTCTCGCCGCAAGAATGATGCGGACTTCTGAACCGCCACATTAGTTTTACTGGCTCGCCCAGACCACGCGCGCCATCCATAAGACGTCGCGGACCGGTAGCGTCCGCTCGGCCCGAAGAGCGTCGAGCGAGCGGAGCTCAACCGTCTTCGCCGTGCATCGCTTAAGCTCGGTTACCATTACCGCGTCGTCCGTTGTCTTGACCACCACGCGATCGCCGCGGCGGATCGAGGCCGCGGGCGAAGTGATGAGGATGGTCCCGTCGGCATAGGCCGGCAACAACGCATCCCCTGAAATCTCCAGCGCGTAGGCGTGCTCGTCGTTGACCGCGGGAAACGCGATTTCCTCCCAGCCCGGGCCGCTCGGAAAGCCCGAGCGATCGAAACAGCCGATCTTGGCGGCATCCGCCAAGCCGATCAGCGGGAGCGTTCGCTTGACCGCGGCGCGCCCGCTCTCCTCCATCAGCTGCACGAACGCGTCGATGGTGGTGCCAGTGGCAGCCAGCGCCTTCGCCACCGACTCGGTCGACGGCCACCGCGCATGGCCGTCGGAGGTGATGCGCTTCGACTTGTTGAATGTGGTCGGATCGAGCCCGGACTTCCTGGCAAGCCCGGAGGCGGAAAGCCCTGCAGCCGCGGCGAGGCGATCCAGTGCCGTCCAGATCTGGGTATGGGTCAACATCGAGGGAGGCGGGGGGGGGGGGAATTTTGTCCGATGGTAGGAATTCTAGCCTTGAACTTCGGCCAACTCCAGGCACGGGGACACCCCAGATTCGCTAACGCGAGAGCGCCCGCCGCCGGAGTAGGCGGACAGACTGCGGGCAAATCTTGTGGTTAATCGCAGGGTTGGGGTTTACTGCCGCGCCGCAAGTGCTGTGGCCTGCTATTTGGAGGGGTCCAAACTCTGGGGGCGTATCGCGATACCGTGCCGACGATCATCTACAAGATCTGCGACTGCGCGCTGTGGCGCGAGGCGCAGCGCGCGGGCGTATTTCGTGGCGCGCCCGTCGACGTGCGCGACGGCTTTATTCATTTCTCCGCCGCCGAACAGGTGCGCGAGACGGCGGCGAGGCATTTCGCGGGAGCGGCAGATCTGATGTTGGTCGCGGTGGCCGCCCCCGCGCTCGGCGATGCGCTGAGATGGGAGGTTTCGCGCGGCGGAGACTTGTTTCCGCATCTCTACGGCACATTGCCGCTCAGCGCGATACTGTGGGCGAAGCCGCTTCCCCTGGGCGACGACCGGCAGCACGTCTTTCCGGAGCTTGCGCCGTGATCGGTCTGTTCGATGCGCTGGCGCGGCCGGTGCTACGCATGCTCGACCCCGAGGATGCGCACCGGTTGGCCATCCACGCGCTGAAATTTCCGCCGTTCGTCAAGCTGGTCGCCGACGACACGCGGCTTGCCGTGCGCGCCTTTGGCCTCAATTTTCCCAACCCGGTCGGGCTCGCGGCCGGCTTCGACAAGCACGCCGAGGTGCCCGACGCGCTGCTCAAGCTCGGTTTCGGCTTTGTGGAGGTCGGCACGGTCACGCCGGTGCCGCAAGTCGGCAATCCGCGACCGCGGGTATTTCGCCTCAACCGCGACCAGGGCGTGATCAATCGGTTGGGCTTCAATAGCGAGGGCGCCGATGTGGTGCTCCGCCGTCTCGCCGCGCGCGCGAGCGCAGGCGGTATCGTCGGCGTCAATATCGGTGCCAACAAGGACAGCGCCGACCGCATCGCGGACTATGTGCGCTCCATCGAGACCTTTGCGCCGGTGGTGAGCTACTTCTCCGTCAACATCTCATCGCCCAATACGCCGGGCCTGCGCGAGCTACAGCGCGCAGGGGTGCTCGAAGACCTTCTGGCGCGCGTGGTGGATGCGCGCGCCCGCATGAGCAGAGCCGCGGGGACCACGCCGGTCCTGATGAAGATCGCGCCGGACCTCACGCTCAACGAGCTCGACGACATAGTGGGTGCGGCGCGCCGCCACCGCGTGGACGGCATGATCATCGGCAACACCACCGTGACGCGGTCACAGGGCCTGCGCGACCAGGCGATCGCGCGCGAGGCGGGAGGACTGTCGGGCCGTCCGCTGTTTGCGCTCGCGACGCGTATGCTGGCGGAGACCTATGTCCGGGTTGAAGGCGCATTCCCCCTCATCGGCGTCGGCGGAATAGATTCCGGGGAAGCGGCGCTCGCGAAGATCAGGGCAGGCGCGTGTCTGATCCAGCTCTACACCGCGCTCGTGTTCCACGGCGTGCGGCTGGTCGCCACCATAAAATCCGAACTATCGAACGTCTTGCATCGCCACGGGCATGCGCACATCGACGAGCTTGTCGGCGCCGATGCCGCCGCCATCACCGCCGAGAAGTGGCCGGTATGAGCGGCGGACCCCTCAGTTCGTCGGGGTCCACTGAATCTCGCCGAGATCCTCGCGGAATGCGAAGCGCTTGACGTGTTCCACCACAACGCGCTGCAGCCGCTCGAGGGATTCCGGATCGGGTGCCTGCGCGCGCATGGTGAGCGCGTCGGCGCTCGCTTCCAGGTCGCACGACCGCCCGTCGGCAAACGGGATGTGGCCCTTCTCGGGCGTGAACTCCACCGCGAACTTGTGGCTCCAGTGCTTGCAGACCTGCTGCAGGTAGCGACTGGCCGATGGGGTAGGAACGCGCGCTTGTGACGTGGGCATGAGCTCTCCCGGCTCGATCTGATACGGCTCGACCACGGTATCTAAGGGGCTCGCCGGCGCCACGCCAGCCGCCGTCCCCGGCCACGGCTTAGAATCTCTCTACGCAAGTCCGGCTGCCGCGGGTCTCGTTCGCCAATGTCTCAACGGCCTTTGGCCAAGCCCATAAGCCGAACGATCAGCCAGATCGGCAGCACCACCGCGGCTCCCAGAAGGAAGTAGCGCCAGAGCCAGCGCAGCGCGTCGAAGCCCATGTCCCAAATGCGCAGCACGAGCCTCCGCAGGCTGTCGATGATGTTCCATGGATCAAGCCCGAGTACTTCCAGAATCACGCCGATCAGGATGGACAGCAGCACGAGCCGGAAGATCACCGATAGAGGCGAGCCGCCGAAGAAGCGATTGACGTAGCTGTTGGCCATCGGCCTTTCCATCGGCACGTTCACGGCTCACTCCTATGAGGTTGCATGATTCGCGGTGGAAGCGACATCGTGTCCGCGCTCAATCGTCTCCAGGATTCGTTCCAGGGTTCCCAGCCGATCCGCCTCGCCGGGCGGCTTGTCCCAGCGTAGCCGGTTGATGCGGGGAAAGCGCATGGCGAGGCCCGATTTGTGCCGCGTCGAGCGCTGCAAGCCCTCGAACGCGACCTCGAGCACCAGACCCTGTTCGGCCGCGTGCACCACCTCGCGCACCGGGCCGAAACGTCCCACCGTATTACGGCGAACGAAACGGTCGATCTGGAGGAGCTCCTCGTCGGAGAAGCCGAAATAGGCTTTCCCCACGGGCACCAGCACGTCGCCATCGTCGCTCGTGGTCCAGACGCCGAACGTGTAGTCGGAGTAGTAGGATGAGCGCTTGCCGGAGCCGCGCTGGGCGTACATCAGCACGGCATCGACGATGAACGGGTCGCGCTTCCACTTCCACCATGGGCCCTTGGGCCGGCCGGGAAGATAGGGCGAATCGCGGCGCTTGAGCATGACGCCTTCGACCGCGTCGGCATCGGCGCCGGCCCCGGCGGCGGCCGGGTTCATTCGCGCCGCGGCGAGATCGTCCCAGTTTTTGAACGGCACCATCGACGACAGGCCGACGCGCGGCTCGTGCAAGCGCGCGATGAACGCTTCCAGCCGCACGCGCCGTTCGGCGAAGGGACGCTCGCGCAGATCTTCCTCGCCGTCGAAAAGGAGGTCGTAGGCGCGCAGATGCGCGGGAAATTCGGCAAGCAGATCGGCGTTGACAGTCTTGCGGTTGAGCCGCTGCTGCAGCACGTTGAAGCTCTGCACCCTGCTGGCGCGTACGATCAAGAGTTCGCCGTCGATGGCGCCAGGCAACCGCAACGCTTCGAGCAGGTCGGGGAAGCTGCCGGAAATGTCCTCCCCGGTACGGGAATAGAGCCGGGCAACCAGTCGGCCGCCCTCGCCCGTGCCGGCAACGGCCTGGACGCGAATGCCGTCCCATTTCCACTCGCCCAAGAAATCGTTGGGATCGAGCGCCCTCAGATCGCTTTCCTCGATCGCATGGGCGAGCATCGGCGGCCGGAACGGGGCTGGATCGCAGCTCGCCGGCTTGTCGCCGCGGCCCTCAAGCCACGCGAACAGCTCGAGATAGGGCGGCCGCAGAGTGGGCCAGATCAGCTCGATCTCGTGCGGGTCCTTATCGCCGAGCGCGGCCACCGCAGTCTTGGCGAGCCGCGCCGAGACCCCGATCCGCAGACCGCCGGTCACGAGCTTGAGCAGCGCCCAGCGGCCAGTCTCATCGAGCCGATCGAGCCAGCGTGCGAGCTGCGCCGGCAACTCGGACTTGGCCAGAGAGGAGAGGGCGGCGACGACCGAGGACAGGGCGAGGTCACCATCCCGATCCAAGCAATTCTCGCTCGTGCTCACGGCTTCTCTGTCGTCGCCGGCCGACGGCGCGGGCTGCGGCGGCGTGGAGGTGGTGGTTCCGTCGCCGGCTTGCCACATCAGGGCGACGGTCTCGGAGAGGTCACCCACGTAGTCGTACGACAGTCCGAACAGCACGGCGTCGGTACGCTCGGCCACCAGCGCGCGGATCACGCCGGGCTTGGCGTGCTGGAACGAGAGAGCGCCGGCGAGAGCCGCGAGCGCCCATCCGCGTTCTGGATCTGGCGTGTTGTGGAAATAGTCGGTCATCAGCCGCAGCTTGTTGTTGCGGGCGGGCTCGAAGGTGAGCCGATCGAGCAATTCGGCGAAGCGCCTCATGTCGCCTCGCCGGAACTGACGTTTTCCGCCGCGCCATCGGCCTCGTCCTCGTCCCCGTAGCCGACGATGTCCAAGGGCCGCGCTTGCAATCCCTGCATCACGCTCCAATGCACGAGCGCGTCCTCCTGGCCGTGGGTGACCCAGACTTCCGACGCCCCGGTCGCCCTAATGGTCGCAGTGAGGCCGTTCCAATCGGCATGATCCGAAATCACCAGCGGCAACTCGACCAAATTCTGGCGCGCACGCGCGCGCACGCGCATCCAGCCGGAGGCAAAGCAAGTCACCGGGTCGGGGAAGCGACGGGACCACACTTCCTTCAAGGCCGAGGGCGGGCAGAGCGTAATGGCGCCGGCCAGCTCCGCCCTCTTTGCGTCCCGCACCAGCTCGGTTCGGCCGAGCGCAATGCCGCGGCTCTCGTAGTAGCGGGTCGTCTTCTCCATCGCGCCGTGGAGGTAGATCGGCTTGTCGTAGCCGGCGTTGCGGAGCAAGGCGATCACGCGCTGCGCCTTACCCAACGTATAGGCGCCGACGAGGTGGGTGCGATCGGGAAACAACGTGACGGAACGCATGAGTTTTGCGACTTCGGCATCGGCATTGCCGTGGCGAAACACCGGCAGGCCGAAGGTGGCTTCGGTGATGAAGACGTCGCAAGGCACGAGCTCAAACGGCGTGCAGGTCGGATCAAGAGCGTTCTTGTAGTCGCCCGACGCGACCACGCGCAGACCGTTTGCCTCGATTGCGACCTGCGCCGAGCCGAGCACGTGCCCGGCGGGATGCAAGCTCACCCTGGCGCCCCCGATCGTGATGGTCTCGCCATAGCGTAGCGGCTGCACCGAACCGGCGAAGCTCTCGCCATAACGCAGCCCCATCAGATCGAGAGTCTCGCGCGTGGCCAGCACCGCGCCGTGACCGGCGCGTGCGTGATCGGAATGACCGTGGGTGATC
>JBKPUA010000252.1:0-4909 GCA_046735815.1 Pseudomonadota bacterium
TGCAGCACGGGCGCGGGGTCGGCGAGGCCAGTGGTCTCGAGGATGACGCGACGAAACACCGCGCGACCATTGTCGAGATCACGCAGGAGCTGCTCCAGGGCGTCGACCAGATCGCCGCGCATGGTGCAGCACAGGCAGCCGCTCTGCAGCAGCACCACGCCGTCGCGGATCGGCTTGACCAGGAGATGGTCGAGCCCGATCTCGCCGAATTCATTGATGATCACCGCGGTCTCGGCGAGCGCGGGCTCGCGCACCAGCCGGTTGAGCAGCGAGGTCTTGCCGGCGCCGAGAAAGCCGGTCAGTACCGTGAGGGGGATGGGTTCAGCCGGGCCCTGCAAGCGCGTCGCGCCGGCGGCCAGGGTCATTGCACCCCTGAGGTCTGCTGGGCTGCCGGGGTGATGACCGTGGGCTTGGGCGCTGGCTTCTTGGGTTTTGGTTTCGGCGCGGTGCCGTCGCCCGCGGCGGCGGCTGGCGCCGCGGCGTCCTTCGACCCATCCTTGCTCGCGTCCTTGGCCGTTTCCTTGGGCGCGGGCTTTTTCGGCTTTGGCTTCGGCGGCGTGCCTTCGCCCGCGGAAGTGGAGGCCGTTGATGTCGCCCCATCTTTGGCGGCAGGCGCCTTGGGCTTCGGCTTTGCTACCGCGCTGTCGCCCGATGAAGCGGCGGTGGCGTCGTCTTTGGCCGCCGGCTTTGCGGCGACGGCCTTCTTCTTCGGCTTCGCATCGGCCGCGGCCGCGGTCGCCGCTCCCGGCGGCGGGGGCTTGGTGCCGGTATAGACGAGGACCGGCTCGCCCATCTGGCCCTCCTGCAGCAGCGCGCCCTTGGCCTTCGCCGGCTGCAGGCTCGACAGGAAGATCCCATAGGGCGTATCGGGAGCGTTATTGACGGCCATGCTGTCGTCCTCGTCCTCGGTGGCGGGACGCTTGCGATGGGGGCCGCACATCTGATCGCGCAGATTCGGCGGCGCTGCGTCGACAGGCTGCAACGACTCGACCGTACCCATCGTCGGCATCAGCCACGACAGACCGGTATTGGTGTTGAAGCCGCGCTCGAGCAGTTGCGCCGCCTTGATGGCGCGCACCGCCGAAGAGGGTGCGCCCAACACCACCGCGATCAGCCGCCGCCCGTCGCGGGTGGCGGAGGCGACGAGATTGAATCCCGAGGCACAGATGAAGCCGGTCTTCATACCGTCGGCGCCGGGATAGCGGCCGAGCAGCGTGTTGTAGTTGCGCTGAACCATCTTGCCCAAGCGGATGCCGGGCAGGTGCCAGAAGTAATCGTATTCCGGCAAATCGCGCACGATGGCGCGCGCCAGGATGGCCATGTCGCGGGCGGAGACGATCTGGTCGTCGGCCGGCAGGCCATTGGGATTGACGAAGCTCGACTGGATCATGCCCAGGCGGTGCGCCGTGGTGTTCATCTCGTCGGCGAAATTCTCGATCGAGCCGGCGACGCCTTCGGCGAGCACGGCCGCCATGTCGTTCGCCGACTTGACCATCATCATCTTGAGCGCGTTGTCGACGGTGACGATGGTGCCGGGAGGAAATCCCATCTTTACCGGCGCCTGCGACGCAGCAGTGGCGGAGACGGTGAGTGGCTGGTCGAGGCTGAGCCGACCCTCCTTGACCGCGCGCAAGGTCACGTAGGCGGTCATCAGCTTGGTGGTGGAGGCCGGATACCAGGGCTGGCCGGCGTTCTGGGCGTAGATCACCTTGCCGCTATCGGCTTCGATCACGATCAGCGCCTCGGCTGCCGCCGGCGCGCTCGCGAGACCCGTTGCAGCGCATGCAATGCCCGCCCACATCAGGGTGCGCGCAGCGAAGGATCGCGTCGAGGATGTCACAGCTGCGGAGTCCGATCGTTTTAGCGGGCCTCGGGAACGCTCACGGACAGCTAGTGTCCCGATTCCGAAGTTCGCATCATTGTGCGGCGCCCTCATTTGCGAACTTCGGAATCGACGGACACTAGCCACTTATTGGTCCAGTGTGGCTTTGGTTCAGAAGTCCGCATTTCGGATTCGCGGCAAGAATGATGCGGACTTCTGAACCGCCACACTGGTGTCTGTTTAGGCCGAAGCGGGAGGAAAGGCAAAAGCGAGACGCCCCCGATTTGACCCCGCTCACGCCGACAAGGCGCTGTTCATGATCGAAGAAAGCGTCCAAAATTCGGCAGGTTAGACGGGGCGCGGGAGTTACATTCGCATAAACAAGGACCCGGAAAGGACCTTCCGGGCCGCAATGAAAGGAGGCCGCTGTGACTGCTTGCATCGTTGGCTGGGCTCACACGCCGTTCGGGCGTCTCGACGGCGAGACGCTCGAGAGCCTGATCGTGCGGGTTGCCAAGGAGGCGCTCGCCGATGCCGGGGTTACCGCGGCCGATGTGGACGAGATCGTGCTCGGCCATTTCAATGCGGGCTTCTCGGCGCAGGATTTTACCGCCTCGCTGGTGCTGCAAGCGGCGCCCGAGCTGCGCTTCAAGCGCGCGAGCCGCGTCGAGAACGCCTGCGCCACCGGCTCGGCCGCGGTGCATCAGGGCCTCAAGGCCATTGCCGCCAAAGCGGCGCGAATCGTGCTCGTGGTCGGGGCCGAGCAGATGACGACGACGCCCGCGCCCGAGATCGCTCGCAACCTGCTCAAGGCATCTTACGTTCGCGAGGAGGCCGAGATTGAAGGCGGCTTCGCCGGCATTTTCGGCCAGATTGCCGCGCGCTATTTCCAGCGCTGGGGCGACCAGTCCGACGCGCTGGCGCGCATCGCCGCCAAGAATCACAAGAACGGCGTGAGCAATCCATACGCCCAGATCCGCAAGGATCTTGGTTACGAGTTCTGCCGCACCGAGAGCGAGAAGAACCCGCGCGTGGCCGGGCCGCTCAAGCGCACTGATTGCTCGCTTGTCTCTGACGGCGCGGCCGCGGTGGTGTTGGCCGACGTGGAAACCGCGCTCCGCCTCGGCAAGGCGGTCGCCTTCCGGGCGGCCGAGCACGTGCAGGACTTCCTGCCGATGTCGAAGCGAGACGTGCTCAAGCTCGAAGGCTGCAGTGAAGCCTGGAAGCGCGCGCTGGCGCATGCGGGCGTCGCGCTGTCCGATCTGTCATTGGTCGAAACCCATGACTGCTTCACCATCGCTGAGCTGATGGAATACGAGGCGATGGGGCTGGTGCCGGAAGGGCAGGGGGCGCGTGCGGTGGCGGAAGGCCTCACGGAGAAGAACGGCCCGTTGCCGGTCAATCCCTCGGGCGGGCTCAAGGCCAAGGGCCACCCGATCGGCGCCACCGGCGTGTCGATGCATGCGCTTGCCGCCATGCAGCTCACGGGCACTGCTGGTGCCATGCAGGTCGGCAATGCCAGCCTCGCCGGCATATTCAACATGGGCGGCACCGCGGTCGCGAACTACGTCAGCATTCTCGAGCGCATCAAATAGCTGCCCATCCTATCGCGAATCGGTTTTCACCGCGGCGCGGCTCCATCGCTCCGTCAGGCGTGCGAGCGGGATGGCGGCGAGGACGATCAGCACCGGCTCCATGGGCAGGCGATATTTGGGCGTGGCCACCGGTCCGTTGACCAGCAGGAAATAGGCGAGCACGCCGCCGGCAAACGCGGCCGCCCACGGGAGCATGCGCGCCAGCATGACGAAGCCGATGGCCTCGAGCACGAGCATCGGCCCCATGGCGATCAGCCCGGCGACCAGGAGGAGTTGATAGCGGCCGGGATCGTCGAACAGGTAGGCGCGCGCCTTCTGCCACAGGCCGGCGCCGGGGGTGTTGTAGAAGCTCGGCTTGGGCAGCGCGCGCACGCGCGGATCGCCGAGCAGCGCCGGCGCGGCGAGATTGACCACCATGCCTTCCAGCCACGCCGCGGCGTAGGCCTTGAGCGGAAGGTGCGCCATTTCTTCGCGCGCGACCTCGGCCTTGATGGCCGCGAGGATGAATGGATTGCTCTGTGCGTTCGCGTCGCGCTCGGCCAGCGCCTGCCGGTAGCGCGCTTCCATGCGGTCGACGGTGATTTGATAGGGCGTGCCGTCGGCGCGCTCTTTCACCAACGGAACGATCCAGAAGGCGAGGTGGTCGCCGGTCTGTGCGGTCAGGCTGGGGCTTGCGTAGTGCATCCAATTGCGCAGCCACACCGGTGCGACCGGCGCCGCGACCGCGGCAGCGAACAGCGCGGTGGCCAACAACGCCGGCGCCAGGCGCCGCCGCGCGCGGAGCGCAACGAGAAAAACGACCGGCACCGCCGCGACCAAGAGCGGAGCGAGGACGGGCCGGGTGGCGACGCCCAACCCGCCGGCAAGTCCGGCAATGAGCGCGAGCGGGAGCGCGGGACGGAGAAGAAAGCGCGCGCCGGCGAGCAGCATCAGCGCGACGAAGAACAGAAAGAGCGTATCGGTCAGGATCTGCGTGCTGAAGACCACGAGCGTCACTGAGAGCGCGGCGATGATGCCTGCGATCAGTCCGATGCGGGGCGAGATCAGGCCGCCGAGGGCGGCGATGAGCACACAGGTGCCGGCGTCGATCACCGCCTGAGCGATCGCCACCGTGCGCGGCGCATCGCCGAAGGTGGCCCAGACGTCGGCGAGCAACAGCGGATAGAGCGGCATGCGATCGGTCATCGCCAGCAGCGTCGGCCAAAAGCCCTCCGGTTTCGCCAGCGCGGCGCCGAGCGCCCAATAGGTGAACGCATCCTGCTCGGCGAAGAAGGCAAGGTTGCCGTCGAGGAACGCGAGATTGACCAGGCGAACGAGCAGCGCGAGCGCGAATACGCCGATGAGCCGGCCGACGCTCACCGGCCGCCCATCGCCGGCGCGTGCTCGTGCCTGGCCGGTTCGCCCAGCATGAACTGACTGCGGGCGAGCTCGGCGAAATGGCCGCCAAGTCGCATCAATTCGTCGAAGCTGCCGCTTTCGACGGTTCGCCCGG
>JBKPUA010000253.1:0-3700 GCA_046735815.1 Pseudomonadota bacterium
CGGCCGGCACGCATGCCAGTACTTCGTAGTCGTCGCCGCCGGTGACGATCGTTTCGATCAGCGCCGGCTCGCGCGCGAGTGCTGCGCGCGCTGCGTCGGAGAGCGGCAGGCGCGCGACCTCGATCTCGGTTGCGACGCCGGAAACGCGGCAGAGCTTGGCGAGGTCGCCGGCCAAGCCATCGGAAACGTCCATGGCGGCCGAAGCGTGCGAGCGCAGAGCCGCTGCGATGGCGAGCCGCGGCTGCGGCACCAGATAGCGGCTCCTCAAGTGATCCTCCTGGTCGTGTGTCAGTCTCCAGCGCTCGGCGGCGGAGGGATCGCTGCGCAGCCGCAGGGCGAGCGCGGCGTCGCCGATCGTACCGGTCACCACCACCCGATTGCCCGGTTTGGCGCCGGCACGACGCACCATCTTGCCGTGCGGCACCGCGCCGAAGACCGCGATCGAGATCGTGATCGGCCCGCCCGTGCGGTCGGTATCGCCGCCGAACAGCGGACAGGCGAAGAGCTCCGCGTCGGCGCCAAGCCCGCGCGCGAATGGCGCCAGCCAGGCGTCGCCGATCGCCTCCGGCAGCGCCAATGTGAGCAGAAACCCAAGCGGCCTCGCTCCTTTCGCCGCCAGGTCGGAGAGGTTGACGCGCAATGCCTTCTTGCCGATGGAGTCAGGCGGGTCATCGGGGAAGAAATGAACGCCGGCCACAATGCCGTCGGTCTTGAGCACGAGGTCGCAGCCCGGCGGCGGCGCGATCGCGGCGGCGTCGTCGGTAAGCCCAAAGGCGCCGGGATGTTTCGCGAGCGGCTTGAAATAGCGGGCGATCAGCCGGTCTTCGCCCGATTCCGCTTCGTGCTCTTTGCTCATCCGGCTCTCAACTGGCGCTATCCCTGTGACCGGTGCATCCAGCATGATAGCCTCGGCCAACCCAAGATAAGCACTATCAGGCCCGACGATGGAAGCATTCGATCTCTATTCGCCGGAAATCGATGCCGATCCGTTCCCCTACTACGCGATTCTACGCGAGCAATATCCCTGCTACTGGAGCGAAAGCGGACAACTCTGGATCCTGTCGCGCTACGACGACATCGTCGAGGCCGCACGCGCCTGGGAAACGTTCTCATCGTCGCAAGGCAACTTGATTGACGAGCTTCCCGGCCGCGCCGGCGCAACCTTGGGAACGACAGATCCGCCCCGGCACGATCGGTTGCGGGCGCTCAGTCAATCGGCCTTCGCGCGCAAGAACGTCGAGCACCTCGTTGCCCCGACCCTGGAGATTGCCGACCGCGCGCTTGATCGCATCAGCGAGCGCGGAGAATTCGAGTTCATCAACGACTTTTCCAGCCAGATCACCGTCGGCCTGCTGTTCCGCACAATGGGGTTGCCCGAGCGCGATCATGCTGAGATCAGGCGCAAGGTCATTCTCGCAGTGTCCACCGACAAATCGGTCAAGGGACGCAATGCCGAGCACATCGCCGCATTCAAGGAGCTCAGCGATTTTCTTACCGCCGAGGTTGCGGTGCGGCGCGCCAATCCCACCGACGACCTCATCACCCATCTGGCGGAAGCCGAGATCGACGGCGACCGCCTGAGCGAACGCGAGGTCGTGCTCACGACCGCGACTTTCGTCATGGCGGGCGTCGAGTCGCTGTCGAGCTTCATGAGCATGTTCGCGCTCAATCTGCACGATCACCCCGAGGCGCGCCGCCGCATCGTCGCCGAGCCGGCGCTGATCGAGCCGGCGATCGAGGAGTCACTGCGCTTCAACACCTCGGCGCAGCGGTTCAAGCGCACGGTCATGCGCGAGACCGAGCTGCACGGCCAGCGCATGCGCGTCGGCGACAAGGTCGCGCTCGCCTTCGGCTCCGGCAACCGCGACTGGCGGAAATTTCCCAACCCGGATGTCTACGATATCGATCGTCGGCCGCAGGGGCATCTCGGCTTCGGCTCGGGCAAGCATTTCTGCCTCGGCAGCAGCATGGCGCGGCTCGTCACCGCGATCGCGATGCGGCGCTTTCTCGAGCGCGTGCCGGAATACCATTTGACCAACGAACGGCTCGTTTGGAATTCATCTTCGAATTTTCGCAGCCCCGCGACATTGCCGTTCGTGACGCATTGATCGCAGCCGCATCACGATTTCGTTAGTCGCCAATCGCTTCTCTGTCACAGGTTTGTGCGTTGCACAATGGCTGTGTGCGACGCACATAAGCTCCCATCGACATACAGAATTGGGAGATATGACATGAAGACGTTTATTGCTTTTGCAGCGCTTGCCGCCGCCCTGGCTTCCCCTGCGCTGGCGCAGGCCGCGCCGCGGTCCTCGAGCAGCGTCATTGTCGGCAACCAGAACGTTGGTTCCGACCCGGATGCCAATGTCCGCTTCGACCTCGAGCGCGAAGCCGGCACCCGGAACGGCAGCTTCTGATCTCGCGTCCTGTCGTTCTGCATGAAAGCCCCGGGCGCGAGCCCGGGGCTTCTTGTCCTTCCGGTTTGTGAAGTGGTTCACGCACCGGGCCGGCCTACAACTCTAGAGTTAAGGCCGAACACATCAACAAGAGGTGGCCATGATATTGCGCGCACTCGCCTTCGGGATTGCCGTTGCGACGGCAACCGCCGCGCTGCCGGCCGCGACCTGGGCCGCTCCGGATTCGATCAGTGGCCTCGCGGCCCCGTTCTCGCCGAACGTGACGATCTACCGGCCCGACTGCTGGACTAAGGAAAATCCATCCAACCGATGGGATGGGGGCAATAGCTGCATCGGAGACTAGTGCCCCCGAACCCGAAGTTCGCACACATCGTGCTGCTGCTACAAAGGTTTGCGAACTTCGGGTTCAAAAGGGGCACTAGAATCATAGAGTTGCTAGTGTCCCTTTGATTCCGAAGTTCGCATCAGAGGTCGCCGCAAGGATGTGCGAACTTCGGAATCGGGACACTAGGCGCGCGATCATCGCGCCGGGCGAGCAAATTCGCCGGACCGGAAGTGCCGTGCGATCTGATCGAGCACGGCGTTGACCATGCCGGTCTCGTCCTTGTCCACGAAAGCGTTGGCGACATCGACGTATTCGGAAACGACGACGCGCGCCGGCACGTCGTTGCGGTGGCGAAGCTCATAGGCGCCCGCGCGCAGAACCGCGCGCAGGATCGCTTCGATCCGCTTGAGCGGCCAGCCTTCCGCCAGCGCCTTGTCGACGAGCGGGTCGAGGGTGCGCTGCTCGCGCACCACCCCCGACACCACGTCGCGAAAGAACGCCGCCTCCGCCGGCAGATATTGCGCCCCTTCGACCTCGCGGCCGATCCAGTGGCTCTCGAACTCGGCCAGGATCTCGTTGAGGCCGGTCCCCGCGATGTCCATTTGGTAGAGCGCCTGCACCGCCGCAAGCCGGGCGGCGCCGCGGCGGTTGGCCTTGCGCTCGTCCTTCGAGCCGCCGTCGGGGGTCATGATCCACCTGCGGCCAGGCGGCGCTTGAGCCGCACCAGGGCGAGCGCGGCGCGGGCGGCATCTCCGCCCTTGTCGGCCTCCTCGGGACGGGCGCGCGCCCAGGCCTGGGCGTCGGTGTCGACCGTAAGAATACCGTTGCCGATCGGCATCCTGCGTTCGACTGAAAGGGCAATCAGTGCACGCGCGGATTCCTGCGACACGATCTCGAAATGCAAAGTCTCGCCGCGGATGACGCAGCCGAGCGCGATGACGCCCTCATAGGGCTTGCCGGC
>JBKPUA010000254.1:0-9118 GCA_046735815.1 Pseudomonadota bacterium
CCCTGATCTCTGTCACATCAAGTACTGCTCGGTAATGGCGGCGCCGAGGCGGTTATTGGCGTCGATGAAGTCGCCGATGAACTCGTGCATGCCCTGCTGGAAAATCTCCTCCATGCGGCTGTTCTCGAGCCGGGCGCGCACGGCGCGGGCCTGGCGTTGGGCGGGACCCTGGCGGCCGTAGGCGCGGGCGATGTGATCGAGATAGAGCACGAGATTCTCATAGCAGCTCGCGAGCGAACGCGGCATCTCATCGCGCAGGATGAGGAGGTCGGCGATCAGCCAGGGCTTGACGCTCTCGCGATAGACCCAGTGATAGGCGGTGAGCGCCGAGACCGAGCGCAGGATGGCCGACCACTGGAAATAATCGAGCGGGCCGCCGACGCGCTCATGCGCCGGCAACAGCATGTGGTACTTCACGTCGAGGATGCGCGCGGTGTTGTCGGCGCGCTCGATGAAGAGGCCGAGCCGTGAGAACCAATAGGCATCGTTGCGCAGCATGGTGCGGTAGGCCGAGCCGTCGAATCGCAGCGAGGATTCCTGCACCCAGCGCAGGAAGCGCATGAACTCCTCGCGCGAGGTCGGACCGTTGCCGAACCGCTTGAGCTCGAGCCAGGTGCCGTTGATGGCGTCCCACATCTCCATGGTGAGGGCGGTGCGCACCGCGCGCGCGTTGGTGCGCGCGATCTCGAAGCAGTTGCGGATGGAGGAGGGATTGGCGGTGGAGAAGCAGAGAAAATCCGTGACCGCCTCCTCGTTCGCTTCCGGATAGGCCGCGGCGAAGGCGCGCGCGCAGCCGGCGGTCGCCACCGCCGACTCCCATTCGTTGGACGACCCGACATAGGCGAGCGGCAGCGTGGTGAGGCGCTGTGTCACCTCGAGGATGCGCGCGAGGTATTCGGCGCGCTCCACGTAGCGCGCGAGCCAGTAGAGGTTGTCGGCGGTGCGGGAGAGCATCGGTGTTACCTCATGTCCCGGGCGCAACGCGCTACGTTAGCAGCCGTCATCGATCCAACACCCACGTGTCCTTGGTGCCGCCGCCTTGGCTGGAATTGACCACCAGCGAGCCCTTCTTGAGCGCGACCCGGGTGAGGCCTCCCGGCACGATGCGGATGCGGTCGCGGCCGGTGAGCACGAACGGGCGCAGATCGACGTGGCGTGGCGCCACGCCCTCCTCCACGCAGGTCGGACAGGTGGAGAGCGCGAGCGTCGGCTGCGCGATGAAATTGCGCGGATTGGCTTTGAGCTTGGCGCGGAATGCCGCGATCATCGCCTTGTCAGCCTTGGGCCCGATCAGCATGCCGTAGCCGCCGGAGCCGTGCACCTCCTTGACCACGAGCTCCTCCAGATGGTCGAGCACGTAGCTCAAATGCTCCGGCTCGCGGCAGCGCCAAGTCGGTACGTTGTTGAGGATCGGCTCCTCGCCGAGATAGAACTTCACGATCGCCGGCATGTAGCTGTAGACCGCCTTGTCGTCGGCGATGCCAGTGCCGACCGCGTTCGCGAGCGTGACATTGCCGGCCTGGTAGACCGACATCAGCCCCGGCACGCCGAGCGTGGAATCCGGCCGGAACGCGAGCGGATCGAGGAAATCGTCGTCGATGCGCCGGTAGATCACGTCGACGCGCTTGGGGCCTTGCGTCGTGCGCATGAAGACGAGGTCGTCCTTGACGAAGAGGTCGCGGCCTTCAACCAGCTCGACGCCGAGCTTGTCGGCCAGGAACGAGTGCTCGTAATAGGCCGAGTTGTAGACGCCGGGGGTGAGCAGCACGACGATGGGATCGGCGCTGGAGGTCGAAGGCGCCACCGATTTCAACGTCGCCAGGAGCTCGTCGGGATAGTTCTCTACCGGCGCCACGCGATGCCGGGCGAACAATTCCGGAAACAGCCGCAGCATGATCTCCCGGTTCTCCAGCATGTAGGAGACGCCGGAGGGGGTGCGGGCATTGTCCTCGAGCACATAGAAGGTCTCGGGATCGATGCGCACGATGTCGATGCCGCCGATATGCACGTAGACGTCGTGCGGCACCTTCTGGCCGTTCATCTCCGGCCGAAACACCGGGTTCTGAAACACCAGGTCTTCCGGCACCACACCGGCTTTGAGGATCTCGCGCCGGTTATAGACGTCGCGGATGTAGTGGTTGATCGCCTTGGTGCGCTGCTCGAGCCCCGCGCGCAGGATGTCCCATTCCGCGGCGGCGAGGATGCGCGGCAGCACGTCGAAAGGGATGAGGCGCTCCTGCGCGTCGGCTTGGCCATAGACCGCGAAGGTGATGCCGATGCGGCGGAACAGGACCTCGGCCTCGCGGCGGCGATAGTCGAGCACGTCGGGCGGTACCTCGCCGAGCCACCGCGATAACTCGCCATAGGCGGGCCGCAGCGCCCCGTCCGTGCCGGTCATTTCGTCGAACGCAACCGCCATCAACCCGCCCTTGGGCATGCGGGCGCGCCACCCACGCGCACCGCGCACGATGCGATCCTAGCTGCAAGCCTCGCGCCAACCCAAGGGGGTATTTCGAGTGTGCCCCCCAGCGCCCGACCGTCGCCGCCCTGCCCATGTTTTGGGCGGCCGCTGAACACGCGGCAGGCTCAAATTACTTTAAGGAGCCAGCAACTTCTTGACGCGCTCGATCACCGGCCGCGGTGTTGCGTAAATGCGCCCGACGAGCGCCTGCACCTCTTCGCCCGTGCTGGGCGCGAGATCGGCCCCAATTCGCGCCGCCTCGGCGCGGAAGTCCGGGTCCTGCGCGGTGGCGTCGAACGCGCGCCGCAGCAGCGTGGTCTTTGCCGCGGGGAGCGCCGGCGGCGCCACGAATGGCCGCGCCATGGCGGCAGGCCCGGCCATGAGCTCAAGCAATTGGCGGTCCTGCGGCTTGTCCACGAGATCGACCACCGCCGGCACGCCAGGGAAGTCGGGCGAGGGCGCGAGCGCGGTGAGCAGCAGCACGTTGATTTTCTTGTCGCGCAGCCAATCGGGTTTGGCGATCTTGAGCGCGGACTGGCTGAACACGCAACGGCCATGGGCCTCGCCGCGCTCGATCGCCAGGATGGTCTCCTGGCTGCCGAGATAGCCGGTGACCAGCTTGAATTTGGTGCCGAGCACGTCATTGAGCACGATCGGCCAG
This sequence comes from Pseudomonadota bacterium, assembly GCA_046735815.1. GTDB lineage: Bacteria > Pseudomonadota > Alphaproteobacteria > Rhizobiales > Xanthobacteraceae > VAZQ01. Next base: position 3,123 of record JBKPUA010000254.1, read on the forward strand.
GTGTCGGTCTCCGAGCCGGCGCCGGTGCCGGCGACCACCATCTGTTGCCGCTTGACGTCGTCGATGGTCTTGAATGGCGACGCCCCCCAGGCGATGCAAAGGCCGATATCCTTGGTGAGCGCGCCGAGCCAAGTGAACGCGCTCATGTCGTAACCGGGATTGCGCGCGCCGATCAGCGGCTCGAGGATCGGCCCGCCAGCGAAGGTCGCGATCGCGGTGCCGTCGCGCGGCGCCTGCTCGGCGAGAAAATTCGCCGCGCGGATGCCGCCCGCACCCGGCATCACCTGCACGGTGACGGTCGGCTTGCCGGCTATATGACGGCCTACGTGGCGAGCGAAGAGACGCGCGTAGAGATCGACGCCGCCGCCCGCAGTCCCGGCGACATAGAGCGTGATCGGGCGATCAATGCTGTCCTGCGCCCGGCCGCCTTGCGCCCACGTCAGGGCAACGGCAGTGACGCAGAGGAGGACCGACCAACGCCGCGCCATGACGGCCGTCCGCGCGTTCGCGCTTTCAGGGTATCGGCACGTCGCCGACATCCTTCGGCACCTTGTAGCCTTTCTGCACCGCCGGCCGCTTGGCGATGGTCGTGTACCAGCGCTTCACGTTGGGATACTGGTTGAGGTCGACGGTCTGCCACTCGTAGCGCGAGACCCAGGGCCAGATCGCAATGTCGGCGATGGAGTAATCGTCGACGACGAATTCGTGCTCCTTGAGCCGGCGGTCGAGCACGCCGTAGAGCCGGTGCGCCTCTTTGAGAAAACGCTCCTCGGCATAGGGTGCCTTGCCCTTGTTGTATTTCACGAAGTGATGCACTTGCCCGAACATCGGTCCCGGCCCGCCCATCTGCCACATCAGCCATTCGAGCACGCGGTAGCGCGGCTCGCCCGATTTCGGCAGCAGCTTGCCGGTCTTGTCCGCGAGATAGATCATCAGCGCCGCCGACTCCATCAGGCTCATGCCGTTGTCGCGGTCGACGATGGCGGGGATGCGGTTGTTCGGGCTGATTTTCAGAAATTCCGGCTTGAACTGCTCGTCCTTGCTGATGTCGACGGGATGCACGGTGTAAGGCAGGCCGAGCTCCTCGAGCAGAATGGACGCCTTGCGGCCGTTGGGGGTGGTCCAGGTATAGAGATCGATCACGACTTTGTTCCTGTGCTCGCAATTGATGTGGATTGGCTTGAGCTAGTGTCGCGGGGAGGGTGGTGTGATGGGCGTCAGTAGCCGGAAATCCCGGTAACGTCGATCCCGAAAACGATCGCTGCCCGACGGAGCGAATCTGCCTGGCGCGCGCTCATCCGCGGCGGCCGATATCTACCACATCGACCTCGACCGTGCGCTCGCTGCCGTCGCGCTGCACCGCGAGCGACGCACGCTTTCCGACACCCACCCGTTCGAGCTCCTCGGTAAGATCGGCGAGCCGACGCACCGGCTTGCCATTCACGCCCACGATGACGTCACCCGGCCGGCCGGTGGTCTGGTCCATGCCGCGCAGGCCGGCGCGCTCGGCGGACGAGCCCGGCATCGTGCGCACGATGACCACGCCTTCGACGCCGGCGCGCGTCGCCGCCGCCTCGTTGGCGGCGACGATGCCGATCCCGGGGGTCGGCACCGCGCCGCGGCGGATGAGCTCGGGGACCACGCGGTTGACGGAGTCGATCGGGATGGCGAAGCCGATGCCGGCGTTGGTGCCGGACGGCGACAGTATCGCGGTGTTGACACCGATCACGCGCCCCGCCGAGTCGAGCAACGGGCCGCCGGAATTGCCGGGATTGATGGCGGCGTCGGTCTGGATCACGTTGGTGATCTCGCGGCCGCCGCTCGCCGGCAGCCGGCGCTTGAGCGCGCTGATGATGCCGGTGGTCAACGACTGGTCGAGGCCGAACGGATTGCCGATCGCGAACACCAGCTGCCCGACCTTGAGATCCTCCGAGGTACCGATCGGAATCGGCGGCGGCAGCCCTCTGGTATTCTCAACGCGAATCACGGCGAGATCGTAGTTCGGTGCGAGCCCCACGATCTGCGCCCGCTGCACCTGGCCCGAGGCGAAACGCACGGCGAGGCTGGTGGTGCCTTCGACCACGTGATCATTGGTCACGATGTGGCCGGCGGTGTCCCAGATGAAGCCGGTGCCCGACTGCGCGCCGCCGTTCTCGCCCTCGGCCGGCGACATCTCGACCGCGCCGCCGGCGCGTCCCACCACCTGCACCACCGAGGGCGACACGCGCTCGAAGATGTCGATGGTGGTGCGCTCGAGATCGGCCAGCGCTCCGCGCGGCTCGACCGCGCGCGGGGTCGACGCCGAATAGAACCAGCGGTCGACATAGGGCTGCGCCAGGTAGGCGCCGAGGACGACCAGCAGCACAACCACTGCGATTCTCGTGAAGCGGTCGCCCATCGCGCCTCTCCTGCGTCATCGGAAAAAACAAGCGGTCAAGATGATCTAATCGTGCCGTCCTGGCGCGGACAAGGTCTGCCGCTCCGCGGGCGAATTCGCCCCCGAGGACGCTTCCTCGAGCCACATCTGCCAGACTCGATCGACGCTGTGTCCCGGGATTTGCGTTCCGCGGTCGGACTCGATCGCCTTGTTCTCCTCCGGATCGATGAAGGTGATCGGGCCGCCCAGCATCACGGCCTGCAGCAGCATGCGGGCATTGACCTCGGTATAGATGGCGCGCGCCACCGCGCGGCGAACGTCCGGGCCCACCACCACGTTGCCGTGCCCGCGCAGCAGCGCGACCGGACGGTTGCCCAGGGTCTCGGCCAGCGCGCGCCCGCGGGTGCTGTCGCTCACGAGATTGTTGCTCATGCCGGCGACGTTGCGCATCTCGAACACCGGCACGCCGACGGCCAGGAACGACGCCGTGTTGTGCACCGGGCGCAACTGCACTTGCGTCACGCTGAACGGAATGACGGCGGGCGAGTGGCTGTGGATGACCGCGGCGACGTCGGCGCGCACTTTGTAGACCTCGGAATGGATGAAGCGCTCGGAATAGATCGGACGGTCACGCCGGTCGATCGGCTTGGCGTCGAGGTCGAACTCCATGATGTCGTCCGCGGTCACGCGCCCCGGCGCCTTCGCCGCCGCCATCAGGAAGCGATCCGGCCGGCCCGGGTACCGCGCGCTGACATGGCCGAAGCCGTCGACCACGCCTTGCCGGTAGAGGATGCGGTTGGCGGCCACGAGATCGTCGATCAGCGCCTTGAGGTCGCCCGATTGCGCCGACGCGCGCGTGTCCGCCGCGATCATCACCGCGAGTGCGCTCAACACCGCGACAAGCACGCTCGGCGCCCGGGTCCTGAATCGGCTCTCGCATCGAACATCGCTGAGTGGGCGAGGATGAATCACGGCTTCGTCTCCTCTGCTGCGGCTTCCGTCACGATCAGCACGTCGGCGTCGGGTTTCGCGGCGAACAGGCGCTCGACCTCGGCCTTGCGCCGCGCCAGCGCTAGCCGTTGGTTGATGTAGCCCTTGTCGGTGATCTCGTTGCCGTCGATCGACGGCGTGTCCGGCAGCAGCAGCACCCGCGCGATCCGCTGCGACGAGCCCGGGTGATGCGCGTTCCATTGCGCAAGTGCGCGGCGCACATGCTCGCGTACGCGCGGGTGGCGCGCGAGCTCGAGGAGCGGCGCTTCGCAGCCGGCGAGCTTGCGGCAGCCGACGGCGTTGAGCCACGCCAGCATGCCGACCGCCGCGCGGTTCTCGCCGGCGATGATGGCGTCCTGCAGCGCGGGCGAGGCGGCGGCGAGCACGCCCACCCGCAGCGCGCCGACCGCCACCCAGGTGCCGGTGGTGAGCTTGAAATCCTCGGCCAGGCGGCCGTCGAACACGATGCCCTTGCCCGGATCGGAGGGATCGGCGAAGCGCACCGCGTCGCCCGGCTTGTAGAAGCCCTCATCGTCGAACGCCGCGCGGGTGAGATCGGGTCGCTTCCAATAGCCCGGCGTCACGTGCGGCCCGCGTACGCAGACTTCGAGCTTGTCGCCCGCCGGCACGAGCTTGAGCTCGGTGCCGGGCACGGGCACGCCGATCGAGCCCGCGCGCTCGATCAGAAAATGCGCGGCGGTCGACAGCGGCGAGGTCTCGGTCGTGCCCCAGGACGAGGTCATCGGCACGCGCTCGCCGGTGGCGGAGAGCGACACCGCCTCGAGCCGCTCCCATAGGTCCTGCGGCAGCGCGGCGCCGGCATAGAAGATGAGCCGCAGCTTGGCGAAGAACGCGCGCGCCAGCGCGCCATCGCGTTCGAGGAAGGGCAGCAGCGCCGCATAGCCCGCGGGGACGTTGAAATAGATCGTGGGTGAGACCTCGCCGAGATTCTTCGCGGTCGCTTCGATGAGGCCTCCCACCGGCCGGCCGCCGTCGATGAACAGGGAGCCGGCATGGCGCAGCACCAGATTGAAATTGTGGTTGGCGCCGAAGGTGTGGTTCCACGGCAGCCAGTCGAGCAGCACGAGCGGCGCCTCCTCGACGAACGGCCAGATCTGCGCGAGCTGCTGCTGGTTCGCCGTGAGCATGCCATGGGTATTGATTACGCCCTTCGGCAGGCCGGTGGAGCCGGACGTGAACAGGATTTTCGCGATGGTGTCGGCACCGACCGCCGCGGCGGCCTGCTCCAGTGCCGGCCCCGGCCGGCTGCGCGCCATGTCGTCGAACGCGGCGACGGCGGCGAGGTTGGCGCCGTTGCGGCTCGCGGCGAGCTCAGCCTTAATAAGGTCGAGCGCCGCGAGCGCCTTGGCAAAGGGTCCAGTGTCGGCGACGTAGATAAGCCCCGGCTCGAGCAAGGTGGCGATGTGCTTGAGCTTGGCGTGATCCTGGCTCTGCAGCGAATAGGCGACCGAGATCGGTGCCACGGGAATGCCGGCGGTATGGCCGGCGAGCGTAAGCAGCGCGTGATCGATGCCGTTGCCGGAGAGAATCATCACCGGCCGCTCGGCCGAAAGTCCACGCTCGAGCAGGCCTTGCGCCAGTGCGTCGACCGCGACCCGCGCCGCCTCGTAGCTGAGCTTGCGCCAGCCGCCATCGGCGCTGCGCTCGGCCAGGAACAGGCCGCCGGGATTGCGCTCGACGGCGGCGCGGAACAGCCGCGCCAGGCTCGGATCGTGCGGCGCCAAGGGCTCGGTCGAGCGACAACGCAGGCTGCCGTCGGCGGCTTTCTCGCAGACGATCCTGGGCGCCGCATAGGCAATGGGGCGCGTCGGCGCCGGTGTGGGCATCTCTGGGCGTCCTCCGCGCCTTATTCTTTTCATCGCAGACGCCGGGACCGAACGCCTCGGCGAATGGCTTGATGCATCATAACCCACAATGGCAGGGTAGGGGGCGGCCCGGCATCGGGCCGGGAGCAATCGGATCAATGGCAACCGTGAATTCATCCCCGGCCGCGGAGCACGTCACCGCGGCGCTTCTGGTGATCGGCGACGAAATCCTGTCCGGCCGCACCAAGGACAAGAACATCGGCTACATCGCCGAGTATCTCACCGCGGTCGGCATCGACCTCGAGGAAGTGCGCGTGGTCGGCGACGAGGAGACCGCGATCGTCGAGGCCATCAACGCGCTGCGGCAGCGCTACACCTACGTCTTCACCACCGGCGGCATCGGACCGACCCACGATGACATCACCGCCGATTGCGTCGCTAAGGCGTTCGGCGTGCCGATCGACGTCGATCCGCGCGCGCTCGCCATCCTCAAGGAGCGGCTCGCCGCCACCGGCGCCGAAATGAACGAGGCGCGCATGCGCATGACGCGCATTCCCAAGGGTGCCGACTTGGTGCTCAACAAAGTGTCGGGCGCGCCCGGCATCTGGATCGGCAACGTGATCGTAATGGCGGGGGTGCCGTCGATCATGCAGGCCATGCTCGACGAGGTGGCGCCCAAGCTCAAGACCGGCATCCGCATGCTCTCGCAGACGGTGCGGGCGGATGCGCGCGAGGGCGACATCGGCACCCAGCTCGGCGAGATCGCCAAGGCCAATCCCGAGGTGGCGATCGGCAGCTATCCG
>JBKPUA010000255.1:0-4396 GCA_046735815.1 Pseudomonadota bacterium
GCCGCTTGCAGCCCTTCCCCCGGTATGGCAAGGGAACGCCGCACTCGCCGCCACACCGTCATTCGCGCGATTATTGCCCAGGGCTGCCGTAGCTCAGTGGTAGAGCACCCCCTTGGTAAGGGGGAGGTCGTAAGTTCAATCCTTACCGGCAGCACCACGAAGAGTCCTGGACACGGGAGTCCCGACGGCAGGGGCCGGCCCTGCGACGGCTGCCTAAGAGGCCTTGGCTGCCGGCATCGAAATCGGCACGAACCGGGAGTTAGAGCTGCTGGTCGACGATTCCTTGGCCGCGCGCGTCGCCGCTTCTAACCGCAGCAAGAAGATTTCCGCCAGCATGAGGCTCTCCCCGATTGCGCTGTGTTGGCGGTACGTTAATACGAAGCCAAGCAGAACGCTGTGCTCAATCTGACACAGTAAGCAGGATTTCTGGGGCAAGCTTTCCATTCACGCGCGCCACCCTCCTCAAACTCCATCATCTTTTTATCGTCGTCCTGCGAGCGGAAGCGCAACCGAATACTGCGCCGAGCTAGGTTCGGGGAAAAGGTTCCTGAGCATCGCTTCCCGCCGTTACAAATGGAATGATGCCGACGACAACGACGAGGAGTCCGCTGAGCGCGGTCGTCACGATCAGAGGTACCGCCGTGCCGTCGGCGAGCAGGCCGTAAAGCTGGGCGAACGCCGCGCCAAAGAAATTTTGGATGAAGACGCCAATTCCCGCCGCGGTGCCGGCCAGCTTGGGATTGACAGCCATCGCGCCGGCTTGAGCGTAGGAAAGCGAAAGGCCCTGCGCGAAGGTAATAAAGAAGCCCGGAGCGAAAAGCGTGATCGGCGCCAAGCCATAGATCAACAGCGAAATTGATTGCGTCGTCACCGCAGCGAGGCAGACCAGCGATCCCGCCAGAACCATTGTTTCGTTAGCCAGCCGAATGCCAATGCGGCTGGCCACAAAATTGCCGGAGAGAAGCCCGAGCGGGAACAACACGAAGTAGATGCCGAACTCAGTGGAAGAATGTTGAAGCGTTTCCTTCATCAGGCTCGATGCCGCCGTCGCCGCAACCATGAACGACGCGGTAGCGAATCCGGTTTGCAAGACAAAGCCGGTGAAACGGATGTTTCCAAATAGACTTGCATAATTTCGAAGCACACGGCCATCGCTGTGAACAGAGAGTGACGGCGGATGCGATTCCGGTACGGCCAAGTAGGCAAAGGCTGTGATCAAGGCGCCTAACACAAACGCGAATCCAAACACGCTGCGCCAGCCGAACATATCTATAAGGACGCCCCCAAGCATCGGCGAAAGCAGGGGGCCAAGCGTGTATGCCATCGTCAAGTAGGCGATCGCCTTAATGAGCAAGCCTGCACCATATACGTCCCGCGCGATGGCCCGAACGAGGGTAATACTGCTGCCAGCCCCGACTGCCTGCACGACCCTCCCCAGAATGAGTAGTGAAACAGAGCTGGCGAATGCGGAAAGCGCGCTGCCGATCAGAAACAGCGCAAGACCCGATAGAAGCACCGGCCGGCGGCCGTAGCGGTCGGAGAGCGACCCGTACACGAGTGTCGCGAACGCCATGCTGAACAGCGCAATGCTGAACGTCAGCTGCGCCACCGCGTTTGAAAGCCCGAGCGCGGCCTGCACGGCCGGAATAACCGGTAGAAAGAGGTGCACCGCAAGCGGCACAATGAGAGATATGGCGGCCAGCGCTAGGGCAAACAGGCGGCCGGGATTGTCGCGCCGGGTCATTCTTGCGTGCTGTTGGTCGGGTGCTAGTGTCCCGATTCCGAAGTTCGCACACTCTTGCGGCAACTTCTGATGCGAACTTCGGAATCAAAGGGACACTAGCAACTCTATGATTCTAGTGCCCCTTTTGAACCCGAAGTTCGCAACCGAACTCGCAGCACATTGCGTGCGAACTTCGGGTTCGGGGCACTAGCGTGTTGTTCTCGGGTACACTGCTTTTCGTGGCGAACGCTCTAGGCTATGAACCCGTCCGAAGCGAGAGGTCGACGAGGTGATGTAGCAGATCGAATGCTGGGGTCCATGGCAATTCGAAAAGCTGATTGCGTCGATCGGAAGCTGAGACGACTGCGGAGAGTGACAGATGATCCGCACTCCAGTTTGCGACCTCCTCGACATCGAGCATCCAATCGCGCTTGGTGGGATGGGATCGGCGACGTCACCGGCACTCGTAGCCGCCGTTTCGCGCGCTGGGGGTCTCGGCGCTTTGGGTTGTCATTATCTAACGCCCGACCAAATACGCGAATGCACGGCCGCTATTCGTCGCGGGACCAACAAGCCGTTCGGCCTCAATTTCCTTCTGTTCGATATCCGGGAAGACAGCTTCGAAATGGCGCTCGAACTCAGGCCGAGTGTGATGCAGTTCGCCTGGGCTCGGCCAGAGCAGGATCTGAAGAGCTATTTTGATCGCGCACATGCCGCGGGATGCAAGGTCACGCATATGGCAGGTGCGGTAAGCGAGGCGACCCGCGCGGCGGAAGCGGGAGCCGATGTCATCATCGCCCAGGGCACAGAGGGTGGTGGCCATGTCGGATGGATGGCGAGCATGCCGCTCATTCCGATGGTGGTGGATGCCGTGTCGCCAATTGGGGTCCTGGCAGCGGGCGGGTTTGCTGATGGGCGCGGGCTGGTGGCCGCTCTCGGTCTGGGCGCCCAGGGAATCCTTCTAGGCACACGATTCCTCGCCACCGAAGAATCTCCGATCCATCCGAATCTTAAGCAGGCGATCATCGATAGTGACGGCCATGATACGCTACTTTCGGAGATCCCCGATATCGCCGCAGGCTTGGCGTGGCCCGGCGCGATGTCGCGCTCGAGGCGCAACCGATTCATCGAACGATGGGCGGGACGGGAATGGGCATTGCGTCAACATCGCGCTGAAGCACGGGCTGGATTGCAAGTGGCGCGCAAGAATGGGGACGCCGAGGAAGCGGTCCTATCGATGGGTCAAGACGCGGGGCTCATACATGACATCGCACCAGCCGCCGAGATCGTCACCCGGATTGTCGAAGAAGCAGAGCGCATATTGACTGGTAGAGTTGCGCATTGGATCAAAAACTAGGCTGTCGCAACGAGCGGAAGGCACGCGACGCCGATCCTATGCAGCTACGCCCGGACCGGCGCCGTGCCGCCAGTGATTTCCTCCAGCGTCTTTCCTTTCGTCTCGATCCCGACGAACCACAGCGCAATCGCGGCGATCAAGAAAGTCAGCGCGAAGGTGTGCAGCACGTAGGCGCCGGCTCCATATTGCAGCATGAAGCCAACTACGGCGGGCGCAAGGAACGAGCCAATCCGGCCGATGCCGAAAAACCAGCCAACCGCCGTTGCACGCAAGTGCGTTGGATAGAGCTCGCTTACATAGACGCCGGACGAACCGTAGACGCCCGGATTGACCCAGCCGACCAGTCCGATGGCGACATAGAGCCAGATGCCGGAGGCGTATGCGAACCACAGGTGAAAGAACGCGCCGACGAAGTAATAGAGGAACAGCACAGGACGCCGACCGTAACGATCGATCAGGAACGAGCAGGCGGTGTAGCCAACGATGGCGACCAGTGCCTGCACCAAAAGCAGCACCAGAATCTGCGTCAGCGGCAGGCCGCGCTGCACCAGGATGGTCGGCAACATGAAGATGATGCCGTTCGACGACCACAGGAAACAGAATGACACGATCCAAAGCAGAATCGTGCGTTTGCGCCGCGCCGGCGTGAGCAGTTGCGCCACTGTGACGCCGGGATCGGCAACGTCGGGCGCTGCGTGGTTGGCGGGCACCGGCGGAAGCGGCTGGCCTTCGGCAGCCTTCTTCTCGATCTCGGCCACGGTGCGCTCGGCTTCTTCGACCCGACCTCGGGTGATGAGATAGCGGACCGACTCCGGCATATAGATGCGCACGAAAAACAGCAGCACCGCCGGCACCACCCCAGCGACGAAAACCGCGCGCCATCCCCAGGCCGGCATGATCAACAGCGCAACGATGGCCGCAAGGGCCAGGCCCACCGGGAACGACGCGGCCATCGAGCCGGTCATGCGCCCGCGAATTCGGGCCGGGCTGAATTCCGCGGTAAGCGTCAACGCGACCGGCACCTCTCCGCCGAGACCGAAGTTCGAGAGGAAGCGGAACACGGCGAGCGACAGCACGTTCCAGGACGCGCCAACGAGGCCGGTGAACAGCGAGAAGATGCCGATCGTGGAAGCGAACGCCGTACGACGGCCGATGTAGTCCGAGATCGTGCCCCAAAACAGCGCGCCGAGGAAGGCGCCGACGAGTCCCACCGTCGCGAGCAGGCCTGCTTGCGCCGGATTGAGCCCGAACTCGCGTGCCACGGGGGGCAGCGCCATGCCGAACAGCGCGAAGTCGCAGGCGTCGAACATGACGCC
>JBKPUA010000256.1:0-5378 GCA_046735815.1 Pseudomonadota bacterium
TCGATTTCCCCGCCTTACCAAAGTTTAATTTCCCCGACAGCACCCGGTAAGGATGGCCGCCCCATCTTGCTTCGCACGGGTGCTCATTCGGGCTCCCCTGCTGCACCAACCGATCTGCACCAAAACAATGCCCATGCTGCACGAAAACAATGGAGTCGAAGTTATGACTGTGAGCGCCCCCGCTCCGAAGCCGCGCGTTCTCTCCGCGCGTCGTCTCGTTCTGCTTGCCAGCGTTGCCGGCCTCGGCGCGGCCGTTCTGTTTGGCGGCGCGGATTTCCTGCCCAAGGCCAGCGGTCCGGCGCTGAGCACCATCGCCTATGCCCAGGGCGTCCAGCGCCCGATGGGATTTGCCGACATCGTCGACAAGGTGAAGCCCGCCGTGATCTCGGTGAAGGTGAAGGTCGCCGCCAGCGGCGCCAAGATGATGGGCATGGAAGGCGACATGCCGTCCTCGCCGAACTCGCAGATCGAACGTTTCTTCCGCCGCTTCGGCATGCCGGAAGGCGTTCTGCCGGATGATCAGCAGCGTGCCCCGCGTAATCGCATGGTGACCGGCCAGGGTTCGGGCTTCTTCATCAGCGCCGACGGCTATGCGGTCACCAACAATCACGTGGTCGACAAGGCCGACACCGTCGAGATCACTACCGACGAGGGCAAGACCTACAGCGCGAAGGTGATCGGCACCGATCCGCGCACCGACCTCGCCCTGATCAAGGTCGAAGGCCGCAACGACTTCCCCCACGTCAAGCTCTCGGAAGCGCCGCCGCGTATCGGCGACTGGGTGCTGGCGGTCGGCAATCCGTTCGGCCTCGGCGGCACGGTGACGGCGGGCATCGTCTCGGCGCGCGGCCGCGACATCGGCGCCGGTCCGTACGACGACTTCATTCAGATCGACGCCCCCGTCAACAAGGGCAATTCCGGCGGACCGACCTTCGACGTCGACGGCAATGTGATCGGCGTCAACACCGCGATCTTCTCGCCGTCCGGCGGCTCGGTCGGCATCGCCTTCGCGATCCCTGCGCAGACGGTGAAGTCGGTCGTCGCCCAGCTTAAGGACAACGGCAAGGTCAACCGCGGCTGGCTCGGCGTGCAGATCCAGCCGGTCTCGTCCGAGATCGCCGACAGCCTCGGCCTCAAGGCCACGGAAGGCGCGCTCGTCTCCGAGCCGCAGGCCAACAGCCCGGCCGCCAAGGCCGGCATCCAGGCCGGCGACGTGATCACCGCCGTCAACGGCGCCGCGATCAAGGACGCGAAGGATCTCGCCAGGCACATCGCCAGCATGGCGCCCGGCAGCACGGTCAAGCTGACCGTGTGGCGCAAGGGTGAGGAGAAGAGCTTCTCCGTCCCCCTCGGCGAGCTGCCCGCGCAACGCGAGGCGAAGGCGGCGCCAGACTCGTCCGGCCCGAACACCACCGACGTTCCGCGGCTCGGGCTCACTGTCGCGCCCGCCAGTCAGGTCGCCGGCAGCGGCTCGGAAGGCGTGGTGGTCACCGACATCGATCCCAACGGGATCGCCTCCGATCAGGGGATGAAGACCGGCGACGTCATCCTCGAGGTTGCGGGCAAGAAGGTTGCGAATCCGGCCGACGTGCGCAGCGCGCTCAGCAGCGCCCAGAAGGACGGCAAGCGCACGGTGCTGATGCGGGTGAAGTCGGGCGACGAGACGCGGTTCGTCGCGCTCCGCCTCAGCAAGGCCTAACCGAATGGGGCGCACCGCCGGCATCCGTCGCCCCCGCCGGCGGTTCGAACCAGGGGGACGGGCTTACAGCCCGTCCCCATCCTCTCTAACTCCGCTCCGGCATCCGTCGCCCCCGCCGGTGTGGAGTTGGTTGAGGGGCGGCGGGTCAAACCGCCGCCCCTCGCAAATTTTCTCGCGATCGGCGCGCGCCGGTTTCGCACCATACCGCCAGTAGGTAGATTGAAGAGGTGGCGTTATGATCAGTTCAGCCCCGCATAGCTCCACCGCGAGGGAAATCGCTTATCCGAGGGACGGCGGGTTCGTCATGCGTCTCCTGATTATCGAAGACGATCGCGATGCCGCCGACTATCTTGCGAAGGCGTTCCGCGAGGTCGGCCACGTCGCCGACCTGGCGGCGGACGGCGAGGAAGGGCTCGCGCACGCGCTCGACGGCCAATACGACGTGCTGATCGTCGACCGCATGCTGCCCAAGCTCGACGGCCTCTCCGTGATCGGGACGCTGCGCAGCAAGGGGGTGGAGACCCCCGCGCTCATTCTCTCGGCGCTCGGCCAGGTCGACGACCGGGTGAAGGGCCTGCGCGCAGGCGGCGACGACTATCTGCCCAAGCCCTATTCGTTCTCCGAGCTGCTCGCGCGCACCGAGGTGCTGGCGCGGCGGCGCGGCGGCCGCGAGGAGACGGTCTACCGAGTCGGCGACCTCGAGCTCGACCGGCTCTCGCACCAGGTGACCCGCGGCGGCGAGGAGATCGTGCTGCAGCCGCGCGAGTTCCGCCTGCTCGAATACCTGATGAAGCACGCCGGACAAGTGGTCACCCGCACGATGCTGCTCGAGAACGTGTGGGACTATCACTTCGACCCGCAGACCAACGTCATCGACGTCCACATCTCGCGGCTGCGCTCGAAGATTGATAAAGGTTTCACCCAGCCTTTGCTGCATACGGTGCGCGGCGCAGGGTATATGATCCGCGACAGCAAGTGACGCTGTCGCCGTCGCCACCGCGCAGCGCGACATGGCAGCGCGACATGCACGGGTGACGGATGACGGCTCTCGGCAAGCTTCTGCGCACCACCGCGTTCAAGCTGACGCTGGTCTATCTGACCGTGTTCGCGATGTTTGCCGCGTTCCTGCTGGTCTATTTCGCCTGGAACACGCGCCGGCTGATCACCGAGCAGATCACCCAGACGGTCGACGCCGAGATCACCGGCCTGGCCGAGCAATATCGCCAGGGCGGCATCCGCCGTCTCGTCTTCGTCGTCGATGCGAGATCGCGCCGGCCGGGCTCGAGCCTCTACCTCGTGACCACGCGCGCCGGCGAGGGACTCGCTGGCAATGTGGGATCGCTGGCGACCGGCATTCTCGAGACCTCCGGCTGGACCGAGACCGCCTACCGCCGCCTCGACGATCCCGACGGCGCAGAGCATCATGCGCTTATTCGGGTGTTCCAGCTGCCGGCGGGCTTCCGGCTGCTGGTGGGGCGCGACCTCGAGGAACGCGAGCGCCTGCACGAGATCGTGCTCGCCGCCGGGCGCTGGTCGTTGGCCGTCGTGATCGTTCTCGGCATCGTCGGCGGCGTGTTCGTGTCGCGGCGCGTGCTCAAGCGCGTCGACGCCATGACCGACACCACGCGCAACATCATGGACGGCGATCTCACCGGCCGGCTGCCGATCGCCGGCACCGGCGACGAGCTCGATCGCCTCGCTACCAACCTCAACGCCATGCTCGAGCGCATCGAGGCGCTGATGCACGGCTTGAAGGAGGTGTCCGACAACATCGCGCACGATCTCAAGACACCGTTGACGCGGCTGCGCAACCGCTGCGAGGAGGCGTTGCGCCTGGCCGAGGACGAATCGCAATACCGCGCCGCGCTCGAAAGCACGATCGAGGAGTCGGACGGGCTCATCCGCACTTTCAACGCGCTGCTCATGATCGCGCGTGCCGAATCGGGCCAGGCGCGCGACGGTATGAGCGAGTTCGACGCCGCCGAGATCGCGCGCGGGGTGGGTGAGCTCTACGAGCCGCTCGCCGACGATAAGGGCATCCAGCTCAAGGTCGAGGCGCCGGCGCCGGCGCCGGTGCGCGGCAACCGCGAGCTCATCAGCCAGGCGCTGGCGAACCTGGTCGACAACGCCATCAAATACGGCGCTCCCGGTGGTGGGCGTGTCAACGGAGCCGACGCCGAGATCGTGGTCAAGGCGGTGGGCGAGGGCGACCGCATTCTGCTCGCGGTCGCGGACAGCGGCCACGGCATCCCCGAGGCCGATCGCAGCCGCGCGGTCGAGCGCTTCGTGCGGCTGGAGCAGAGCCGCTCGCAGCCCGGATCCGGGCTCGGGCTAAGCCTCGCCTCGGCGGTCGCGCGCCTCCATGGCGGCGAGCTGCGCCTCGAGGACAACCATCCCGGCCTCAAGACCGTCATCGCGCTGCCGCGCGCGGGGCCGGTGGCCGCGACGGCATAGCTATTTGCTGATATCGATCGCGCGCAGCGGAGCCCGTCTCTCCAACTGGGCTTCCTGCAGTAGACTTTTCGCGACAGGGATATGCGCTAAGAACGCCGGTGACCGGAATGGATCCGGACACGATGGAACCCCGTTTTGGTCCGAGACAAATGAGTTCGCCAGCCCATTCAGCAGATGGCGCACTCGCGCAGCGCATTACCTCCGCGCCGCCGCTCGCCGCCGCGGATGCGGCGCAGGCGCGCATGCACGATTGGCTCGGCGAGATCGCGGGCACGGCGGCGGGCAAGACGCTGGCGCGGCTCATGGCCGCGCATCCCAGGCTCGGCGCGCTGATCGCCGGATTAGCCGATGGCTCGCCTTATCTCTGGGAGCTGATCCGCGTCGAGCCCGCGCGGCTCGTCGGCTTGCTCGAGAGCGAGCCCGCGCGCCGTTTCGATGAAGTTGTCGCCGGCGCAAAGCGCGCCGTCGCCGCTGCTCGCGACCAAGCCGAGGTGATGCGCCTCCTTCGCCGCATGAAGGCGGAAGGCGCGCTGCTAATTGCGCTCGCCGACATCGGCGGCGCCTGGCCGCTCGCCGAGGTGCTCGAGCGGCAGACCGCGCTCGCCGACGCGGCGGTGGCTGCCGCGGTCGACTACCTGCTGGCGGATGCGCGCCGCAGCGGCAAGCTCAGGGTCTCATCGGACGAGCCGGCGCCGGGCTCGGGCTATATCGTGCTGGCGATGGGCAAGATGGGCGCGGGCGAGCTCAACTATTCGAGCGACATCGACCTCATGGTTTTCTACGACGGCGACGCGCTCGTGCCGGAAACGGAGCCGGCACCATTCTACGTGCGGCTCACGCGAACGCTGGTGAAGCTCCTCCAGGAGCGCACGTCCGACGGCTATGTGTTTCGCGCCGATCTGCGCTTGCGTCCCGATCCCGCCTCGACCCACATCGCCGTCTCCACGGCGGCGGCGCTCGACTACTACGAAGGCCGCGGACAGAATTGGGAGCGCGCCGCGCTGATCAAGGCCCGCGCCTGCGCCGGCGATATCGCGGCTGGCGAGGCTTTGCTGGCGGACCTTTCGCCGTTCGTCTGGCGCAAGTACCTCGACTTCGCCGCGGTCGCCGACATTCACGCCATGAAGCGGCAGATCCACGCCTATCGCGGCCACGACGAGATCGCGGTCGAAGGCCACAACATCAAGCTCGGCCGCGGCGGCATCCGCGAGATCGAGTTCTTCGT
>JBKPUA010000257.1:0-20506 GCA_046735815.1 Pseudomonadota bacterium
CGGCCGCCGCCGCGCTTCATCGGCTTGATCTCGCGAAAGCGGCTCTCCCAGAACCGCAGCACGTGCTGCGGAACGTCGAGCTCTTGCGCGACTTCACTGATGGTGCGGAATGCTTCCGGCGCTTTGTCCACCGCCGCCTGCTCCGCTTAGCCTGCCGATTCCATTACTTCTTTGCGCCGGGGTCGCTGTTGATACGCTGCTTGAGGATCGCCGACGGCTTGAACACCATCACCCGCCGCGGCGAGATCGGCACTTCCTTGCCGGTCTTGGGGTTGCGGCCGATTCGCTGGCCTTTCTTGCGTACCACGAACGAGCCGAACGACGACAGCTTCACCGTCTCGCCGCGCTCGAGACAGTCGGTGATCTCCTTCAACACCAGTTCTACGAGGGTGGCCGATTCGGTGCGGGACAACCCCACCTTTTGGTAGACCGCCTCGCACAAGTCTGCGCGTGTGACCGTTTTTCCCGCCATCGCCAGCCCCGCCTTCGGCGATCAAGATATCTCTCTGAATTATCAGACGATATTCGCTTGAACCGAAGCGGTCAACGGCCGCGCAAGGAAGATTTTCGCGATGCCGCCGTCACCATCGCAGCAGCACCGATCCCCAGGTGAAGCCCCCGCCCATGGCTTCCAGCATGACGAGATCGCCGCGTTTGATGCGGCCGTCGGCCACCGCCACCGTAAGCGCGAGCGGAATCGAGGCCGCCGACGTATTGCCGTGCTTGTCCACAGTCATGACCACCTTTTCGGGCGCGATGCCGAGCTTCTTGGCGGTGTCGTCGATGATGCGCTTGTTGGCCTGGTGCGGCACGAACCAGTCGACATCCTTGGCGGTGTAGCCGGTAGCCTTGAAGGCGTCCTCGATCACGTCGGTGACCATCGCCACCGCGTGCTTGAACACCGCACGCCCCTCCATGCGCAGGTGCCCGACGGTCTGGGTCGAAGACGGTCCGCCGTCGACATAGAGCTTGCTCTTGTGGCGCCCGTCGGAGCGCAGATGGGTGGTGAGAATGCCACGATCGGCGCGGGTGCCAGTCTCGGGTTGCGCCTCCAGCACGACGGCGCCCGCGCCGTCGCCGAACAGTACGCAGGTAGTGCGGTCGTTCCAGTCGAGAATGCGCGAGAAGGTCTCAGACCCGATCATCAGCGCGCGCTTGAATGCGCCGGTCTTCAGCAGGCCATCGATGGTGGCAAGCCCGAACACGAAGCCCGAGCACACCGCCTGCAGGTCGAACGCTGCCCCATGGGAGATCCCGAGGCCGGCTTGCACCGAGACCGCGGTGGCGGGAAAGGTGTTGTCGGGGGTCGAGGTCGCGAGCACGATCAGGTCGATCGATTCCGCCGGCACGCCGGCGGCACCCAGCGCCGCACGCGCGGCGGCGAGCCCCAGGTCCGCCGTGGTTTCCCCCTTGGCGGCGATGCGCCGTTCGCGAATCCCGGTGCGCTGCGTGATCCATTCGTCGGTGGTGTCGACCATCCGCGACAGCTCGGCATTGGTGAGGACCCGGCTCGGCAGGTAGCTGCCGCAGCCGAGCACCACGGACCGCAGTACGCTCACGATCCTGCTCCCCCGACGGCGCGGGGCGCAGCCCCGGCGCGCTGGTGGCGCGTCAGACTCTGACCGATCTTCGTGAGCAGCTGGTGGCGCACCATGTCGTAGCCGAGATCGACAGCGCAGGCGAAGCCCTCGGCGTCGGTGGCGCCGTGGCTCTTGATCACGATGCCATTGAGGCCGAGAAAGACGCCGCCGTTGGACTTGCGCGGATCCATCTTCTCGCCGAGCGCATGGAACGCCCCGCGCGCCAGGAGATAGCCGAGCTTCCGCACCAGCGAACGGTTCAATTCGTGCTTGAGATAGTGGGTGATCTGGCGCGCCGTGCCCTCGGCGGCCTTGAGCGCGATATTGCCGGAGAAACCTTCGGTCACCACCACATCCACCGTTCCCTTGCCGATATCGTCGCCCTCGACGAATCCGAGATATTCGAATTGCGGCCACTGGCCCGCGCGCAGCATCTGTCCGGCCTTGCGCACCTCCTCGAGCCCTTTGACCTCCTCCACCCCGATATTGAGCAGCCCGACGGTCGGCCGCGCCAGCCCGAACAGCACGCCCGCCATGGCCGCCCCCATGGCGGCGAGATCGACGAGGTGCCCGGCATCGGCACCGATCGAGGCGCCGAGATCGAGGACGATGGACTTGCCCTTCAACGTCGGCCATATGGCGGCAATCGCCGGGCGCTCGATCCCCGCCATGGTCCGCAGGTCGATCTTGGCCGTGGCCATCAGCGCGCCGGTATTGCCGGCGGAGACGGCCGCGTCCGCCTCGCCGCGCTTGACCGCATCGACGGCCATCCACATCGACGATTTCCGCCGCCCCTTGCGCAGCGCTTGACTCGGCTTGTCATGCATCTGCACTGCGACATCCGTGTGCACCAGCCGTGAGGCCGCCTTGAGCTGGGGACGAGCGTCGAGCAGCGGCGCAACGGCAGCGCGGTCGCCGAACAGCAAGAACTCGATCTCGGGATGGCGCGCGAGGGAGCGCTCCGCGCCGGCAATGACCACCGCTGCCCCATGGTCACCCCCCATGGCGTCGAGCGCAATGCGGATTCGCTGGGGCATGGCGCGAGAATACCGTGTCGGCGTTGGACACAACAGGGGGCGGGCAGTCACCGCCGCTTGCTGCCTTGCTTTCGCTTGAGTGCCGCCAGGGGCTGGAACGGGTGCGCCGAATCATCGCCGGCCGCCGGCGAATGGAACACCGCATCGGGCTTGCGCGGATACGGATCGACAGCAAGGATCAAGAATTCGGTTGCAATCGCGCCCAGGTCGATGTGGCTGCCGACGAGCGGCTCCGGCGCATCCTCAAGGGGCACCTCGACCTCGCCGCCGTCGCGACCGGCCGGCGGCAGTGCGCCCGCGGGGACGAAGACCAGATCGACGGGCTCGTCGATCTCGTTCTCGATCGGCTCCAGCGTCACCACACAGGTCTGCACGACCGTGGCCGACACCTGGCCGACCACGCGTAGCCCGCCGCGCCCGCGCGGCGTGACATCGAAGCTCGCCTCGAGCCGCGGCAAGGCCGCGAGGCCGGCGAGTCTGGCGACCACCGCCCGTGCCTGCGCGTCGGCGGCAAGATCGGTGTGCCGGCCCGTCTCGGGCACTTCACTGACTGCGAGCGGCACGCTCCAGGGACGTTCGGCTGCAGCTTGAGCCCGTGTCATTGCTCCCATCCTTGTTCGCTCAGGCGTGCAGCAGCACCTCCTCGGGATCGGGAAAGGCGAGCTGCGCGCGCTCGAACCCATCCTGAACGGCGAGCCCGCGGGCGGCCTCGCGCACATAGGCCGCAAGCCGGACCGCCATTTCTCCGCCGCCAGCGCCGGCAAATACATTGCGTTCGAGGGCGGCAGCAAGCGGCCGGTCGTCGGGCGCCGCGAGGGCGGCACGATAGGCCGCCTGCCGGCCGTAAAAGGCCGCCCCAATGCGGCGCATTTTTCGCGGCACCGCGAGATCGCCCACCCCCATCTCCCGCATGGTCTCATCCATGTCGCTGCAGAATCGATCGAAAAGCCCCTGCCCAAGCGCCCGCACCGGCGCGCTCTCGCCCTCCAGGCGCCGCAACAGCAGCACGGCGTGGAGCATGACCATCTCCAACCGGCCGTTAACGGTGTCCGGGACACCATAGACTTGGTAAAACGCCGGCGCGCGCGCCTGTGCCACGATCGTGCCATAGAGAGAAGCAATGGTATCCTCTCGCGGGGTGTGGCGAAACAGGCGCAATATCATCGGGTTAGCTCAGCGGCCCAAGGCGCGTGGGGCAACTTCGAAGGCAAGACGAGTAGCGCCGGGTACGTCAAGGCGCGAGCGAAAGCAACCGTGATATGGGGATCGCGAGCGATATGGAGAGACCGACCCGCCTGCCGCCCGTGGCGGCCGCCCGGATCGCAGTCATGCTCGCGCTCGGCGTGGTGCTCGGCGGCTGCTTTTCGGAGACCTATCACCGCGGCTACATCCTGCCCGATGGCGCGCTCGAGCAAATTCCGATCGGATCCACACAGGAACAGGTGCTGATCGTGCTGGGCACGCCGTCGACAGTCGCCACCTTGAGCGGCGAGGCGTTCTATTACATTTCCCAGCGCGCGGAAAAGAAGGTCGGATTCATGCCGCAGCAGGTGGTCGATCAGCGGGTCGTCGCCGTCTATTTCGACCGCAATCGCCGCGTCGAGCGTCTCGCCGATTACCGCCTCCAGGACGGGAGGGTGTTCGATTTCGTCAGCCGCACCACGCCGACGGGCGGCAAGGACTACGCCTATATCAACGCGATGTTCAAGCTGTTCTGAGCCGCGATCGCGGCGTGCTCACGGCGCACGCGGCGAGAGAGCGCGAAACCATCCCCCGCTTTTCGCATTTGCCTTGGTGCGCGCCGTCTCCGGAATCTGAACGAGCTCGGCGAGCTGCTTGCGCGACAACGGCGCCCAGATGGCCTTGGCCTTTGCCGCATCCTTGGCAGCTGCGTTGAGGCCCGCGATGTTGTCCAGCGACAGCATGTCCTTGGTGAAGAATTCCTCCCGCAGGCGCCGGGCGAGCCCTTCCGACATGTCCGCGAACTCGGCGTAGGCCTTGGGCGCGGCCGGGTCCGAATACATCCAGTCGATGGTCTCGCGATAGGCCTGCAGAAAACGGCCGATGACGTCCTTGCGCTTTTCCAATGTATCCGCATTGGTGATGATGGCAGTGCTCGTCTTGTCCCGGATCTTCGGGATTTCGTTTGCTTTTGCGACCACGCGAATTCGCCCCTGTTCGACGGCGTCGATGCCGAATGGCGGCGCCGCCCAGCCGACATCGATCTTGCCCGCCATCACCTGATCGAACGCGGCGGGTGCTCCCGTTGTCAGCACCGGCCTTGCCTTGACGCGGTAGCGATCCATGAAGTCGAACACGTCGTATTGGCCGGAGGTCCCGCTCTTCCAATAGGCGATGGTGCGGCCGCCGATGTCCTTGACGGCATTGATCGGCGACGTCGCCGCCACATACCAGTAGTTGGCAGAGCCGGTCATATCCGTGCCGATGATTCGCAGCGGGGCGCCCTTGGTCGCATAGGCGCGCAGAACGTCGACCACGCCGACGCCAACACCCACATCGGCGGTGCCGGAAATCACACGCTGTTCGATTTCGTCATCGACCGGCGCGTAGCTCAAGTCGAGCACGATGCCGTACTTCTTGAAGATGCCGGCTTGCTGGCCGAGCTCCGGTACCGCGGTCTCCCATGCTCCGCGGGCGGTGACGGCGACCTTGAGCGAGTCTTCGGCGAACGCGTTCGGCATCAGCGCCAACATCGCTGCCGCCGCCGCGATGAGACAGCTTGGATGTCTTATGTGCGGCATGGGTCACTCCCGCGATGGTGAGAACCGTCAATCTGAACTCATGACCGATCGTTTGCAACAAGCCGCCAATCCATGTACGCCGACATGCGATCGGGCCATGGCGAAAAATAATCTTTGCGCACCGGATGCGCTATCCGCGCGGCGGATCGGTCGCCGCGTCCTGCAGCTGATTTTTTATCTTCTCCAAGAGCCGGGGCAGTTCCACCGGCTTGGTGTCGAAATCGTTGCAGCCGGCCGCGAGCGCCCGCTCCCGATCCTCTACCAGAGCATTGGCGGTCAATGCGATAACCGGGATCGATCGCGTGGCAGCCGCGGCCTTGACCTGGCGCGTCGCTTCCAGTCCATCCATTACCGGCAAGCTCATGTCCATCAGGATGAGATCGGGGCTCTCGGCGGCCGCCATGGCGACGGCCTGCGCGCCGTCGATCGCCACCACCACTTCGAAGCCGTTGCGCGTGAGCCGCCGCGACAGCATGTCGCGGTTCATCTCGTTGTCTTCGACCAGCAGGATTTTCGGCATCGATTCTTTATCCCTGCGCGGCCGCGCGCTGCTCGGCTGCGGGCGTATGCATGACGCGCTGCTTGGCGATGGCCGAGAGCGTCGAGCCGAGGCTCGTGATCGGTTGCGCGCCTTTGCTCAGCACCAGCAGCGTGCGCTCCGCGAGCAGCGCCCGCTCCTCCTCGGTCAGCTCCTTCGCGGTCAGCACGACGATGGGCACGTCGACGAGCTTGTCGCGGTTGCGGATCTGCTCGAGGAACTCGAAGCCGTCCATCTCCGGCATCATCAAATCGAGAAGAATCAGCGACGGCGACGGATGGTGCTCGAGCCAGTCGAGCGCCGCGCGGCCGTTGGCGGCCTGGAACGTCTTCAACCCTGAGCTCTCGAGCGTGGTACGCACGATCTCACGCACCGCGGGATCGTCATCCACGATGAGCACGCGCGCCTGCGGCTCATGGCCGGCAAACCGGCGCACCAGCGAGAGCAGTCGTGCGCGATCGATCGGCTTGGTCATGAACTCGGACGCTCCCAGCGAATAGCCGAGATTGCGATCGTCGACGATGGTGATCATGATGACCGGGATGTGATCCAGCGCCGGATCCGATTTCATCAAACCCAGCACCGACCAGCCGTCCACTTTCGGCATCATCACGTCGAGGGTGACGATGTCGGGCGGTGTCTTGCGCAGGATTGCGAGCGCCTCGGCGCCGTCGCGCGCGTGCAGCAAGCGGTAGTGCTCTTTCGCCAGCGTCGCAGTGAGCAACTCGTGCACGGCGGGATCGTCGTCGACCACGAGGACCGTGAGCGCCGAGCCATTGTCGCCGGTCGCTTCAATGGGGAGCGCCGGCGCGGTCGGCGCGGACACCGGGATCGGGTGGTCCGGCAAGACCATGATGAAATTCGAGCCCTTGCCGGGCTTGCTCGTGACCTGAATCGCGCCCCCCAGCATGTTCGCGAAATGGCGCGTGATGGTCAGCCCGAGCCCGGTGCCGCCATAGTGGCGCGTGGTCGAGGAATCCGCCTGGGTGAAGGCCTGGAACAGCCGTCCCAGCTGTTCCTCGTTCATGCCGATGCCGGTGTCGGACACGTGAAAGGTGAAGCGGGCCGGGTCGCCCTCCGTCTCCCGGCGCGACACGGAGAGCGTCACCGTCCCGTTCTGGGTGAATTTTGCCGCGTTGCTCAGCAAGTTGATGAGGCTCTGCTTGAGCTTGGTGAGATCGGTGCGCATCGATCCGATGTCGGGTGGGCAATGGATGACGAGCTGGTTGCCGTTCTTCTTGACCAGCGGCTCGACGATCGCACGCACCTCCTCGACCAGTCTGGCGAGATAGATCTGCTCGAGATACACGTCCATGCGGCCGGCCTCGATCTTCGAGAGATCGAGTATGCCGTTGATCAGCTCCAACAGGTGCCTGCCGGCGCCCTGGATCTTCTGCAGATCGCCCACCGTCGTGTCGTCGCCGCGATCGGTCGCGTCCTCGACCAGGATTTCGCTGTAGCCGATGATGGCGTTGAGCGGCGTGCGCAGCTCGTGGCTCATATTGGCGAGGAAGATGGATTTGGTTCGCGAGGCGGCTTCGGCCTCGGCGCGGGCCTTTTCCGCCTCGTCCCTCGCGGCGCGGATCTCGCGCGCATTGTCGCGGAACACCACGAGAGTACGGGCCATGTCGCCGAGCTCATCGGGGCCGAGCGCCGGGATCGGGGTCGCGAGCTCGCCGCGCGCGATCGCGAGCATGCTGGCGGCGAGATCGGTCAACCGCCGAATAACGTAGCGCAGCACGAACAGCCACACGATCAGCGCGGCGAGGACGAGGCTCGCCACAGCAATCAAGATCAGCCACAAGCGGCTTTGGTCGAGGGCCCGCGTCGAGAGCGCCGCGGTCGCGGTCGCCTCATGCTCGGCGCTTTCGTTCAGCTTTGACACCTGATTGCGCAGATTGGCGCCGATCTCCAACAACGCCGTCTGATTTGCGGCCACGGCCTTGCGTTCCGGCAACAGCTTTGCCTGGATCGCCAGCAGGCCATCGTCGGCGCTGCCGAGCGCGTCCAGCGACTTCGCGGCCGCGCGTAGCTCGGTGGAGCGACCGGAATTGAGCGCCGCGTCCGGGCCGATCACGGCAAGATCGTGCGACAACCCGTCCGAGGCGGCTGCGAATTGCTCGCGCAGCTGCGGCAGCGCATTCGTGTCCGTCGCGGCCGCGATGTCGCTGAGCAAGGTGGTGACCCGGACGAAATTCCCGCGCGCGGCATAGGCGGCGTACAGCAGCAGAAAATCCCGCTGCAGGTCGGCGAGCTTGGGCTCGCCGGCTTGCGCCCGGCCGAGGTTCGCGGTCATGCGTGCAAAAATGTCGTCGCTCGCCTGCAACAGAACGCGCAACCCAGCCTCGTTGACCACCACCGCCTGGGCGATCGCTTTGTCCTTGCGGCCATTGAGCAGCAGAACCTCGCGGGTGGAGCGGTCGAGCTCGCCGACCTTGGTGTTGATGTCCGCCACGAGTTGCTGCAGCCGCGCCGCGCTCGCATCCTCCGAGATGATCGACTGCAGCTTGCCGAGAATGCTCCAAAGCTCGCCAATCTGGTCGGAAAGACGCTCCATGCGCTCGAAGCGTTGAGTCTCGTTTTCTGCCTTGCCCACCTCGGTCGCCAGCACCACGAGCTGGGCGGTCTTCGCTTCGACGCCGAGCGAGAGCTGGACCAGTGGGAGACTGACCTCGGTCAGGCGGCTCATGACCGAGTCGATCTCGTTGAAGCGCATGAGCGAGAGCCAGGTCGCGCTCACCGTCAGCGCGGCGATGAAGGCGAATGCGAGCAAGAGCTTGCTGGCGATGCTCTGGTACCACGGCCGGCGGCCCGTGGCGCCAGTGGGATCGTTGGCTGTGGTCATTTCCGGAGCTCGCGTTGCCCTCAACGAGGCGCCGATCCGGCCGCGCGAACGCGCCCCTGCGCAAGCCCCCTCGAATTCGGCCGTCGGCTCATCCTGCGCGACCTCAACCGAGCGTCAACAAAAGCGCCGCCATGTCGTCGGACGGCGGCTGGCCGGCCTCGAACTCGCGCACCCTGCGGACCAGCGCGGGCAGCAGATCCGGGTCGGTTGGATTGGCTTGCGTCATGTAGCTCGCAATCCGGTCGTCGCCGAACAACTCCCCGGCGGGATCAGCGGCCTCGGTGAAACCGTCGGTCAGGACGAGGATCGCGTCCCCGGCGGCAAAGGCCGTGTCGGCCGCTTTATAGACGGCGCCCCCCGCCACGCCAAGCGGAAGGCCACCGAGCTCTCCGAGCCGCTCCAGGCTACCGTCCCGGCGCCGCAGATAGGGCGGCACATGGCCGGCGCGCACGTAGAGCAGCCGTTCGGCGGCCACATCGACCGTGGCGAGCAGGTAGGTGACGAACATATCGGCGGGATTGGCGCTGGTGAGTGCGGCATTCGCCAGTGCCATCGCCTTCTCCGGGTGGCGGAACAACGCCGCAGCATCGGGACGCGCCGCAAGGCCGCGCACGAGCGAATGCGTTCGCGCCATCATCAGCGCGGCACCGGCGCCCTTGTCGGACACGTCGCCGACCGAAATCACGAGCAGATCATCGCCGACCCGAAAATGATCGACCAGATCGCCCCCGACCTCCTGCGCGGGCTCGAGCACCACGTCGATGGCGGCGGTCCGCTCGCCGATCGATTCGCGCAACGGCGGCGGCGCCAGCGCAAGCTGCAAGGTGCGCGCCTCGTTGAGCTCCACCTGCTTGCGCCGCAGCTCCTCGCGCGTGCGGTCGCGCAGCGCCTTCTTTTCCAGGCTGGCGAGCACCCGCGCGCGCAGCAATGTCGGATTGAACGGCTTGAAGATGAAGTCTTCCGCGCCCAGCTCGATGCAGCGCACGACCGGCTCGATCTCGTTGAGCGCGGAAATGACGACGATCGGCAGATCATTGACGCGACCGTTCGTCTTGAGCCGCTCGAGCACCCCGAAGCCGTCGAGCTCGGGCATCATGATATCGAGCAGCACCAGGTCGAATTGCCGGCGCTCGATCGCGGCCAGGGCTTCGAGCCCGTTGCTCGCCTGCTCGATCTCATCGATGCCGAGGCGCTTGAGCCTGCGCACCAGCACGTCCCGGTTCTCCGGCACGTCATCGACGACGAGCACCGCGGCGGCCGAGGATGCGCTCACAGTTCGTTCGGCCCGGCGGGATGGGTGGCACCGCGGGACGCGCGGGGTGTCGAGGGACCGCAGTATCGGTGAGTGTCGGGATCCATGGCCGGACGGGTGGGAGTTGGCAGGCGATCAACCCCACCGTACACGCCGCGCCGTAGTGTCGGCAAGAAGCCGCCCCTTCGTGCAGCCATGGTTCGAAGGTCGTTCCTGCGATGACGCCCGTTGCGCCAGCGGCTATAGTGCGCCAAATGGTCGCTCGGGGCCTTGGGCGAAGCGATGAACAGCCGATCTTCGGTTCCGCAAGCGGGCTTGTCGGCCTCCTGTGAAATATCCATTGCCAACAAGCTGTCCGAGATCACGCGAGTGGCGGACATGGTGGACGACTTCGCCGCCCGCCACCAGTTTCCGGTCGAGGTCACCTTCGCGCTGAACGTCTCGCTTGACGAGGTCCTCAACAATATCATTTCGTACGCCTACGAGGATGCGGCGCAGCACGAGATCGTCGTGCGTCTGGTAGTGCGGGGTGGCAACGTCGAAGTGACCGTAGAGGACGACGGCAAGCCGTTCGATCCGCTCACGGTGCCGGCGCCCGATATCACCAGCACGCCGCGCGAGCTGGGCGGTGTGGGGTTGCATTTCCTGCGCAATCTGACAGATGACCTGACATATACGCGCCGCGGGCGCATCAACGAGCTGCGGTTGACGAAACGCTTGGGGCAGTGACGGTGGACAGCGGCGGAATGACGATGGAGAGCCCGGCATGAAACTGGTGGAAGCGGTCGCCGAGGACGTCATGATCGTCGAGGCTTACGGCCGCATCGACAGCACGACGGCGAAAGAATTCGGCGACCGATTGGTCTCGCTGGTGCAAGGCGGACGCGGTTCGCTCGTGGTCGACCTCAAGAACATCGCTTACATCAGCAGCGCTGGGTTTCGCGCGCTGCTCATCGCCAACCGGGCCGCGGCCGGGCGGCAGGGCAAGCTTGCGCTCTGCGGCGTGATCGGCGAGGTCAAGCGGCTGTTCGACATCGGCGGCTTCAGCAACGAATTCATCATCTGCGCCACGCAAGCCGACGGAATCGGCAAGCTGCGGCAGTGACGGGCATGTCCGAGACTCCCGAGCGGCTTCGGCTCGCTCGACTCGTCAAGAAGGTATCGGACCCGCGGCCGCTGCTCCAGTTGTGGCGGAGCACGCGGCCATCCTCGCAAGTAAAAAAGCCCGGAGAATTCGTCCACGGCTTGGACGACGTTCCGCCGCCGGTGCTGACCGCATTCATCGGCTTTCAGCACGTCAGCCTGGTGCGCATCCAGCTCATTTTTCCCGCATTGGTGATCCAACTGGCCGAGCTGCCGACCGAGGCCTCGGTCAACATGCTCAGTCTGTCGCTGCTGGCGCTGGGCATCGCCGCGATCCTGCAATCGCTGCCGCGCGGGCCGGTCGGCAGCCGCTTTCTCTGCCCCGCCTGCCATGACGCCATTTTCCTCGAGCCCTCGATTGCCGCCCTGAAGCTCGGCGGGCTGCCGCTCGTCTTCGGTATGACCATGGTGGCCGGCGTCATCCAGTCCGCGCTGTCGCCGATCCTGCAGCGTATCCGGCCGCTGCTGCCTCCGGAGATCGGCGGCCTGGTGGTGTTCCTGGTCGGAACCAGTATCGCCGCGATCGGATGCCGCTACGTCATCGGTGTCGGCGTGAAGGAGCCGGTGGGCCGCGATTATTGGCTGGTCGCGGCGGTGACGCTCATGACCACCATCGGTTTGAACGTCTGGGGCAAGGGCCAGGCCAAGATGTTCTGCGCGATGATCGGGATCACGGTCGGCTATGGCGCGGCAATGGTCACCGGCGTGTTGCCAAGGGACGCCATGAACGTGCTCCACGAAATGCATATCTTCGCGATGCCGCACTTCGCCCATGGCGGCTGGGCATTCTCGCCGGCCATGATCATGCCGTTCACGATCGCGGCGATCGCGGTCACGCTCAAGGGGATCGGCGACCTCACCGCGCTGCAGCGGATCAACGACGCCGGATGGGTGCGGGCCGAGATGGGCTCGATCAGCCGCGGCACACTCGCCAACGGACTGGCCAACATGGTCGCCGGTCTCCTCGGCACGCTCGGGCTCACGCCATCGACCGCCAATATCGGCCTGCAAGCGGCAACCGGGATGAGCAGCCGGGTGATCGGCTATGCCGTGGGCGCCATCCTGATCGCTCTCGCGTTCCTGCCGTCGATCACCGCCTCGCTCATCCTGATGCCGCGGCCGGTGATGGGGGCGGCGCTGTTGTTCTCCGCGTGCTTCGTGCTGATCAGCGGGCTA
Source organism: Pseudomonadota bacterium (assembly GCA_046735815.1). Lineage (GTDB taxonomy): Bacteria > Pseudomonadota > Alphaproteobacteria > Rhizobiales > Xanthobacteraceae > VAZQ01. The sequence continues at coordinate 12,334 of JBKPUA010000257.1, forward strand.
CAGACCATCAGCTCGCGCATGCTGGATGCGCGGCGCACCATCGTGATCGGTCTCGGCATCGCCAGCGGCGTCGCGGCCGAGATCATCCCGAGTTTCGCCTCTGATATTCCATTCGCGCTGCAGCCGATCGTGAGCTCGTCGATCGTTCTCGGCACGATCACCGCATTGCTGCTCAACGGGGTGTTTCGCATCGGCCAGCGGCAGCGGGTGTCGATCGCCCTTGATCCCGCGGCTCCAGATGCGGTGGCCGAAGTGAACGAGTTCTTCGACGCGGCCGGCCGCGGTTGGGGCGCGCGCCCCGACGTGATGGTCCGCGTCGCGTTCGGCATCAACCAGGCGATCGAAGCCATTCGCGAGCACTGCGAACCGCAGGGACCGATCACCATCGGAGCGCGGTTCGACGAATTCAACCTCGATGTGGCGATCAGTTATCGCGGCCCGCCGCTCGAATTTCCCGACGAGCGACCCTCCGGGCAGGAGATCATGGAGACCGAGGCGGGCTATCGGCGGCTCGCCGGATTCATGCTGCGGCAAAATGCGGATCGCATCCGCACCTCGGTCAAGGACGGCGCGACGGTGCTGGAGTTCCATTTCATTCATTGAGCGCGCGCGGCCTTGCCGGCGGCGCGCCCAAACATTTCACTTCTTGTTGGCCGAAATGTCAGCGCCAGTGCGCGAGCACGGCCAGCAACAGCAGCGCCACGATATTGGTGATCTTGATCATCGGGTTGACCGCGGGGCCGGCCGTGTCCTTGTAGGGATCGCCGACGGTGTCCCCGGTGACGGCTGCCTTGTGCGGCTCCGAACCTTTGCCGCCGTAGTGGCCGTCCTCGATGTACTTCTTGGCGTTGTCCCAGGCGCCCCCGCCCGAGGTCATCGAGATCGCCACGAACAGGCCGGTGACGATCACGCCGAGCAGCATGGCGCCGACCGCGGAGAACGCCGCCGACTTGCCGACCGCGCCGCCGCCGGCGATCCAGTAGACCAGGAAGTAAGCGACGATCGGCGAGAGCACCGGCAGCAGCGAGGGAATGATCATCTCCTTGATGGCGGCGCGTGTGAGCAGATCGACCGCGCGACCGTAGTCCGGTTTCTCGGTCCCCTGCATGATGCCGGACTTCTCGCGGAACTGGCGGCGCACCTCCTCGACAATGGCCGAGGCCGCGCGGCCGACCGCGGTCATGCCCATCGCACCGAACAGATAGGGCAATAGGCCGCCGAACAAGAGTCCAGCCACCACGTAGGGGTTATTGAGCGAGAAATCGAGCTGGACGCCCCGGAAGTAGGAGAACGTCCCGGCGCTGCCGATGAAGTATTTCAAATCCTCGTTGTAGGCCGCGAACAGCACGAGGGCGCCGAGGCCGGCCGAGCCGATGGCGTAGCCCTTGGTCACCGCCTTGGTGGTGTTGCCCACGGCATCGAGCGCGTCGGTCGACTTGCGCACCTCCTTGGGCAAACCAGCCATCTCGGCGATGCCGCCGGCATTGTCGGTGACGGGGCCGAACGCATCGAGCGCGACGACCATGCCGGCGAGCGCCAGCATGGTGGTCACCGCAATCGCGATCCCGAACAGTCCCGCCAGCTTGTAGGTGCCCAGGATCCCCGCGATGATGACGATGGCGGGCAGCGCGGTGGCTTCGAGCGAGATCGCCAGGCCCTGGATGACGTTGGTGCCGTGGCCGGTGACGGACGCCTTGGCGATCGACTGCACCGGCCGGAAGTTGGTGCCGGTGTAGTATTCGGTGATCCAGATGATCAGCCCGGTGACCGCCAGGCCGACCACACCGCAGAGGAACAGGTTGGTCCCGCTATAGGACTGCCCCGGTATGCTGGCGAAGCCGACCAGCCAATACGTAACGAGCGCCACGCCGCCAAGCGACAGCACGCCGGTGACGATGAGCCCTTTGTAGAGCGCGCCCATGATCGACTGATCGGTGCCGAGCTTGACGAAGAACGTGCCGATGATCGAAGTGATGATGCAGATGCCGCCGATCGCGAGCGGCAGCGTCATGGTCTTGAGCAGCACATCGGGCCCGGCGCTGCGGAAGAAGATCACCGCCAGCACCATGGTGGCGACCGTGGTCACCGCGTAGGTCTCGAACAGGTCGGCCGCCATGCCGGCGCAGTCGCCGACATTGTCGCCGACATTGTCGGCGATGGTGGCGGGGTTACGCGGATCATCCTCCGGAATGCCGGCCTCGACCTTGCCGACGAGATCCCCGCCCACGTCCGCGCCCTTGGTGAAAATGCCGCCGCCGAGACGGGCGAAGATCGAGATCAGCGACGCCCCGAACCCGAGCGCCACCAGCGCATCGACCACGGTGCGGTCATCGGGCGCCATATGCCGCGTGCCGATGAGATAGCCGAAATAGAGAGTGACGCCGAGCAGCGCGAGGCCGGCAACCAATAGCCCCGTGATCGCGCCGGCCTTGAAGGCGAGCTCGAGCCCGTCGGCGAGCGAGCGTATTGCGGCCTGGGCAGTGCGCACATTGGCGCGCACCGACACGTTCATGCCGATGAAGCCGGCCGCGCCGGAGAGCACGGCGCCGATCAGGAAGCCCACCGCCACCAGCCAACCGAGTAAATAGGCGAGGATGAAGAAGATCACGACGCCGACGATGGCGATGGTGGTGTACTGGCGCTTGAGGTAGGCCTGCGCGCCCTCGCGCACCGCGGCGGCGATCTCCTGCATCCGCGGATTGCCCGGATCGGCGTCCAGCACGGAGCGGACCGCCCAGATGGCGTAGACGATTGCAAGCGCGCCACAAAGGACGATCAGCCAGAGAGCTGTCATATCGAAACCCCGATTTCATGGAGCGCGCCGGGCAAGAGCTCTCTGCACGGCCGCCGTTGCGCCGAGCCCGCTTGGTCGCCCAAGGCCCCCGGCCGAAAGTGGCGCGGACATTGCCAAAAACGGCTCAGCGACGCAACGCTCGAAAATGCCCGGATTCTAGTGGGTTCTCGCGGCGCCGGAGGAGACCGCGATGGCGACCGCGGGCTGCGGTCGCCATGTCGCCGGGGCGCGAAACCTCACCAGTTGAGCGCCGGCCGCACCTTGGGCAGCGTCGTCACACCGGAGGCCGGCCGCTGTCCTATATTCATCTTTCGCACGTCGCGCTCCATCTCGAGGCAGGTGAGCCATTCGACATAGCTTGGGAGATAAATGGTGGTTCGGATGCAGCGCGACTTGTCGACGGACGAATAGGTGGCCTCGTCCCTGACGATCTGGTCACGGGCCTTTTGCTCCGAATCCAGGCATCCCTTCACGTCTTGATCGGTCGTGCTTCCGCCCAGCAGGCTCACCATGACGCCGGCCGCGGCCTCGCAGGTGACCTGAATGTCGACGACGGGCACGTCCCTGCTCGATGTAGCCTCGAGAGCCGCGAGGCGCCGGCGCGCATCCGCGGCGTGCCCGCCCGAGCCGAAGTTCTGAAGATAGGTGCTGTAGGCAGAGCTGGTGCCGGTTTTCAGCGCGTCGGCCCAGGCTTTCTCGTCTGCCTCCTTGCGTGCCTGCTCGTCGAGCGCGGCAATGCGCTGGCGCGCCTCCGCCACGTGGGCGCCGGACGCGAAGTTCGAAAGGTAGCTATTGAACGCCGCGCTGGTGCCGGTGCTCACCGCGTCGGCCCAGGCTTTCTCGTCCGCCTCCTTGCGCGCCTGCTCGTCGAGGGCCGCCACGCGCTGGCGCGCCTCCGCCACATGTGCGCCGGACGCGAAGCTCGAAATGTAGTTGTTAAACGCCGCCGTGGTGCCGACGCGCACCGCGTCGGCCCAGGCCTTCTCGTCGGCGTCCTTGCGTGTCTGCTGAGCGAGTGCGTTGCGGGCCTCGGCGACGTGCGCACCCGAGGGGTAGCCCTGAAGGTAGCCGTTGTAGGCGGCGACCGTGCCAGCGCGCGCCGCGTCGGCCCAGGCCTTGTCGTCCGCCTGTTTGCGCGCCTGCTCATTGAGCGCCGCCACGCGCTGGAGCGCCTCCGAGACATGCGCGCCGGCGCTGAAATTCTGCAGGTAGGTGTTGTAGGCCGCGACGGTACCGGTGTGCTCCGCCTCGCCCCAGGCCTTCTCGTCCGCCTCCTTGCGCGCCTGCTCATCGGCCGCAGCTTGTTGCTGCTGCTGTTGCGCCTGTTGCTGGTCCGACTGCTGGCTGCAAGCGCCGACAAGGGCAGCGGCCGCAATGGCGGCCACCGCGGCCAGTCTCACAATGACGATATGTCCGAGAGAGTTGGACCCGCGAGACAGATCACCGTCCATGGCTGCGCTTCTTCTTCGATTCGAGCGCCCGCCCCGTCACCATTCCCGAGTGTCAATATGTCTCCAAAGTCCGGCAACGTCAAAGCCCGCGTATCATCGCATTGTCGCAGGGCGCGGGCGACCGCGTGCTAGTGCCCCGAACCCGAAGTTCGCATCAGGGGGCGCCGCGATGATTTGCGAACTTCGGAATCGGGACACTAGCGCGCTACTTGCGGCGCCGGCGCGGGGGCAGCGCCGGCGGCGTTTCGGGGGCCCGCTGCCACACCGTGCCGTTGTCGAATTGGATGACCATGCCGTCGGGAGAATAGATCGCTCCCATATTCGCGCTGGCGACCCATATGCGGCCGGGATAGTTCACCCACGCCCGCGACGGCTGACCGGCGTCGTTGACCATGTTGAGCTCCCAGCCATTCTGCGTAACGAAGGCTGGTTGCCCCGGCCGGCCCGTCAGACAACTTTCGATGCAGACATAGGGGCCGGTCAGATTGACGCCCTGGGCCGAGGCATCGGTCGCGACGAGAGCGCTCGACGCGGCGATTGCGGCTAGTATCGTTTTCATCCCGTTACTCCTAAGTCGCTGGACCTGTCGGATATCGACACTGGTCGAATTATGTCTCCGCGGCGCTTGCGCCGGTTCAAAAGTCCGCACGTAACCTAAACCACTCGGGCTCCAAGCGGCGTCGAATGCGCAATCACCTGGTTCCGAAAAACGATGAAGCTTTTGCATGCCGGCGGCAAGGTGACTCGCGGGCGTATATTCTTGTTTGATTAATGCGAACAACTCATTGAATGGACGCATCTAATGAGTGCGCCTTGCGCGGGTTGAGCCCAGCTCCAGCGCAGCCACCGGCGGGCGAAGCAGGCTTGCGCTCGCGCGCTTAGAACTGCAACGCGCCAGGATGCCGTACTGTCACTGAGCGCGCCTGCGCCGGATGCAGCGCGCCGATCTGGCCGAAGGCCGACTTCATCTCGTCGATCACGAGATCGATGACGTGTTGCGGGCCCTCCGGCCCGAGCGCACCTAATCCCCACAGGAAGGCCTTGCCGGCAAAGGCGGCGTCGGCGCCGAGCGCGACCGACCGCACCACGTCAAGCCCGGAGCGGATGCCGCTGTCGAGCAGCACCGTGGCGCGCCCGCCGACGGCGCGGACAATCGCCGGCAGCACGTCGATCGGCGCGGGCAGGCCCTCGACCTGACGCCCGCCGTGGTTCGACACCACCATGCCGTCGACGCCGAGCGCCACGCACTTTTCGGCGTCGGCGGGATGGAGAATCCCCTTCACCACCAGCGGCAATTTCCAGCGCTCGCGGTAGCGTGCGATCTCGTCCCAGGTGAAGGCGCCGCCCATTTCGCGCCGCACGAAGGCAGCGACCTCGTTCACGTCCGCGGTATCGGGGGCGTAAGGCTTGAGATTGCCGAAGCGCGGCTGGCCGTGCGTCCACAGCGCATGAAGATAGCCGGGCGAGGTCAGAATGCCCGCCAGCATGCGCAGGTCCGGCCGGAACGGCGAGGTGATGCCTACGGCGACCTCGCGCGGGCGCGTGGTGCGCACCGGGACGTCGATGGTGAGCACCAGCACATGCACCCCGGCGGCCTCGGCGCGGCGCACGAGATCGAAGCCGATGGCGTGGCCGTTGCGGGAGCAGCGATAGAGCTGGAACCAGAGCACATCGGGGGCGATCTCGGCCGCGCGCTCGACCGTCATCCCGCCGACGAGGCCGAGGGTATAGGGCACACGCGCGCGCTGCGCTGCGGCCGCCAGAAGCTGGTCCGCCCCCGGCCATACGATCGAAGGCCCGCCCATCGGCGCAACGCCGATGGGCGCCGAGTAAGGCCGGCCGAACAGCTCGACGGCGACCGGCGGCAAGGCGGTGGTGACGCCGTAACGCGGGACGAGCTCGACTGCGTCCAACGCGCGCCAGTTGCGGGCAATGCCGCCATCGGCGCCGGCGCCGCCGTCGAGATACTCGAAGGCAAACCGTGGCATGTGCCGGCGGGCATGCTGGCGCAGATAGGCAACGGTCGGGAAACGACGATGCAGCTCGAGGAAGCGCGGATTGTCGGCCGGGGTATAGGCGGTCGCGGCCGGACGTACCAAGGCGGTCGTATCATGCATGCTATTTGCTCGGACAGAGCGGCTGCTGCGGGCTGCAACGATAGAGCTCGTATTCCACGAACTGCTCCTTCTCCACCTTCCAGTGCACCAGCGGTGGAAACATGTCGCCGACGCCATCCCAGTCGTCGGAATTATAGGCGCCTTCATAGTCGATCGGCTTGCCCGCCGCGATCGACCGGATCGCCAAGCTGAAGTCCTCGACCGTCGGCTGCACCTTCTGGCCGCTCTTGTCGTTGATCCGAGTGAGCGCGTCGCGGATCTGCGCCGGCGTCACCGCGCGCGGTCGCGCAGCGTCACCCGTCGCGACTAATGCGGCGAGCATAAGGGTGACGGTTGCATCGTAGGCACCCGACGACGTCATCTCCGGAGATTCCCCCGTGGCGGCCTTGAAGGCCTGCAGGAAGGCTTCGCCCGACGGACTCTTGTCGACCTGCATCACCGAGCTGCCCTCGAGCCCGTTCGCCACCGCACCCATCTGTTTGATGATGTAATTCCGCCGAAAGCTGTTGTTCGAAATGATTGGGAATGTGTAGCCGGCCTTCTGATAGGCCTTGATTGCCTGGGCCGCAGCTTCCGGCAGCATCGCGACAATGACGACATCGGGCGCGCCGTCAGTCTTCCCCGTCGTCTCGTTGACGCTGTCGATCACTTTGACCCAGCCCTCGGCGAGCTTGTCCAAGGTCGACGTGTAGACGATCTCCGTGGACGCCGGCTCCTGGTAGAATGACGGCAGGACCGCCACGATGCCCGTGGCCAACGCCCGGTGTCCAGCGTCGGCGAAAATTGCAATCTTGAAGTTGCCGTCGCGGTTGCCCTTTCCGTTGCCGGTCTTGCTCAGCGCAATCTGCACCAGCACGGCGGCTTCGTATTTCGCGACGTAGAACACCCGAAACAGCCAATTCTCGACATCGCGTTCCGCGGCCTGCGTGAGGGGGTCGGATTCCGTCACGTTGGCATCATTGATGAAGCTCGACGAGCACTGAAAACATGTGATCGGGACTTTCTGTTGCGCCGGGCTCGTGGGATCGTAGTTGAGCTTGTTGACCGCAACAGTGACGCCGCTGCTGTCGGTGACCAGCGCCTTCACCTGCTCCTGATTGATGAGCCGCAGCGCCTCGGATTGTGCGAATTGGGGATTGCTTTTCGAATCCCCGAACGCCAGCTCGAACCTCACCCGGCTGCCGCTGCGATCGAGCGCAGCATTCATTTGCGCCGCCGCGAGCTCGACCGCGGCCCGGTAGAGTGGCGACGTACTGCCTCCGCTCTGATCGATCACCGCGCCAATGCGAATAACTGTCCGCTCCGAAGGGGCGGCGGCCGCAGGCTGCACCGCGGCGGCACCGAAACCCGATACCAACACGAGCGCCGATAATGCCGCTGATCCCATAGATGCAAATGACATGAGGTATCCTCCGAGCTTCTTGGCGGGCGATGTCGCGACCCCGGTCGGGTCGTCTGATGGGTTCTTGGAGAGTAGCAGGGCGACGGTTCGACCGTCAGCCCGGCCGTGGCGGCCGCTCAGAAGTGGCTGAAGGAGGGTCGCGCCAGCGCAAGCGGCTCGCTGTCTGCGCCGAGAAAGCGCGCTTGCCCCTGCCCTGCCGTGGCAATGCCGATCTCGGTCACCGCAACACCTTTGGCCGAAGCCTCGCGGCGCAATGGCTCGACCGCCCCGGCCGGCACGCATGCCAGTACTTCGTAGTCGTCGCCGCCGGTGACGATCGTTTCGATCAGCGCCGGCTCGCGCGCGAGTGCTGCGCGCGCTGCGTCGGAGAGCGGCAGGCGCGCGACCTCGATCTCGGTTGCGACGCCGG
>JBKPUA010000258.1:0-6877 GCA_046735815.1 Pseudomonadota bacterium
CCCGCTGGTGGGCGCCATCGAAGCAGCACCGCTACGTGACCTTCCGATCCGCGCGGTGGTCGAGATGATCGTCGACGTGTTCGTCAACGAAATCTACTCCACCCACCGCAAGGACGTGATCCGGCTGATCCTCGCCGAGGGGCCGCGCTTTCCCAAGCTCGCCGAATTCTACTACCGCGAGGTGATCTCGCGCGTGCTCCCCGTCGTCCGCGCGCGGCTCACGCTCGCGGTGGAGCGCGGTGAGCTCACCAGCGATGCGCTGGCGCGCTTTCCGCAATTGCTGGTCGCGCCAGCTCTCCTCGCCATCCTGTGGAGCGGTCTGTTCGGGCGCTTCGCGCCGATCGACGTGCGCGAGCTCATGCGCGCGCACGTCGATCTGCTGTTCGGGAAGAGGAACGCGCCATGAGCGCCCGCCGGGTCGTCCTTGCGCTGATCGCCGCGTTGGCCGTGCTCGCCATCCCGGGCTGCAAGGACATCAGGGAGCCGATCTTCCAGGGTTGGGTCGAGGCCGAGCTGATCTTCGTCGGGCCCGACGAGACCGGCCGCATCGAGACCCTTACCGTGCGCGAGGGCGACCCGGTGGAGCAGCGCCAGCTCCTCTTCACCGTTGATACCGACCTGCAGGCTGCCGATGTGGCCATGCAGGAGGCCGCGGTGAAGAACGCGCAGCAGGCCTTCGACCGCGCGCAGCAGCTGCTCAAGACCTTGTCCGGCACGCAAAAGACCTACGACGACGCCGAGGCCGCGCTGCGCACCGCGCAGGCGCGGCTCAACTCGGCGCAAACCCGGCTCACCCGCCGCAAGGTGTTCAGCCCGGTCACCGGCAGCGTGCAGCAAGTCTACTATCGCGTGGGCGAGCTGGTGCCCGCCGGCAAGCCGATTCTGGCGCTGCTGCCGCCGGCCAACTTGAAGGTGCGTTTCTTCGTCAACGAGGCGACGCTGCCCAGGCTCAAATTCGGTGATCGCGTCATCATCCGGTGCGACGGCTGCGCCCCCAACATCGTCGCCAAGATCAGCTTCATCTCCCGCACCTCGGAGTTCACGCCGCCGGTGATCTACAGCATGGATGAGCGCTCGAAGCTCGTGTTCATGATCGAGGCGCGACCGGAACGGCCCGAGCTGCTGCGCGTGGGCCAGCCGGTGAGCGTCGCGCTGGCGCCGGCGCTGGAGCAGGAGCAAGCGCAGCGATGACGACGCCCGACATCGCCATCGAGGTCGAAGGGCTGACCAAATCGTTCGGCGGCCGCAAGGTCGTGCGCGACCTATCGATGCGGGTGAAGCGCGGCGAGATCTACGGCTTTCTCGGCCCCAACGGCTCGGGCAAGACCACGACCATCCGCATGCTATGCGGCCTGCTCACCCCCGACGAGGGCCGCGGCACCTGCCTTGGCTACGACATCCGCAGCGAGGCCGACGAGATCAAGCGCCACGTCGGCTACATGACCCAGCGCTTCAGCCTTTATCAGGATCTCTCGGTGCGCGAGAACCTGGAATTCGTCGCCCGCCTCTACGGCATCGCCCAGCCGGCGGCGGCGGCGCGCACCATGATCGAGCGCATCGGGCTCGCCGGCCGCGAGCAGCAGCTCGCCGGCGAGCTCTCGGGCGGATGGAAGCAGCGGCTCGCGCTCGGCGCCTGCACGCTGCCCAATCCGCAGCTCCTCCTGCTCGACGAGCCCACCGCCGGCGTCGATCCCAAGGCGCGGCGCGAGTTCTGGAACGAGATCCACGCACTGGCAGCGGAAGGCCTGACGGTGCTGGTCTCCACCCATTACATGGATGAAGCCGAGCGCTGTCACGAGATCGCCTACATCGCCTACGGCGTGCTGCTGGCGCACGGCACCGTCGAGCAGGTGATTGCGGGCTCCCATCTCGTCACCGAGACGGTGAGCGCGCGCGACGGCAATGGTCTCGCCAGGCTTGCCGAGGAGCTGAGCCAGCGTCGCGGCGTCGACATGGTGGCGCCGTTCGGCATCAGCCTGCACGTGTCGGGGCGCGACGAGGCGGCGCTCGAAGCGGCGATTGCGCCCTACCGCGAGCGGGGAGACCTGACCTGGTCGCGTGCACACCCCTCGCTCGAGGACGTGTTCATCGACCTCATGGGGCGGGCAAAGGACAATTTCCAATGAGCGTGACGGCCGTCAGCAGCGTGCCGCAGCGACGCGCGTCGGGCCGCCTCGGCGGCTTCCTACGTCGCACTTGGGCGATGCTGATCAAGGAGTTCATCCAGCTCAAGCGCGACCGCGTCTCGTTCGCGATGATCATCATGATTCCGCTCGTCCAGCTCCTGCTGTTCGGCTACGCCATCAATACCAACCCGCGTCATCTGCCGACGGCGGTGCTGCTGCAGGAGCAGAGCGATCTCGGCCGCTCGGTGCTCAAGGCGATCCAGAACACTGCCTATTTCGACGTTACCCACGTGGTGCAGAATGAGGCCGAGTTCGATCGCCTGCTCGCGTCCGGCGCGGTGCTGTTCGCCATCGAGGTCCCGGTCAATTTCGAGCGCAACGTGCGGCGCGGCGACCGTCCCGCGCTGCTGGTCGCCGCCGACGCCACCGACCCGGTGGCCGCAGGTTCGGCCATGGCGGCGCTCGGCAACCTGGTGCAGACGGCGCTGGTGCACGACCGCGCCATCCCCGACGGCGCGGCGCCGCCGTTCGAGATCCGCACCCACGCCCGCTACAACCCGGCGGCCAATACCTCGTTCAACATCGTGCCGGGCCTCGTCGGCACCATCCTCACCATGACCATGCTGATCTTCACCGCGCTGTCGGTGACGCGCGAGATCGAGCGCGGGACCATGGAGAGCCTGCTCGCGATGCCGATCACGCCGTCCGAGATCATGCTCGGCAAGATCATCCCCTACATCATCGTCGGCTTCGTACAGGCGGCGCTCATCATCGGCATCGGCATCGGCCTGTTCGGAGTGCCACTGCTCGGCAGCCTGCTGCTGCTTGCGCTGCTCAGCACGCTGTTCATCACCACCAATCTTTCGGTGGGCTACACCTTCTCCACCATCGCGCAGAACCAGCTGCAGGCCATGCAGATGTCGATGATGTTCTTCTTGCCGAACATCCTGCTCTCGGGCTTCATGTTCCCGTTCGCGGGCATGCCCCAGTGGGCGCAATGGATCGGCGAGTTCCTGCCCCTCACTCATTATCTGCGCATCGTGCGCGGAATCATGCTCAAGGGTGCCGACCTCTCGGACTTGCACTACGATACGCTTGCGCTCGCCGGCTTGATGCTGATCGCCATGATGATCGCGGTCACCCGCTTCCGCCGCACGCTTGATTAGGTCACTCTGCGCCGGGTAAGCCCGGACGCGTACAACTCAGAGCATCTCGATCAACTCGCCGCCATCATCGGCCAGAAGATAGAAGGCGATGAATGTCGCCGGTTCTCCGAGCGACGCATTATCGAAACGCAGAATTTTCTTGTCGGCGGGCTCGAAGAATGCGCTGCCGGCGGGCAAGATCCTAGGCGCTTCGCCCTCGGGCTCGAACACAATCGTTCCGCTCGCGATGTACCCAACGACGGGACAGGGATGGCGGTGAAGTCCGGTCTTCTGACCGGGTGCGAAGTCGATCTGTCTGATTTCGACGGTGGAGGTCGGCCTTGCCCCGATCGCGGCCGTGAGTAGGTGCTTGCGCTGAACGGTTTGGGCGTCGTGCACGTGATCGTCTCGTTGCTCGCCCAAACTTCCGTTGGTGGGGACGGCTCAGGCGCGCCTGCGCCCTTCAACCGCGGGAGGCTCGCTCGCAGCCAGCGGCGGCCATTCCATCTGCTCGGCCTCGGCGCAGAATCCGTTGCAATAGTAGTGCTCGCCACGACCCTTCCACGCCGCGGTCGGCTCGAGCCGTCGTCCGCACAAGGCACATTTGAGCATCTCGCCCTCCGCAATCCTCATCCCCGTATACCGTAGGGCACAACGCGACTTGTCGTAGGCGGTTCCATGCCCGCGCGCCGCCAGAACTGGAGACACTCCCGTGCGGCCTCAATCCAATGCTCTTCTGGCGTGATCGCAATTGCGTGATCGAAGGCAAGGACCATTGCTGCGTCGAGCCCTGCTCATAGCTGCCTTGCCCAGACGGCATCCCGACCATCGTCCGAAATCATTGCGTTTTCGCATGAGATGCGCGCATGGACCGCACTTGCATGAGACCTCGCCGCGCCCCAGATGGAAGACAGCGAAGCGCAATCATGCGTTTCGCTTCCTCCCTGACTTGGGCCGCTTCACATGGGAGCGGCCCTTCTTTTTTGCGCCATTGGCACCCCTGCCGCCCCGGAAAAGAGACGCAGCGCGGATTTCGCGTCGGGAGTGCGCTGCGTTGCTACCTGGCACCCCGTGCGCGCTGCGATCCGGCGCCGCGGCTTGCTCGCTCGCTATCGCTCATCTGCTGCGAGTGCTCGCCGCCCGGTTCCGAGATGCCGCACAACGCGCTGCCGACGCTCCCTGCGCCGTCGGTAAGGGCGATGTCGGCGAGCGACAAGATGCCCACCAGCCGCTTGTCGCGGTCGAGCACCGGCAGGCGGCGGACCTTGATGTCGGCCATGTTCTGCGCGACCTCGTCGAGATCATCGTCCTCGAAGCAGTATTTCACTTCGTTGCTCATGACCTCGCGTATGGGGGTGTCCGGGCCCTTGCCGGCGCCCACGGCACGAACGGCGATGTCGCGGTCGGTGATCATTCCGACCAGGCGGTCGTTGTCCCCGACCGGTAGGATTCCGGCATCGATCTGCGCCATCATGCGCGCGGCATCGCGGATCGGTTGGTTCGGATTGGCGATTTTGACGTCGGTGGTCATCGCTTCATTGACCTGCATGACCTCTCTCCTTGCGTGTTGCACTGGCCGAAACGGGATCGTGAGTGTCGACGTTCGAATCCGTGGTGTGTGCGGCACCCAAAAGCACAAGACACCCGGATCGGAGATGTTGCGGGGCCGGCCGGAAAAATTCAGCCGCGCCGTGCAAGCTCTTCCGCTTCTTCTTCCTCGTTGATCGCGGCCATGATGTCGACGAGGCGAGCAACACGACCGCCCGGCAGCGGCCGGCCGGCATTCATCAAGGGCTCGTCGTTGGCGAGCCAGGCATGTGCCTCCGAGAGATCCTCTACCGTCGCCCCGGTCGCGATGATCTCGGCGATGACGGTGTCGTCGACATCACCGATCAGCGCGACGAGATCTTTGCGGATCAACGAAGTCATGGTCTTCCCTCCTTGCGCGTCCGCGAGCTCTAGTGCCCCGAACCCGAAGTTCGCACACATCGTGCTGCAAGAGCGGTTGCGAACTTCGGGTTCAAAAAGGGGCACTTGCTAGCGTCCCTTTGATTCCGAAGTTCGCATCAGAGGTCGCCGCAAGGGTGTGCGAACTTCGGAATCGGGACACTAGCCGGTGGGGACGGCGACGAACCGCATGGCGTCGCCTGATTTAAGTCGCATCAAGATCGACTGTTTGCCTTCGCTGCGCGCGGTGTTGAGCGCGCTCTGAATCTGGTCCGGCATCATCACCGACTTGCCGCTGACCTCCATGATGACGTCTCCGAGCTCGAGGCCCTGTTCGGCCGCCACGCCGGTCGGGTCGATGCCGGTGATGATGACGCCTTGCTCGCCGGCGCCGGGGATGGTGGCGGCGGGCGCAAGCTTGAGCCCGAGCTCGGGCTCATCGCCACGACCCGTCGTCGCATGATCATCCGGCTCCTTGCGCTCAGGCGCGCTCTGGGGGCCGTCGGGCAGTTGGCCGAGAGCGACCGGGATGCTCTTTTCCTCGCCTTGCCGCAGCACGCCGAGCGTCACCGAACTGCCCGGCGCGCTGGCGCTGACCGCTCGCGATAATTCCGAGGCAGTCTTGATCGGCTTGGCATTGACCGAGGCGATGACGTCGCCCGCGGTGATTCCGGCCTTGGCGGCTGGGGCGTCGGCCTGGGCTTCGGCGACGAGCGCGCCTTGCGTGTGCTGGAGCCCGAGCGCATCAGCGATTTCAGGCGTCATGGTCTGCACCTGCACGCCGAGCCAGCCGCGCGTCACTGCGCCCTTCTCCTTGAGCTGTGGCACTACCGCGCGCACCGTTTCCGCGGGGATGGCAAACGCGATGCCGATGGAGCCGCCCGAGGGCGAGAAGATCATCATGTTCACGCCGATCACCTTGCCGTCCAAATCGAAAGTCGGACCACCGGAATCGCCCTTGTTGATCGGCGCGTCGATTTGAATGAGGTTGTCGGAAGAGATGCCGCCGATATTGCGCTCACGCGCCGAGACGATGCCGGCGGTCACGCTGCCGCCGAGACCGAATGGATTGCCGACGGCCAGCACCCAGTCGCCGACGCGCGGCATCTTGTCGGCGAGCTTCACATAGGGAAAGTCAGTGCGGCCGTCGACCTTGAGCAGCGCGAGGTCGCTGGTGGGATCGGTGCCGACCACCTTGGCGGTGTAGGTCTGCTGATTATCGGTCTGGATCTCGGCGGTCGTGCTGCCCTCGACGACGTGATTGTTGGTCACGGCGTAGCCGTCGGCCGAGATGAAGAAGCCCGATCCCTGCGCGGTGACGACCCGGCCTGGGCGCCGCGCGCCGGGCGAGGGCGGAATCTGCGGGGTGCCGAAGGGCCGCAACCAATCCATCGGCGAGCTTGGTGCGTTCCGCTCGTCGGAGTTGGGGGCGAGCTTGGTCTGCACGCCGACTACCGCCGGCTTCACTGTATCAACGATGTCGGCGAAGCTGGCCGGGCCTGAACCGATGCCAATGAGCCCGGCGCGCGCATGCAACGAGGTGCGCCAGTCGTGCGGCATCATGGTGCGCCCGGCAGTCGCGCCGGCTGCCGCCACCAATGCGATGACGCAGGCCGATGCGGCAACGCGAAGCGCGGTTCGGGCGCGCATCGGCGTGGT
>JBKPUA010000259.1:0-10991 GCA_046735815.1 Pseudomonadota bacterium
GACACGAAAATGCCATTGACCATGTCGCCGATGGAATCGCGCAGATCGGGATTGGAATAGCCGGCGCTGACCCCAACCAGGGCGCCGATGTTGAAGTCGAGCTCCTTTGCCTTGCGCTGGAACAGGATCGCGTCGTTGGGAAACGAGATCGCGAGCAGCACGTCGGGTTTGACGTCCTTGAGGCGCTGCACGATCGGCGTCATGTCGGTGAGGAACTGGTCGTAGCCTTCGTCGTAGACGAGGTTGACGTTCTTTTCCTTGGCATAGGCGCGGATCGAATCGCCCACGGACTTGCCGAAGGCCCGGTTCTCCCACAGGAGCGCGACCCGCAGATCGGCGAGCGATTTGCCAAGCCGCTTGGCGAGCTCATCGATCGTGATGTCGACCGCGGCATGGCCGTAGCGGTAGGCCGCGGGGCCGACCTGAAACGTGTACTTGAAGCCGCGCTTGGTGATGATGTCGGCGGCGCCCGCCGTCTCCCAATGGAAGACGCCATGGCGCTCGGCGGCTTGGCTCACCGGGATCGCGAGCAGCGACACCCCGGAGCCGAGCGTGATCTTGACCCCCTCCTTGGTGGTGAGCCGCTCCGTCTCGCTGATCGCGGCGGTCGGGGTCGGAATGTCGGCGAGCAGGAACTCGACCTTGCGCCCGTTGACGCCGCCGCGCTCGTTGAACATGTCGCGGGCGATCTGCATGGCGGTGAAGTTTTCGGTGCCGTTCTTGGTCGCCGGCCCGGTCATCGGCTGCAGCACGCCGATCCGGATCGCTTCCTGCGCCCGCCCAGTGGCGATGGTTGTGAGCAAGGCAACTGCACCGATGGCGAGCGGCGCCAATCTGAGCGCACGTGGCATGGACCTCATCTCCTTCATTAGACGACTGCGGCCCGGCAGTTCGCGCAAGCTAACACCCGGCGAAAGCGACAGCCATCGGAATTGATTCCATCGCGAGCATGCGTGAGCCGCATCTCTGCGGCCGGCCCGCAAATTTGCGGTTGCATGGGCGCACGCAAGCACGCGCTGCAACGCAAGCAGGACTATCCATTGGGTGCCTCCCGCGCGCCGCCAACACCGAGATAGGCTTCGATCACCGCCGCGTTCGCGCGCACCTCCGCCGCCGTGCCTTCGGCCAGCGTGCGGCCATTGGCGAGCACGTGGATGCGGTCGGAGACGTTCATCACCAGCCGCATGTCGTGCTCGACCAGAACGACCGTGATGCCGTCGCGCGTCAGCCGGCGGATAATGGCGCCGATCTCGGCGGTCTCCACCGCATTGCAGCCGGCGGCCGGCTCGTCGAGCAGGATGAGCTTCGGCTCGCTCGCCAGTGCGCGCGCCATTTCGAGGCGTTTGAGGTCGCCGTAGGAGAGGCTCGCCGCCGGTCGCTCGGCCGCCGACGCGAGGCCGACGCGCGCGAGCGCGGCCATGGCAGCCTCCCGCGTTGCCCGGTTCTGGCGCGCCACCGCCGGCAGGTGCAGCAGGTCGGCCCAGATGCCGGTGGCCTCGTGGCGGTGGCGGCCGACCATGACGTTCTCGAGCGCACTCATCCGGAAGAAGATCTGCAGGTTCTGAAACGTCCGCGATAGACCGCGCCGCGCCAGCGCTTCCGGCGCGAGCCAGGTCACGTCCTCGCCGGCGAATTGCACGCGGCCGTGCTCCGGCGCGTAGAGGCCGGAAATGACGTTGAACAGCGTGGTCTTGCCGGCGCCGTTCGGGCCGATGATCGAGAACACCAGCCCCGGCGGGACGGTGAGGCTGATGTCGTCGAGGGCGTGCACGCCACCGAAGGAGATCGACAGGTGCTCGGCCGCGAGCGCGGTCATGCGCGTCGCGCCGCGAGCGCGCCTGCGAGCGTCGGCACAATGCCTGCGCGCAGGAAGATCATCACGCCCATGACCACGAGCCCGAGCACCATGTGCTCGTAATCGTGCAGTGCGGTGAGCGTCTGCGGCAGCACGACCAGGAGCGCCGCGCCGACGAGCGAGCCCGCGACGGACCCCATGCCGCCCAGCACCACCATGGCCACCAGCTCGATCGAGCGCAGGAAGCCCGAAACGTCGGGAGTGATGTGGCCGTTGAGCAGCGCGAACAGCGAGCCCGCGACCGAGGCGTAGACCGCAGAGATGACGAAGGCCTTGAGCTTCTGCCTTCCGGCGTCGATGCCGAGCACGCGCGCGGCGAGCTCGCTGTCGTGGATCGCCGCGAGCGCGCGCCCGCTCGGGCTGTTGATCAGGTTCTGCGCCAGCGTCGCGCCGACGAGGAAGCTCACCGCCGAAATCCAGTACCACGTATCCGCGCCGCGCATGGGCGTGCCGAACAGCACGAGCCGCGGCACCGCCATACCGTCGGGCCCGCCGGTCCAGCGCGCCTCGTTGGTGAAGACGATGGCGAGGAGCAGACCGAATCCGAGGGTGGCGACAGCGAGATAATGGCCTTTCAGGCGCAGGATCGGCCGCCCCACGACAAACGCCGTGAGCGCGGAGAGGACGCCGCCCAGGATGAACGACAGCCACGACGGCAGACCGAGATGGGTGGGGCCGATCGCGACCGCATAGGCGCCGATGCCCATGAACCCGGCATGGCCGAGGCTCACCTGCCCGGCCAGGCCCATGAGCAGATTCAATCCGACGGCGGCAAGCGCGAACACGAATACGAGTGCGGCGACGCGATAGTAATAGGCGGAGGGAAAGACGAGCGGCAGCAACACCGCGACGATAGCCATCACCAGGACGCACGCGAGGCGGTGGGCAAGGAGCACGCGCACGGTCATACCCGCTCGACCGGAGTGCGACCGAACAGCCCGCGCGGCATGGCGAGCAGCACGAGCAGGATCACCAGGAAGGCGACGGCATCCTTATACTGCGAGGAGACGTAGCCGGCGGCCAACGCCTCGAGCAATCCGAGCAGGAGACCGCCCGTTACCGCGCCGACCGCGCTGCCGATACCGCCCAGCATGGCGGCGGCGAAGCCCTTGAGCGCCAGCAGCGTTCCCACGTCATAGCTCGTGAGCGTGATGGGCGTGATCAGGAGTCCGGCGATGGCGCCGACCGCGGCCGAGAGAGCGAAGCACAAGCCGGTCATGCGGCGGGTGTCGATGCCGACAAGGCGTGCGGCAAGCCGATTGGCGGCGGTGGCGACGATCGCCTTGCCGATCAGCGTGCGCTCGATGAAGGCCCACAGCAGCACGACGATCACCAGCGCGCCGGCGAGCACCACCAAGCTCTGCGGCAGGATGGCGGCGCCGCCGACGCGAATCGGCTCATTGCCGAACCATGGCGGCAGACTGTGGAAGCGCTTGTCGAAGATGACCTGCGCTGCGCCGCGCAGGAAGATCGACGCTCCGATGGTGATGATGATGAGCACGACGGCGCTGGCGCCGCGCGCAGGCTCGATGGCGAAGCGGTAGAGCGCGAGCCCTACGATGACCGTCAAGACGATCGCGAGCACGGCGGCCAGCGGCAGCGGCACGCCGGCAAGGGCGAGGAACACCGTCGTCATGCCGCCCAGCATCACGAACTCGCCCTGGGCGAAGTTGATCACGTCGGAAGCGTTGTAGATCAGGGTGAAGCCGAGCGCGACCAGCGCATAGACCGCGCCGACGGTCAGGCCGGAGAAGATGAATTGGAGCAGTTCGGGCATAGCAAATAGCGACTGGGAGCGAATAGCGAGTAGCGAATAGGAGCAGCGAGCGGATTCTATTCGCTATTCGCTACTCGCTATTCGCTCTGCCCTACTGCACCAACGTCCAGTCGCCGCCCTTGATCTCGAGCATTCGGAAGGCGCTGAGATCGAGACCGAGATGATCGCTGGGCGACATGTTGACGATCCCGCCGGTGCCGATGAAGTTCTTGGTCTTCTCGATCTCGTCGCGCACCTTGGCCTTGTCGAAGCTGCCGGCGCGTTTTGCCGCCTCGACGAAGATCATCAGCCCGTCATAGGCGTGGCCGCCGAAGGTGGAGACCGGCTGGCCGGTCTTCTGCTGGTAGGCGCCGGTGTAGCCGACCACGACCGGCTTCTGCGGGTCGCTGTCGGGAAGCTTGTCGGCGACGAGCAGGGCGGCGGCCGGCAGCCGCACGCCGTCGGCTGCCGCTCCGGCGAGCTCGATGAACTGCTTCGAGGCGACGCCGTGGCTCTGGTAGAGCGGCAGCGCGATGCCGAGCTGCCGATAGTTGCGGGTCACGATCGCCGGGCCCTGGCCGAAGCCCGGATTGATCACCGCCTGCACGCCGGCCTTGCCCTTGATGTTGGTGAGCTGCGGGGTCATGTCGCTGTCGCGCGGCCCGTAGGATTCCTCGTGCGCGATGGTGATGCCGGCCTTGGGCGCCACGGCGACGCACTGGTCGCGCATGGATTTGCCGAATGCGTCGGTGCCGGAAATGAGCGCGACCGTGGTCAGGTTGCGCGCTTTGAGATCAGCGAAGATCTTCTCGCACGCCATCTTGTCGGTGTGCGGCGTCTTGAACACCCATTTGCGCACCGGCTCGATGATCTGGATCGCTCCGGCGAGCGAGATCAATGGAATCTGCGCCTCCTCGAACAGCGGGATCATGGCGAGGGTGGCGCCGGTGGTGGTGCCGCCGACCATTGCAGCGACCTTGTCCTCCTCGATGAGGCGGGTGGCGAAGGTGCGCGCTGCATTGGCGTCGGCGCCGTCGTCATAGACCACGAGTTGCAGCTTCTGGCCGTTGACGCCGCCCTTGGCGTTGATCTCGTCGATATAGAGCTCGAGCGTCTTTTTCTCGGGATCGCCCAGGAACGAGGCCGGACCGGTGACCGACAACACCGCCCCGAGCTTGACTTGGGCGGAGGCATTGTTGGCGCCGATGCAGCTCGCGAGGCAGAGGCTGGCAGCGGCCGCAATTCTTGTCGATGAGACGCGCACGTTTTCCTCCCGGCGACGACCTTTATTGACGAGGCGCCGAAGCTAACATGGTTCAACCGGCCGTGGCAGCGGGGAACGCCCATTCGGCTGCGGCGTTCAGTCCGGCGCCCGCAGGCGATAGCCGATTCCGGTCTCGGTCAGGATGTAATGCGGGCGCTCGGGATCTGCTTCGATCTTCTGCCGCAGCTGCCGCACGTAGACGCGCAGATATTGGGCGTCGGTCAGATCGTCCCACAGTTGCCCCAAAAGGAATTTGTGGGTGAGCACCTTGCCGGCGTGCTGCACCAGCACGCGCAGGAGCTCGTACTCCTTGGGGGAGAGCTTCACTTCCCTGTCACCCACCTTCACGATCCGCCGCACCAGGTCGACCGCGAGCTCGCCGGTGCGGAACACCGGCCGCTCGCCGTGCACCTGAAGCTGATGGCGGAGCGCCGCCCGCATGCGGGCAAGCAGCTCCTCCATGCCGAACGGCTTGGTGACGTAGTCGTCGGCGCCGAGATCGAGCGCTTGCACCTTGCCGGCCTCATCTCCCCGGCTCGACAGCACCACGATCGGCACCCCTTCGCTACGCTCGCGCATCATTCGCAACAGTTCCAGCCCCTGGATATCGGGAAGCCCGAGATCGAGAATCACCAAGTTGGGATTCTGCGCCAACAGATCGAGCGCGGCCTTGCCGTTCGGCGCTTCCAGGATTTCGTAGCCCTGCGTGCTCAGGCCCATCCGCAGTAGTTTGCGGATGGGCGGCTCGTCGTCGACCACCAGGATTTTGAGCGGGGCAGCGCTCATGCCGCGGTGTCCAATTGCCCGGCGCTGGGTGGAACCGGTAGCCTGACCACGAATGCCGCCCCGCGACGGTCGCTGCGGTTGGCTGCCGTGATGCTTCCGTGCATGGCTTCGACGAAGCCGCGGGAGATCGCGAGCCCGAGCCCGGTGCCCGCGCGTACCTGATCGCCTTTTTCCACCCGATAGAACTTGTCGAATATCTGCTCCAGCTCCGCGGGCGGGATGCCGCTCCCTTCGTCCAGCACCTGCAGGTAGACCGCATCCTGATCGCGCCAGCCCTGGATGCGGATGGTAGTGCCCTCCGGCGAATACTTGGCGGCGTTGTCCAGCAGATTGAACAGCACTTGCTCGAACAGCACGGCGTCGAGGTCGAGCATCGGCAGCCCCGATTCGAGCTCCAGCTCGACCCGATGCCGGGCGAGAATCTTGCCGGCGCGCTGCAATGCAGTTCCCACGATCTCGCCGAGATCATGCGGCGACGCATTCGGCACGATGGCGCCGGATTCCAGCTTGGTCATGTCGAGCAGGTTGGCAATGAAGCGATTGAGCCGCTCCGACTCGTCGACGATGGTCGCCAGCAGATCAGCCTTCTCGGCGTCCGTCAGCTTGGTCGACAAGTCGCGCACCGTCCCGGCCGCGGCCAGCACGGCGGCCAGCGGCGTCTTGAGATCGTGCGAGATCGATGTGAGCAGGGCGGACCGCAATCGGTCGGTCTCGATCGTGCGTTTGGCGCGGTCGACGTCTTCCACGAGATAGACCCGCTCGATGGCGATGGCGGCCTGGTCGATCAAGGCGTCGAGCAGGCGGCGCTGATCGGGGGTGAGCAGCGAACCCGGTTTGTCGCTGTCGATGCCGACAATGCCGATGGCGCCACGCCCCGTGCGCATGGGCAGGAACAACCGCTTCGCCCCGGGCAGCGTGTCCGAGCCGCGCCCGGCCGGACGATTGTTCTCCCAGGCCCATTTTGCCGCGGCGATGTCCGCTTCGTCGAGCGTGTCCTCCGGCGGATATCCCGCCTTCACGGCAATGGAGCCGTTCTCGGGCAAGAGCAGCACGACTCGCACCTTCAGCATCAACGCGGTCTGGTAGGCCGTCGCCCACAGCACGTCATCGAGGGTGCCGACCCCGGCGAGCTTGCGGCTGAACGCATAAAGCGACTCGACGGTGCGCACGCGTTCGCGCGCCGTAACCGCTTGCATGCGCCCACGTGCGGCAACATGCGAAACGATAACGGCTACAAGGGTAAAGAAGCCGAACGCGGCCACGTTGGTGGGATCGGAGATCGTAAACGTGTAGATCGGAGGCAGGAAAAAGAAATTGTAGCACAGCGAGGATACGACGCTGGCCAGGAGGGAAGGCCATAGCCCAAAACGAACAGCCACCCCGACCACCGCGGTGAGGAACACGAGATCGACGTTCTCGATTCCGATCAGCCATTGCATGAGCTCGCTGACACCAAGCGCCAGCGCCACCGCCAACAGCGCGAAACCGTATGAACGGATATCGAGAGATGGCGCCTCCTCCGCCGTGCGTATTGTCTTTTTCGGGATCGGTTCCCCGGTCAGCTCGTCGCCCGCGATAACATGGACGCTGATGTTGCCGGACCGGCGCACGAGATCGTGGACGACCGAGCCATGCAGGATCTCGAACCAGCGTGTGCGGGCCGACTTGCCGATGACGATCTGGGTGACGTTGTTCGCCTGCGCGTAGCCAATCACGTCGTCGGCAATGTGCCGACCGGCACTTGGGATCGTAACCCCTTCGCCTCCGAGCGCTTCCGCCAGCCGCAGCGTATCGGCGACCCGGTCGCGCTCGTCCTCGCTGAGGTGCAGGCTGCGCCGCGTCTCGATATAGAGCGCGGTCCAGGGCCCGTGCAGGCGGTCGGCTAGCCGTTTGGCGTAGCGCACGAGTGCGGCGGCGCGCGGGTCCTCGCTCACGCAGACCATAATGCGTTCCCCGGCCGGCCAGGGTCCCGGGATCGCATGTGCCTGCATGTGCGTGAGCAGTTGCTCGTCGACGCGCTCGGCGGTGCGCCGCAGTGCGAGCTCGCGCAAAGCGGTCAGGTTGCCGGGCGAGAAATAGTGTTCGAGCGCGCGCTCGGCCTGCTTGGGCACGTAGACCTTGCCCTCTTTCAGGCGCTGGATCAGGTCGTCGGGCGTGAGGTCGACGAGCTCGATGCCGTCGGCGCGATCGAACACCGAATCGGGCACGGTCTCGCGCACGCGCACATGCGTGATCTGCGCCACCACGTCGTTGAGGCTCTCGATGTGCTGGATGTTGACGGTGGTGTAAACATCGATGCCGTGGTTGAGCAGCTCCTCGACGTCGAGGTAGCGCTTGGGATGGCGGCTCCCGGGCGCGTTGGTGTGGGCGAGCTCGTCGACCAGCACGATCTGCGGATGGCGCGCGATGATCGCGTCGAGATCCATCTCCTCGAGCCACTGCCCCCGGTATTCGAGGCGCCTGCGCGGCACGACCTCGAGCCCGTCGAGCAGCGCCTGGGTCTCTTTACGCCCATGCGTCTCGGCCACGCCGACAACGATGTCGTAGCCGTCCTGCTTGTGGGCGCGCGCCTGCTGCAGCATCTCGTAGGTCTTGCCGACGCCGGGGGCGGCGCCGACGAAGATCTTGAGCCGCCCGCCGCGGCGTTCTTCGCGCCGCGCGGCTTCGAGCAGGGCCTCCGGCGAGGGTCGTTGGTCGGAGCGGCTCCGGGGGTCCGCCATCAAGCATCAACCTCCTGGCGCCTCGACCTCTGCGTCACCGTGCCGTCGTCGCGCGGTCCAAGGCGAGGTTCAACGCCAGCACGTTCACCCGCGGCTCGCCCAAGAAACCAAGGGTCCGTCCCTCGACGTGCTCGTTCACAAGCTGGCGCACGCGGTCTTCCGGCATATTACGCGCTTTCGCAACGCGCGGCACCTGGAACAGCGCGGCTGCCGGTGAGATGTGCGGATCGAGCCCGCTGCTGGACGTGGTCACTATGTCGATCGGAACCTGGGCAGACGGATTCTCCTGCTTCAATTTGTCGACATCGCCCTGCACGCGCTCGATCAGGGCCTTGTTGGTGGGTCCCAGATTCGAACCGCCGGAGTTGGCCGCATTGTAGGGGGCAGGAACAGTCTTGGACGAATCGTTGGGGTCAGGGGCGACGGTCGCCGACGGCCGGCCGTGGAAGTACCTGTCGCTCGTGAACTCCTGGCCGATCAGCGCCGATCCGACCACCGTGCCATCCCGTTCGACCAGGCTCCCTTGCGCCTGATACGGGAAGATGACCCCCGCGATGCCGGTCATCACGAATGGGTAAACGAGACCGGTGATGATCGTCAGCGCGACGATGAAGACGATTGCGGGACGAATTTCTTTCAACATGGCTCGTCTCCTCAGGCGAGGTGCAAGGCGGTGACCAGCAGGTCGATCGCCTTGATGCCGATGAACGGAATGATGACGCCGCCGACGCCGTAGAACAGCAGATTGCGCCGCAGCAGCGGCCCGGCGCCGATCGGGCGGTAGCGCACGCCTTTGAGCGCCAGCGGGATCAGCGCGATGATGATCAGCGCGTTGAAGATGATGGCGGAGAGGATCGCGCTCTGCGGGGTCGCCAAGTTCATGACATTGAGCGCCTGCAGTTGCGGATAGAACGCGACAAACATCGCCGGGATGATGGCGAAGTACTTCGCCACGTCGTTGGCGATCGAGAACGTCGTCAGCGATCCACGTGTCATCAGGAGCTGCTTGCCGATCTCGACCACCTCGATCAGCTTGGTCGGGTTGGAATCGAGGTCGACCATGTTGCCGGCCTCGCGCGCGGCCTGCGTGCCGGTGTTCATCGCCACGCCCACGTCGGCCTGGGCGAGCGCGGGAGCGTCGTTGGTGCCGTCGCCGCACATGGCGACCAGCTTGCCCTTGGCCTGCTCATCGCGGATGAGCTTGAGCTTGTCCTCGGGCGTCGCCTGCGCCAGGAAATCATCGACCCCGGCCTCCGCTGCAATCGCCGCCGCGGTCATGGGATTGTCGCCGGTGATCATGATGGTGCGGATGCCCATGCGGCGGAGCTCCGCGAAGCGCTCGCGGATGCCGCCTTTGACGATGTCCTTGAGATGAATGATGCCGAGCAGCCGGCCGTCCTTGGCGACGGCGAGCGGCGTGCCGCCCGACTTCGCGATGGCGTCGGCGATCGCCTGCACCTCGCGCACAGTCTCGGCGCTCACCGCCGGCTGCAGTGATCGCACCGCGCCCGACGGCGTGGCGGCCGCGGTCGGCGCGTTGAGATAGTTCAGGATCGAGTCCACGGCGCCCTTGCGCACCCAGGAGCCGCCTACCTCCACTCCGCTCATGCGGCTCTGCGCCGTGAACGGAATGAAATTGGCGCGCAATTCGGCGAGATCGCGGCCGCGGATGCCGTGCTTCTCCTTGGCGAGCACGACGATGGAGCGGCCTTCCGGGGTCTCGTCAGCGAGCGAGGCGAGCTGCGCCGCGTCGGCCAGCTCCTGCTCGCTCACGCCGCGCACCGGCTTGAATTCAGTCGCCTGGCGATTGCCGAGCGTGATAGTGCCGGTCTTGTCGAGGAGGAGCGTGTCGACGTCGCCCGCCGCTTCGACCGCGCGGCCCGACATCGCCAGCACGTTGAAGCGCACCAGCCGGTCCATGCCGGCGATACCGATGGCGGACAAGAGGGCGCCGATGGTGGTCGGGATCAAGGTCACGAACAGCGCCACCAGGATCACCACCGAGATGGCTCCGCCGGCATAGGCGACGTAGCTCGGGATGGTCACCGTCGCGAACACGAAGATGATGGTCAGGCCGACGAGGAGGATATCGAGCGCGATCTCGTTCGGGGTCTTCTGGCGCTCGGCGCCTTCGACCAGCCGGATCATGCGGTCGAGAAAGGTCGAGCCGGGCGCCGCGGTGATGCGCACCTTGATCCAGTCGGACAGCACCTGCGTGCCGCCGGTGACGGCCGAGCGGTCGCCGCCCGACTCGCGGATGACCGGCGCGGACTCGCCGGTGATGGCGGCCTCGTTGACCGAGGCGATGCCCTCGATGACCTCGCCGTCCGACGGAATCGTGTCGCCTGCTTCGACCAGCACGACGTCGCCCACCTTGAGGCTGGTGCTGGGGATCGATTTGTGGCCACGACCGCCAGGTCCCATCAGCAGCTTGGCCTGGGTTTCGGTGCGCTGGCGCCGCAACGAATCGGCCTGCGCCTTGCCGCGGCCTTCGGCGATGGCCTCGGCGAAATTGGCGAACAGCACCGTGAACCACAGCCACAGTACGATCTGGAATTCGAATACGAGGTTCTCGCTGCCGGTGATGAGGTCGCGGATCAGGATGACCGT
>JBKPUA010000260.1:0-10794 GCA_046735815.1 Pseudomonadota bacterium
GCGCAGGCGACCGATGCCGGCGTCAACAAGGCGACGCCGGCGCTGTTCGCCGCCGCCGACACGCCGGCCAAGATGGCCACGCTCGGGGAGGCGCGCGTGCAGGACCTCATCAAGACCATCGGCCTCTACCGCACCAAGGCCAAGAACGTGATCGCGCTGTCGAAGAAGATCGTGGAGGAGCACGGCGGCGCGGTTCCGCACACTCGCGAGGCGCTGGAGGCGCTCCCCGGGGTCGGACGCAAGACCGCAAACGTGGTGCTCAACGTTGCGTTCGGGGAGCCGACCATTGCGGTCGACACCCATATCTTCCGCGTCGGCAATCGCACCGGCATGGCCACCGGCAAGACGCCCCTCGAAGTCGAGATGAAGCTCAACGAAGTCGTGCCGGCGAAATACAAGCTCCATGCCCACCACTGGCTCATTCTGCACGGGCGCTACGTCTGCGTGGCCCGCCGCCCGTTGTGCGAGCGGTGCCTGATTGCCGACCTCTGCAAGTGGCCGGGTAAGACGGTTCTGACGGAACCCGTCAGTCCACGGCACTGACGACTTGTGCCCCGAACCCGAAGTTCGCCATCACGTGCCGCAAGAGCGGTTGCGAACTTCGGGTTCGAACGGGCACTAGAATCATAGGGTTGCTAGTGTCCCTTTGATTCCGAAGTTCGCATGAGAGGGTGCCGCAAAAGGTTTGCGAACTTCGGAATCGGGACACTAGCTGTAGCCGCGTCGAGACTCGTCTCGCTGCCACCACAATCGGCGCTCAGATTCGTCCACAACTCGAAAAGGGGTGGTGGGGCATGCACTTGCCGTGGGGGAAGATCGCCATCGGCGCCCTGATTGCGGTCGCGGCGTTCGGCGGCGCGCTATGGGTCTCGAATTGGCTGTGGCCGGGCACGGAAGGTCGGCGCCCGGCGCTGGTCGAGGTGCCGCCGCTCGCGCCGCTTGCCCGCAGCTCGATGATCGTGACGCCGGCGACTGTTGCGCTCAGCGCGATCCGCGACGCCATGGAGACGGCAGCGCCGCGCAATCTCGCCGGCAAGCGCGACAACGTATTGCCGCAACTCCTGTCGGACGCCGAGATCGGCTGGACGGTGGCGCGCGGCCCGCTCGCCGTCAGCGGTCGGCCCGACGCGCTCGCGGTGTCGACCGCGCTGACCGGCACCGTGCGAACGACCGGGCAGATCTCCGGCGACGCCGGCAATCTCGCCGGTGCCATCAGCGGCTTGCTCGGCGGCCGGCTGGGCGAGCGGGTGCAGAGCCTGCAAGGAAAGTCGCTCGACCAGCGCGCCGATATTCGCGGCAATGTCACCATGCGGTCGCGGCCGGCGTTGTTGCCGGCGTGGCGGCTCGAGCCCAATCTCGCCGCCGAGGTCGCGCTCGCCGACGCGTCGTTGCCGGTGATGGGGGTCAAGCTCAACGTCTCCAACGAGGTCAAGCCGCTGCTCGATCGGGCCGTCAACGAGCAGGTGGCGGCGCTGCAGGCGCGCCTGCGCGAGGACCCGTTCCTCGAAGTCGCCGCTCGGCGCGAATGGACCAAAATGTGCCGCTCCATCCCGCTCGGCGGCGCCACATCCGGCATGCCCAATCTTTGGCTTGAGCTGCGTCCGACCCGCGCCTTTGCCGCGCAACCGCGAATCAATGAAACCGCGCTCATGCTGACGTTCGGCGTGCAGGCGCAAACGCGGATCGTGCCCAACGAGACCAAGCCCGATTGTCCCTTCCCGGCGCAGCTCGAGCTCGTGCCGCAGATCGAGCAGGGCCGCGTCAACATCGCCGTGCCGATCGATATTCCGTTCACCGAAGTCAACCGGTTGCTGGCGGCGCAGCTCACGGGGAAGACCTTCCCCGACGACAAGGACAGCGCCTTCACCGTCACCGTGCGCAAGGTGACGCTGGCAGCCTCCGGCGACCGCCTGCTGATCTCGTTGCGGGTCAAGGCCAACGAGAACAAGAGCTGGTTCGGTCTCGGCGCCGAGGCCACGATCCACGTCTGGGGCAAGCCGGCGCTCGATCGCGCTCGTCAGGTGCTCCGCCTCGAGGATGTCGTACTCGACGTCGAGTCGGAGGCCGCGTTCGGCCTGCTCGGCGCGGCTGCGCGGGCGGCGGTGCCTTATCTCGAAAAGTCGCTAGCGGAGAGCGCGGCGGTGGATCTGGTGCCGCTCGCGGCCAACGCGCGCAAGAGCATGGAAACGGCGATCGCCGACTTCCGCAAAAGCGTCGATGGCGTGCAGGTCGACGCGGCGGTCACCGATCTGCGCCTCGTTGGCATTGAATTCGACGCCAAGACCCTGCGCGTGATCGCGGAAGCCGACGGCACGGTGAAGGTCGCGGTGACGAAGCTGGCGGCCAAATGAAGGCGTAGACGTGCTCTATAGTGTGCCTCCGATACGTCATCTCAGATCCGACGTCTCACCTCTGTCATCTGTCATCCGGCTCACATGTACCATCAAGGCCATGGCGAACAGCGGCGTGGCGAGGTTGACGATCGGGATCGATACGAAAACGGCAATCAATAGGCCTGCGACGAACACCGTGCCCTGGTGTAGCTTGCGCAGCCGTTTGGCCTCGGCGACGGGATGGCGGCGCATCGCCGCAAGCTCGAAATATTCGCGGCCAAGCAGGTAAGCTGCGGCCAGGAAAAAGATGATGGCGCCGGCACCGGCGAACAGGAGAAACGGCGCCGCGATGAGATAGACCAGAACCGCAAGCAAAGCGGTCTTGAGGCCTTCCACCACGGACTGCATCAGCGGCGGCGGCGTGCCGATCGCCGTAGGATAGTGGACGCGCTCTACCGTGAGCGCGATCTCGTCGACGAAAAGGCTGCCGACGAGCGCGGTCACCGCAGGCATCAGGAATACGGATCCCACAATGATACCGAGGCTCGCGGCAATGGAAATGATCCAGGTCGCGATCGAAAGCAGTGTATGCGCCCCGGAGCCCAGCGCGGTCTCGGCCCAGTCCGCCCCTGCAGTTGCGAGCCAAGCCAGCAGCCGCTGGAGCGCGACCCCGATGAACACGATCAGAACGAGCGCAAGTCCGACGGACTTCCACAGCACCGCGCGAAACGGCGGTGACAACATCTGCGAGAGCGCCTTGATCGCCGCATCGAGCATCGGTATCTCCCGGTCTCTGGGACAACGCCGGATTTGGCTTGCCGGCGGCTATCGGTTGCATTTTCGAATACGCCCCGTTGATGCGGCAAGTTCAACCGTACTGAAAAAGATTTCGCGCGCGGCTCGCGCCGTCCATGATAGACCTCGCCAGATTCAGGGTCCGCTCATACCATGAAACATTGGAGCCGCCGCTCGTTCCTTGCTTCTGCCGCCGCCGTGGCGGCCGGCCCCGCGCTCGCAGCGCCACGGCCGGCGCCCGTGCTGGAGGTGCCTCGCACCGGCTGGGTCGATGCGGTCATCGTCGGCGCCGGCGCGGCCGGCATCGCGGCCGCGCGGCGACTTGCGGCCGCGCGCAAGCGTTTTGTCGTGATCGAGGCCGCTGAAGAGATCGGTGGACGTTGCATCACCGATATGAAGATCTTCGGCGTGCCGTATGATCGCGGCGCCCATTGGATGTATGCCTCCGACGTCAATCCGCTGGTGAAGCTTGGCGTCCAGGCCGGGCTCGAGATCTATCGGGCGCCGCCCGGCCAGCGCGTGCGCATCGGCCGGCGCTATGCGCGCGAAGGCGAGATGGAGGATTTCCTCGCCGGCCTGGTGCGCGCCAACGCGGCCATCGCCGATGCCGCGCGAAAGAGTGACATTGCCTGCGCGCAGGTATTGCCGAAGGATCTCGGCGATTGGCGCTCCACCATCGAGTTCGTGCTCGGTCCCTATACTTGCGGCAAGGACCTTGCGGAGGTGTCGACCGTCGACCTCGCGCGCGCGGCCGATCGCGACAACAGCGCGTTCTGCCGCCAGGGCTTTGGTGCGGTGCTGACGAAGCTGTCCGCCGGGTTGCCGCTGCTGCTGGGGAGCCCGGTGAAGACGATCGAGTGGTGGAGCCGCCAGCGCCTTGAGGTCAACAGCGCGAAAGGCGAGTTCAAGACCGGCGCCGCCATCGTCACTGTCTCGACCAATGCGCTCGCCGCCGGCAAGATCAAGTTCGCGCCCGATCTTCCCAAGCGCCATCTCGATGCTATCAGCAAGCTTAAGCTCGGCAGCCGCGATCACATCGCGCTCGAACTCGCCGGCAATCCGTTCGGGCTGCGCGCCGACGAGCTCGTGTTCGAGAAGAGCGACGGCAGGCAAACCGGGGCGATCCTGGGCAACATGGCGGGATCGACGATCTGCGTCGTCGACGTCGCCGGCAATTTCGGGCGTGAGCTGTCCGCTAAAGGCGAGGCGGCGATGATCGATTTTGCGCTCGGCTGGCTCGGCGGGCTCTACGGCGCCGACATGAAGAACCTCGTCAAGCGTCGCCACGCCACGCGCTGGAACAACGAGCCATGGGTACTTGGCGCCACGTCTTCCGCCGCGCCGGGCGGACAATCCGCGCGCAAAGTGCTGACCGAGCCGCTGAGCAATCGCATCTTCTTGGCGGGCGAAGCCACGCATGAGACGCTCTGGGGCACGGTGGCCGGTGCTTGGGAATCGGGCGAGCGAGCCGCCGATGCGGTGCTCAAGGTCATAGGCCGGGGTTGATCGGGTCGGCACCAATTTGATGCTGTCATCCCCGCGAAAGCGGGGATCCATATTCCAGAGCTGTGGTTATGGGTCCCGCTTTCGCGGGGACGACAGCCATTGGGAGTCACGCTCGCAGGGTGCCGCCGGTCCGCTTGCCGACCTCGGCCACGATCCTGGCGGCGACCGCGTCGATCTCCTGGTCGGTCATGGTCTTTTCGCGCGGCTGCAGCGTGACGCTGATTGCGATCGATTTCTTGCCCGGCTCGATGCCCGCGCCCTCGTAGACGTCGAATACCTGCACGTTCGCGATCAGCTTGCGGTCGACGCTCTGCGTTGCGCGCGCGATGTCTACCGCCTTCACCGCGCGGTCGACCACGAAGGCGAAATCGCGCTCGACCGGCTGGAACGGAGACAGCTCCAGCGCGGGCTTGGCGCGCGTCGCCTTGGCCTTCGGCTCCGGGATTTTTTCCAGCACCACCTCGAAGGCGACCAGCGGGCCTTCGGCGTCGAGGGCATCGAGCGCGCGCGGATGCAGCTCGCCGAAATGGCCGAGGACGTTCTGCGGGCCGATCTGGATGGTGCCGGAGCGTCCGGGGTGGAACCAGGCCGGCGCTCCCGGAACGACCTGCAGCGCCTGCGGCGGCGCGCCTGCGGCGGCGAGCACGGCGAGGGCGTCCGCCTTGATATCGAAGGCGTCGACCTCGGCTGCCGGCGCCGACCAGTGGCGGCCGCTGCCGGTCGGCTTGGCGAGCGCGCGGCGCACGCCGCCCGCGGCGGTGAGCTGGTCCTCCGGGCGGTCGCCACGGAAGATCTGCCCGACCTCGAACAGCGCCACGTCGCCGAAGCCGCGATCGGCATTCCTCTGCGCTGCGGCGACGAGTCCCGGAATGAGGCTCGGCCGCATGTCGGAGAGGTCGGCCGCAATGGGATTGGCGAGCGTCAGCTCCGCCTGCCCCCCGCCAAACAGCTCGGCCTGCGGCCGCGAGATGAACGACCACGAGATCGCCTCGACCATGCCGCGCGCCGCCAGCGCGCGCTTGGCCTTGCGCGTGCGCAGCTGGATCGGTGTGAGCACCGGCTTGCGCGGTTCCTCACCGCGATCGAAGGGCGTCGCGGGGATGCGATCGACGCCGAGGATGCGCACCACTTCCTCGACCACGTCGGCTTTGTCGTGCACGTCCGCGCGCCACGATGGGACCGTGACCCTGGCCTTCTCGCTTTCGCCCGCGACGGCGAAGCCGAGCCGCTCGAGCACGCGCCTCGCCTCAGGCAGCGCGACTTCGAGGCCGGCAAGACGGGGCAGCTCAGTCAGCGGAAAGTCGATCACGCGCTGCGGCGCGTCGGGCTTGCCCGCGACCGTGATCTGCGACGGCTCGCCGCCGCAGATTTCGAGCACCATCTTGGTCGCGAGCTCGAGGCCGGGCAGCATGAAAGCGGGATCGACGCCGCGCTCAAACCGATAGCGCGCATCCGACTGGATGCCGAGTTTGCGGCCGGTCTGCGCGATGTTCATCGGTTCCCACAGCGCCGATTCGATGAGCACGTCGGTAGTTGTTTCCGAGCAGCCGGTGGCCTCGCCGCCCATGATGCCGGAAAGCGATTCGACATCGTTCTCGTCGGCGATCACGCAGATGCTGGGATCGAGCGCGTAGCGCTTGCCGTCGAGCGCGAGCAGGCTTTCGCCGTCGCGGGCGCGCCGCACCGTCAGATGGCCGTGCACCTTGGCGGCGTCGAACACGTGCAGCGGACGCGCGCGGTCGTAGGTGATGAAATTGGTGATGTCGACGAGCGCGTTGATCGGGCGCAGCCCGATTGCGCGCAGCCGGCGCTGCAGCCACTCGGGCGACGGGCCGTTCTTGACACCACGCACGAGCCGCAAGCCGAAGGCCGGGCAGAGCGACGGCGTCGTGCCGAAGTCGAGCGTCACCGTGACCGGGCAGGGGGAGCGTCCTTCGACCGCCTTAACCGCGCGGTCTTTGAGCTTGCCGAGGTCGGCGGCCGCAAGATCGCGCGCAACGCCCTCGACGCCGGTGCAGTCGGCGCGGTTGGAGGGGACGTTGATGTCGATCACCGGGTCATCGATCCCGGCCCACTGTGCGTAGTTGGCGCCGACTGGCGCGTCGGCGGCAAGCTCGATGATGCCCTCGTGGTCGTCGGAAATCTGCAGCTCGAATTCGGAGACCAGCATGCCGCGGCTCTCGACCCCGCGGATCTTGCCAACGCCGAGCGTAATGTTCTTGCCCGGGATGAAGGCGCCCGGCGGCACGAACACACCCTTCATGCCGGCGCGAGCATTGGGCGCGCCGCACACCACCTGCACCGGATCGCCGGCGCCGGTATCGACCACGCAGACGCGCAGGCGGTCGGCGTTGGGATGCTGCTCGGCCGAGACCACGCGCGCGATGATGAATGGTGCGAGCAGCTGACCGCGGTCCGCGACGTTCTCGACCTCGAGCCCGATCATGGTGAGCTTGTCGACGATTGCCTTGAGGGGCGCGTCGGTCTCGAGGTGCTCCTTGAGCCAGGCGAGGGTGAATTTCATCGTCGAGTTCGAAGAGTCAGAACAATCATGCGCTCAGTCCGCCGGCGAGGGTCGGAAAGTCGAGCGGGCGGAAGCCGTAATGTGCGAGCCAGCGCACGTCGGCGTCGAAGAAGGCGCGCAGATCCGACATGCCGTACTTGAGCATAGCGATGCGATCGATCCCGAGGCCCCAGGCGAAACCCTGATACTCGTCGGGATCGAGACCGCAATTGCGTAGCACGTTGGGATGCACCATGCCGCAGCCGAGAATCTCCATCCAGTCCTCGCCCTCGCCGAACCGGATCTCGCCCTTGTCGCGCCGGCACTGGATGTCGACCTCGAGCGACGGCTCAGTGAACGGGAAGAACGACGGGCGGAAGCGCATCTTGACCTGATCGACCTCGAAGAACGCCTTGCAGAACTCCTGCAGGATCCATTTCAGGTGGCCGAGGTGTGAGCTCTTGTCGATGACCAGCCCCTCGGCCTGGTGGAACATGGGGGTGTGGGTCTGGTCGCTGTCGCTGCGATAGGTGCGGCCAGGGATGATGACGCGGATCGGCGGCTTCTGCGCCAGCATGGTCCTGATCTGCACCGGCGAGGTGTGGGTGCGCAGCAATAGCCGCGAGCCGTCCGGCTTCGGATTGAAGTAGAACGTGTCGTGCATCTCGCGTGCGGGATGATCCTCGGCGAAATTGAGCTTGGTGAAGTTGTAGTCGTCGGTCTCGATGTCGGGACCTTCGGCGATCGCAAAGCCCATGTCGGCGAAGATCGCGGTCAATTCGTCGATCACCTGGGTGATCGGGTGCACGCGGCCGGTCTCGGCCGGCGGCTCGCGCACCGGCAAGGTGACGTCCACGGTCTCGGTGTTGAGCCGTTGATCGAGCGCCTGCTCCTTGAGCGCATCCTTTCGGGCGGCGATGGCGGCGGTGACGCGATCCTTGACCGCGTTGATCGCCGCCCCGCGCTCTTTGCGCTCGTCCGGCGGCAGCGTGCCGAGGGTCTTGAGCAGCGCGGAGATCGAGCCGTTGCGGCCGAGCGCGGCGACGCGCACGGCTTCGAGCGCACCCTCATCAGGCGCCGCCGAGATGGCGGTCTGCAGTTCGTTTTCCAGTGCGGCAAGGTTGGTCATCGGCGAGCGCGCCTGTGTATCCGGATCGTTGACGGGGCATCGGGCGGGAGCAGACCCGCCGGTGCTCAGGTCGGCATGATGAACAAATCGGTGTCGCCGGGCTTGCCTCCCGCCTGCGTCAGCATGCAATGCACCTGCCCGCGATGATGGGTCTGGTGATTGAACATGTGGGTGATCAGAAACCATTTCGGTTTGGTCACCTCGGCCTTGATCGCTCCGGAAAACCAGGTGAGGTCGTCGGCGAGCGCGGCATCGTCGAGTCGGTCCGCCCAGTCGACGATCACCGCGTCGAAGGCGGTCCGCTCGTGCTTCAAGTCGCCCCAGTCGTTATGGAACGAGACGGATTCGGGAATGCCGCCCGCCGGGCGCGGCGTGCCGGCGAGGCGGGTCATCCAGATGCGGTCGGCCCAGAGCAGATGGTTGAGCGTGGCATGGATCGAGCCGAAGAACGCGCCGCGCTCGCGCCGCCGCTCGCCGTCGGACAGGCGGTCGGCGACGGCATACAGGTTCTCGTTCTGCCAGCGATTGTAGCGTGCCAGGCACTGAACATAGCCGAGGTCGATCATGGTGACGTCAGATGACGGATGTCAGATCTCAGATGTCAGAACGCATCTGGCGTCCGACATTCGTCCTCTGTCCTCCGTTATCCGACCGCCGTCTTGGCTTTCTCGACAATTGCCGCGAATGCCGCAGGCTCGCGGATCGCGAGATCCGACAGCACCTTGCGGTCGATCAGAAGCCCGGCCTTGCCGAGCCCGTTGATGAACCGGCTGTAGGTCAGGCCGAAGGGGCGCACCGCGGCATTGAGGCGTTGGATCCAGAGCGCCCGGAAGGTGCGCTTGCGGCGCTTGCGGTCGCGATAGGCGTACTGGTTTGCCTTCTCCACCGCCTGCTTGGCGACCCGAATGGTATTCTTGCGCCGGCCGTAATAGCCTTTGGCGGCTTTGAGAACTTTCTTGTGCTTGGCGTGTGCGGTGACGCCGCGCTTGACGCGTGCCATGGCTGATCTCCTCGAATGACCTGCAACGGTTGGATGCGGACGGCGGGCGCCCGC
Organism: Pseudomonadota bacterium; assembly: GCA_046735815.1. Lineage (GTDB taxonomy): Bacteria > Pseudomonadota > Alphaproteobacteria > Rhizobiales > Xanthobacteraceae > VAZQ01. The sequence continues at coordinate 9,321 of JBKPUA010000260.1, forward strand.
TGGGCGCTCAGTCGTTGGGCAAGTAATATTTCTTGATCTTGTCGCCGTCGGTCTTGAACAGCACCGCAGTGCCGCGCAATTGGCGGATCTGCTTTTTGGTGCGCTTGATCATGCCGTGACGTTTGCGGGATTGCTGATAGAGCACCTTCCCGCCGCCGGTCACCTTGAAGCGCTTCTTGGCGCCGGACTTGGTCTTGAGCTTGGGCATTTGGCTCTCCTTTGCGGCAGCAGCCATGGGCAAGCGCCCGGCTGGCCGGATTTTGCTCGTTGGAGCGTGCTGATCGTCGCCACGGCAGCCCTTTTCGGCCGGGCGGCGGAAGGGCGGCGTTATGGCAGAGGCGGGGGCGAAAAACAACCCGAGCCGGGCTTCATCGCCGTGCTGGCCCCCGCGCCGGCGGCGGGGGCGTCAATCCGAAGGGCACCAGCGGGAAGGCGCGCCGTCACCGGGGCGCCAGCACCATGACCACCTGGCGGCCCTCGAAGCGCGGCTCCTGCTCTACCTTGGCAAGTTTGGACGTGTCGTCCTTGACGCGATTGAGCAGCTGGTAGCCGAGCTCCTGGTGCGCCATCTCACGCCCGCGGAAGCGCAGCGTGACCTTCACCTTGTCCCCCTCCTCGAAGAAGCGCTGCATGGAGCGCATCTTCACGTCGTAATCGTGGTCATCGATCATGGGCCGGAGCTTGATCTCCTTGACCTCGACCACCTTTTGTTTTTTGCGGGCTTCCGCCGCCTTCTTCTGCGCTTGGTACTTATACTTGCCGTAATCGAGAATTTTGCAGACGGGCGGGGACGAATTGGGAGCAATCTCGACGAGATCAAGTCCGGCTTCCTGGGCCTTGTCCAAAGCGATCTGGACCTCAACACGCCCGACATTTTGGCCGGTCTGGTCGATCAATTGGACTTCGCGGACACGGATCTCCTCGTTGATGCGCGGGCCGTCCTTCGGGGCGGGCTGCGCGGGTTTCATTGGGCGACGAATGGCTCGGCTCTCCTCATGCTGTTGCAACGGGTCTGCTTGCCGCAGACCCGCAAAAGATTGGTGCAATCCGCCCATAAGTCAACGGCAAATCGGCTCGACTAGCCGCCGCGGGCGCCGCGGCGGTGGCCCTCCGGTGTGACACATCCGTTGCCGCAATCCCGCCGGCGTCAGCTCTCGGGCTCCAGCAGCGAGCTATAGACGGTGCAGGTCACCGACCCCACGCTTTCGGGAGAAAACATGTAAAGCGCAAACTGGCGCGCGCGCGCGGCCATGGTGCGGTAGGCGGTATCGTCGAGCCGGAACGCGGTGCGGATAGCGTGGGCAAATTCCATGGCGTCGCCCGGCTTGCACACCCAGCCCGTGCGTACGTCCTCGGGCATTTCCGGCGGGGTCACCACCTGCTCCGGCAGGATGCCGATGTTGGACGTCACCACCGGCCGGGCCATGGCCTGCGCTTGCGCGACGGCGCGGCCGAGCACCGGCGGCTCGAGCGC
>JBKPUA010000261.1:0-6699 GCA_046735815.1 Pseudomonadota bacterium
CCGAGCGCGTAGTTGAGCGGATGGATGTGGAACGCGCGCGGCAGATGCAGCGCGTGAAAATAGTGATTGGTCCGCAGCACATCGCGCACGCGCTCGGTCGGCCAGGCTTCCGCCTCGACGCCCAGCTCCTCGTTGTAGAACTGCGCGTCCGCCACGCCCCCGTCGCCGTTGTCGACCTTGGAGACCTTGAGCCAGCCGGCGATCGGCGCCACGCCCGCCATGCGCTCCTCCGCAATGGTGGTACGCACGTATTTGGCGCCCATGTCGGAAAGCGCCCACAGGGCCTTGGCGTGATCGAGCCCGACGCGGCTGATGATCCGGTCCATGGAAGCGGCGAAGCCGGGAAGCACGAAGCCATCGTTGCGGCCGGACGCGTTCCAGGCGATGCGGCGGCGCTCCAGCACCGCCACCGACCAGCCGCGGCGCGCGATCTCGCGCGCGCTGGTCAGCCCCGCCAGCCCCGCGCCGACCACGCAGACGTCGACATCGAGATCGTAGGTGAGCGGCGCCCGCGCCGGCGCCTGCACCATGGTTGCCGTGTACCAGCTCGGCGCATACGGCGGCGGTTCGGACGCGTTCACGGTTTCTTCTCGTCAGGGCTCAGAACTCAGATGTCAGTAATCAGACATCAATCGTGGAGGCAATCGCGGGTTCTCGAGGCTAGGATTTCATATTTCCGCTGTTAGCATGGAGGCATCTCTCACCTCTGATCTCCGACCCTGAATTCCATGCGCTTGATATTGCTTCGACACGCCAAAACGGAAAAGGCCGAAGGCGGCATGCGCGATCACGAGCGCCGCCTCAACACACGCGGCGAGAACGATGCGCCCCTGATCGGCGCCTATATGACGCACCACCGGCTCATTCCCGGCCGCGTGCTGGTGTCAACGGCGACGCGCACGCGCCAAACCTGGGAGCGCGTCGCGGGCGAGCTCTCCGCCAAGCCGCGGGTGGTCTACGAGGATCGTCTCTACAATGCCGGCGGCGACGCAATCATCGCGCTGGTGAAGGAGACCAAGCCCGAGGTGGGCACGCTGCTGGTGATCGGCCACAATCCCGGACTGCACGACGCTGCGCGGCTGCTGATCGCCTCCGGCGACGTCGAGGCGCGCGAGCGGCTCAACGAAGGCCTGCCGACCTCCGGTCTCGCGGTGATCGATTTCGCCGGCAAGGATTGGCGCAAGCTGCATCCCAGCGGCGGGCGGCTGGTGGTTTTCGTCAGCCCGCGCTCGCTCGCCGCCGCCGACCGGGTGTAGCGCTGTCCCGGCATGGCTGCGCTCCCAGGCGCGCTGCCGGTCGTTGGCACCAAAGGCGCGAGGCCATCGCAGCAGAGCGGTCAGGTCGGTGCGCTCGAGTTTCCCTCCCATCCATCTTGCAAAACAGCGCCCTTCCCTCTGACGGTTTGCGCGCAATCGTGGCAATATGGTGCAAAAGTAAGCCAGAGAGAGGGACGGCGCCATGTACAAGAAAATCCTGGTTCCGATCGACCTCGCCGATCGGGAACTTGCCAAGCCCGCGGTGGCCACCGCCTTGATGATGGCGGAGCCGTCGGACGGCACGATCCGGTTCATCAACGTGCTGCCGCTCACGCCGGTGATGCTGGCGGAATACGTACCGCCCGATTTCGAGGTGCAGCAGCGCAAGGCGGCGGAGGACGCGCTGACCATTGTCGTCAAGGAGACCGGCCTGCCGCCCGCGCGGGTGTCGTCGTCGGTGCGCCAGGGCGGCATCTACCAGGAGATCCTGGAGGAGGCCGCCAGCATCCAGGCCGACCTCATCGTGATGAGCTCGCACCGGCCGCAGCGGCACGCGGTGCGCACCTACTTCCTCGGCTCCAATGCCGGCCATGTGGTGCGCTACGCCAAATGCTCGGTGCTGGTGGTGAGGAACTGACGCGCTGCTACCAGCCGCTCCTGAACGGGGCGAACATCGGCTGCGCCTCTTGCGGCGGCCGGCCATTCATGCGGTCGTCCTCGCGCCAGCCTCTTGCGCCGCCGCGGTCATCTCCGCGGGAGTAAGCGTCGTAGCGGTCGCGGCGCGCGCCATAGGCGCGATCGCTGTCGCGATCCTGCCAACGGCCTGCATCGCGATCCTGCCAGCGCCCCGTATCGCGCTCTTGCCAGCGTTCGGTGTCACGCTGCTGCCAACGATTCGCGTCCCGCTCTTGCCAGCGTTCGGTCGAATACGCGGTCGTGCCGCTGTCCTCAGCGGCCCAATCGCGACGACCTGCAGAGGGTCGACTGGTATCGCCTCCCTGGCGACTGGACGACCAACGCACGCGCGGGACATTGTTGTCGGCGATGGACCGCTGATCGGTGGCGTCGCGCCGGGTCGTCGTGCGCCGACTGCTGCGAGAGGACTGCGCGCGCTGCTGTTTCTCGCCGGAGACCCGTACATCGGCGGGCGAACGGTCCGCAGCTGGGGGAGCTTCGGCCTGCGCAACCGGTTGCGTCGCCGCCGGAGTATTGATTGCGATCGCCTCCGATGCGGTCGGTCTTGCGCTCGGTGCGGCAGGCTGGTCCGTCCCCCCCGCGAGACAACGACTGTCATCATTCGGCGACCCTTGCGCACTGCACGCCGGCGCAGCGGGTGCGGCTGACTCCTTCGCAGTTGGTGCCGCAGATTGCTGCGAGGCGTTCGAGGCGGCGGCTTGCTTCGGTTTGTTCGCGGTGGGGGCTTGCGGAGCGCTATCTGCTGTTGAGGCTGGCGTCGGACCGTTGGATTTGACCGCCGCGTCCACAGCCCGCGGCGCCGGCGATGTCGCGCTGGCCATCGTTGGCGAGCTGTTACCGTCAACGAATGGAAGCTTCGGGAACTCGGAGAGGGCGACGCCCGCACCAAAGCAGGCCAGCGCGCCGGCCACGATCAACGCCGACTTGAATGCGCGACTGCCGCGCCGAATCGGCGGCGGCGGCGATCCCTGCGCGCTCGTGCGCGTGAATGCGCCGCTCGGAGTTCCGCCGTATTCCGGGTAAGCCAGCGCGTAGACGGAATTGGCGTGATGATCCCTCAGATCGAGAGGCTCGAGCAGATCGGAAGGCTCCAGCAGCTGAATGGGTTCACGCGTCGATGGCATGTACGACTCCCGACGTTGCGCCCCCGTCTCGACCAACCCTCCTCCTGCCTTCATGCGCGCGAGCGCAATCGAACCGGCGAGGTGCCAACGCCTCCCGCGACCGTCCAGTTCCTGCCTACGCGCTCACTGCATCGTTGGATGGCGCAGTTCCCCAGGGAACCGCTTACGGAATGCGCGGCAGCGCGACCGTTTCCTCGAGCCTCACTTTGTCGAAGTCGCTGACCAGGATCTCCACTTCGAGGTTCCATCGCCCGGCGACCGGAATGCGCAGGGCATCAATCGCCCACCGATTCTCTCCCGCGGGCGCGGCATGCAGGAGCAGCGGCTCGATCCCAGCGGCGGGATTGGCCAGCACGAGCGTCACCTCCTTGGCCGCGAGCGGCTGGAAGGCGCCGTCGAGCACCAGCACGCTCGCGCGCGCCGGCGCGTCGGCTGCCCGCACGATCTCGATCTCGGCCATGGCCTTGTCGCCGTGGAGGTGGAGCGCGATCGGCGCGTCGGAGACGAGCGCACGCGGCGGCGGCGTGAAGCGCCACAGCGCCACGAGTGCGAAGATCATCAGCGCGAGCGCAAGCTCGACCGCGATCACGGTCGCGAGCGGGCGCGCCGCCACAGCGCCACGGCGCTCGAATTTCGGCACCAGCCGATAGCGGTTGGCGGCGCCGAGCCCCAGCAACAGCGCGACGCAAACGAGCTTGGCGGAGAGCACCTGGCCATAGGCCGTACTCCACAGCGCATCGATGCGGCCGAGCTGCACCACAGCGAGCCAGAGGCCGCTCAACAGCAGCAGCGCAAGCACCGGCGTAATCGCGCGCGAGAATCGCTTGAGCGCGCCGATGGCCCTCAAATCGTGCGCGCTGCTCGTCCGTACCGCGACATAGAGCGGCAGCAGCGATCCGATCCAGAACGCAACCGTGAGCGCGTGTACGAGCACGCCGGCGCGGCTGGCGAGCCGCGGCGCGGCGGTGCTGGCATGGCCGCTCAGCGTCAGCGCCACGCCGAGGCCAGCGAAGCCGAGCAGCGACAAGCCGCGCGCGAGCCTTGGCGATGGTGCCGCCAACGAAAACAACCCAGCAAACAGCGCGCACGCGGCTACGATCGCCGTCGAGCCGTACGACGTTTGGAGCCCCTCGGCCCACACAGCCTTTTGCGTCAGGCCAAAGAGCGAAAGCGCGAGCGCATCCAGCCCTTGCAGCCCAACCGACATCGGCAGCGCGATGAGTCCGGCAACGATGATTGCCGCGATCCACGCGCTCGCCGCGGGCGCTGGATCGCCGATCCAGGCGCGAAAGAACGCACCGCCGATGCCGACGAACAGCCCTACATAGATGACGAACTTTGCCGCCCATAGCGCGGCGCGGACATTGTGATCGGCAATATCGTCCGCTTCCGCCGCGGGTCCTCGGCTCGGCGCGCCGATGGAGAAGATGAGCGCGCCGCCGACCGGATGACCGTCGGCCGAAATGACCCGCCAGCTCAGCACATGCGTGCCTTGCTGCAGGCCGGGCGGCGGCGTGATCGTGACGGTCGCGTCCTCGGCCACGACGGCCGCCGGTGAGGCCTGTGCGCCATCGGGTCCGATCAGGCGGATCGCGAGCGGCGAGACCGGCTCATTGAAGGTCAAGGTCAGCGCCGGCGCCGCCAGCGGCAGCACCGCCCCGTCCGCCGGCACTGCCTTGACGAGCGAAGCATGTGCGCTCGCCGGCGATGCCGGCGCGAACGCGGCGAGCAGCGCCGCGCACAGGGCGCCGATCCAGACGGCGGCGCGCCGCTCCTGCATCACACGCTACGGCTTGGGCTGCAGCTTGAGCGCCGGCGCCGGCTCGCGATAGTCGCCCGAGGACTTGCCCGCGGCCGGGATCTCGATCCAGCGGTGCACGCCCTTCTCGCATTCCTGCACCACCGGGAAATAGAGCACCGTCCCCGGCTCGAGATCGCCGGCGATGAAACCGGTGAAGACGAACTCGTCGTAATAGGCGTCGGGCAGATTGCCGCCACTGAAGCTCACCTCGACCACGCCCTCGGTGAGCTTGGCGCCATGAAAATAGCTGTAGGTCTTGGGATACTTGCCGCTGACGGTGTCGATCTTCCAGCCGGGCTTGGGCATCGGCTTGACCGCGATCATGCCTTCGGGAACGCGCACGCGCAGCGCGATGGTGGCGGCGTCGTCGCAGCCATGCGGCACCCGCAGGACGGCTTTGTAGGGCGCGCCGACCGGCGCTTCCCGGGTCTCGAGGGTGACGTGCGCCGAGGCGGCGCATACGAAAACGACGGCACCGGCGGCGCCGAGAGCAAGCTCGCGAAGCATTTCAAATCTCCAGGCTCAGGACATGAACGGAAGGCGAAGCGCTCGCCGGTGCGGCGAGCACGCGTTCACGCGAGCGGTGGGGGTGCCTGCGAGAGTCCGGCGCGGATGGCGCCGGGAGCGATGACGACGATGAAGCTTGCGAACGCCGCCGGGCGCGACGCCGGCAGTAGCTGCAGCGGCTTGGGCGCCTCGGGCAGCGCGAGCGCGGGCGCGGCCGAGGTGCAGGCAACGCAGCAGAGGTGGCGGACCTTGCCCTCCTCCGGCGCCGTGCCGGCGGGGCCATCGGCGCTTGCCGAGGAGCCATGGCAAATGGCGTCGCCTGCGACGGAGGCCGGTGTCGCCGCGGCCTGCGCGGCGGCAACCCCGGCGAGGAAGGCTTGCAGCACGATGAGCCACGTCGCGATCGCGACGATGACATGGCGGCATGACTGCGCGGCAAATCCGGTTGGCACGCGAACCTCTCGCATGGCACCCTAGCACGCCCTATCTTGAGGATCACGCCTCGGCATTTCGCTGAACTTTAGTCACATGGCCAACCGCGAGACCGCCTTCATCGAGATCACGCCGGAAGTGCTGCTCAAGGCCTATGCCTGCGGCATCTTCCCGATGGCGGAAAGCGCCGACGATCCGGCGCTCTATTGGGTCGAGCCCGAGATGCGCGGCATCATCCCGCTCGATCGCTTTCATATCGCCGGCCGGCTCGCGCGCACCGTGCGCTCCGATCGCTACACGATCACGGTCGACCGCGACTTCGACGGCGTGCTCGCGGGCTGCGCCGAATCCCAGCCCGGCCGGCCGCGCACCTGGATCAACGCGCGCATTCGTGCGCTCTACCGCAAGCTCTACGAGCGCCGCCATTGTCACAGCCTCGAAGTCTATGACGGCGACACGCTCGCGGGCGGCCTCTACGGCGTTACGCTCGGCCGCGCCTTCTTCGGCGAGAGCATGTTCCACCGCGCGCGCGATGCCTCCAAGGTCGCGCTCGTGCACCTTATCGCACGCCTGCGCGCCGGCGGCTTCAGGCTGCTCGACACCCAGTTCGTCACCGACCACTTGCGGACCTTCGGCGCCATCGAGGTGCCGCGGCGGCAATATCACAAGCTGTTGGAAGCGGCGCTCGTGGGCGAAGGCGATTTCGCCGCGCTCGACATCAAGCGCCCGGTCGCCGGCGCACAGGCCTTGGCGGTGCTCGCGAAGGATTAAAGCAGCGGTCAGCGCCGCGGTTGCCCCGGCTGCGGGGCGACCTGCGGCGCCTGCGGGCCGCTGCGTCGCGCCGGCGTGGCAGTCGGCGGCTTTGCCGGCTGCGCAGCGGGCG
>JBKPUA010000262.1:0-14803 GCA_046735815.1 Pseudomonadota bacterium
GCCGCGAATGGCCGCGCCATCGCCTGGCCGATCAGCATCAGCTCGAGGATTTGCGCCTGGTCGGGGCTCCTTGCGAGCTCGCTCGCCGAGGGCACATCGGGCAGCTCGGGCTGCTTGCGGATCCCGGCTTGCACCAGGACGTTGGCCTTCTTGCCCGTGAGCCAGTGCGGATAGCGGCCCTTGAGCGTGCTCCAGGAGAGGCCGCACAGGCCGTCGACTTCGCCGCGCTCAGTCGCAAGCTGGATCTCGTTGGTGCCGGGATAGCCGGTCACGATCTTGATCTTGGCGCCGAAGACGTTGCGGTAGAGCAGCGCGAAGATGTTGGGATCGGAGCCGGCGCCTTCGCCGCCGAAGGTCGCGGGCGTGGTGAGAAGCTCGGCGAAGGTCTTCGCTGGCGCGTCGTGGCGGGTGACGCACAGGCTCACCTCGTCGGTGACGCTACCGAGCCAAGTGAACTTGGTGCTGTCGAACTCGGCCTTGTCGAGCAGCGGCGCAATGCCCTGGCTGCGCGAGAACGTGCCGATGACGGAGCCGTCCTTCGGGGCGACGGAATAAAGATAGTTGGCGGCCTTGAGACTGCCGGCGCCGGTCATGTTCTGCGGCAGCACGGTGGGATTGCCGGGAATGTGCTTGCCGAGGTGCCGCGCCAAGAGCCGCCCATACGCGTCGTAGCCGCCGCCTACGCTGTAGCCGATGACGAGCGAGACGGTCTTGCCCTTGTAGAAGTCCTCGACCCCGGCCGCGCGCGCCGCCTGCGCCGCCATCAGCGCGGCGGCGACGGCGGCGCATGATGGGATGAGCGCAGCGAGACGCATCATTTGCGCCAAACGCGCCATCCGAGAATTTTGATCGACCATTCGTCCTTAACCAACTGCCCGTGGTGCGACACCGCGGTGGGTTTTCGCTGCGCTCAACCCTACGAGCTCTGCTTCGCAAACAATTGCGGGAATTTCGACCGCAAGCGCTTGCGCAGGTCGGCGCTGACGTCGACCGTGACGGGAAACGTGCCCTTGAGCTTCTTGTCGTAGGGGATGCAGGCATCGATCAGAATGCGGTTGTTGAAGTTGCCGGGGAGGAACAGCGGATCGCGCTTGGAGGCCCAGGCCTTCTGGATCAGGTCGATATCGGTGAGCGGATCGAAGCGCGTGCACATCGCCCACAGCACCTGATCGAGGTCGCCGGCGTCGATGTCCTCGTCGACCACGACCGTCCATTTGCCGGCATAGGCGCCGCCCTGGCAGGAGGAGGCGACGTGCAGCGCCTGGCGCGCGTGGCCGGGATAGCGCTGGCGAATCTGGATCGCGGTGAAGCGGGTGGCCGGCCCCGCTTCGTGGTTCCACACGCCCAGCACCTCGGGCACGCCACAGGCCTCGAGCGCGCGCCAGATTTGCGCCGCCCCGGCGATGCCCTTGAGCAGCCCCGTCTCGTCGACCGGCTTGTGCTGCGGCGCGCAGGTGAGGATCGGGTCGTTGCGATAGAGGATCGTCTTCACGTTGACGTAGGGGCGCTCCTGAGTGTCGTCGGAGTAGTAGCCCATCCATTCGCCGAACGGGCCCTCGGACTTGACCTCACCCGGCACTGTCTCGCCTTCGATCGCGATCTCGCAGTCGGCAGGGATGGGGAAACCGGTATAGGGTCCGCGCACCACATCGATCGGCTCGCCCCGCAACCCGCCGGCGATATCCATCTCGCCGATCTCAGGCAGCGGGCTCGACGACAGCATGAACAGCAGCGGGTCCTGTCCGCACAGGATCACCACCTTCATCGGCTGCCCGCGCTCGAAATATTTGTCGCGATGGATGCGACCGTGCTTGCCCTCGGTGATCTGGCAGCCAACGGTCTTGCCATCATAGACTTGGCTGCGATAGGCGCCTAGGTTGAACCAGCCGGTGTCCGGATCCTGCGTCATCACGCAATCGGCGGTGCCGATGAAGCGTGCCTTGTCGAGCTCGTGGTGGCGCGGCACCGGAAACTTCAGCACGTCGATGTCATCGCCTTCGAGCACGTTCTCGAAGATCGGACCGTCATTGACGAAGCGCGGTGGCAGCGGTTTGAGCTCCTGCATGCGGGCGTGGTAGCGCTGCACGATGTCGACCTTGCGGTCATGGTCGAGCGGCAGACCCAGCGTCAAGGCGATACGGCGCACGGAGGAGAGCTGCCCGTAGAGCGTGCGGTAGCCCGTGGGATAGCCGGGCACGTTGTCGAACAGGATCGCGGGCGCGGTGCCGCCGCTCTTTTCCGTGAGTATATGGGTGATAGCACCCATCTCCACGTCCCAATCGGCGCCATCGACCTTGCGCAGCTCGCCCAGCTTGTCGACTTGCTCGAGCCAGCCGCGCAGTCCGCGATATTGCATCCGCTGCTTCGAAACCGTTTCGCTGGCACGCGCCATGCCGTTCTCCATTCGCTGCAAGCTCGATCTATGTCGCTTTTGCTACCTTCATCCCCGCGGCAAGACGTGCGCCCATTTGGCGCGGATCTTGGCATCGAGCTCCTTGCTCGAGCGCGCCACCACGGGAAACGTTTCGCGCCGCGACCACGGCTTGCAGGCGTCGATCACCACCCGCGCGTTGCGCGGATCGTCGCTGCTGTAAGCCATGGGGTCGAGCACCGTGCTCCAACAGCCGCGCAGGACTTCCATGCCTTCCCGTGGCTCAAAACGTGTGCACATCGCCCACACCACCTGATCCATGTCGGCGGGGTCAATGTCGTCGTCGACCACCACGACCACGCGATTGGCGTAGGCACCGGCGTGGCATTGCGAGGCGATGAGTCCCGCCTGCTTCGAGTGCCCGCCGTATTGCTGCTTGATCGCGACCGTGAGCCACAGCCGGCTGCCGCCAGCCGCATGCGCCCACACGCCCTTGACCTCGGGCACGCCGGCGGCTTCGAGCTGGTTCCACACAGCGCCGGAGCGGTAGGTGCCGCGGTAGAACGAGTCGTCGTCGGGCGGCATGCCGGGGATGGCGCCGAGCAGGATCGGATCATTGCGGTGCATGAAGGTCTCGATCCGGATCGCCGGCTCTTTTTTCTTGCCGCCAGCGTAGTAGCCGGTCCATTCGCCGAGCGGTCCCTCCTCGAGCAGATCATTGGGATGGACGAAGCCTTCGAAGGCGATCTCGGCCTGCGCGGGGATGGGAAGCCCAGTGGCGGGCCCCTTGATGACCTCGACCGGCTCGCCGATCAGGCCGCCGGCAACCTCGTATTCGTTCTTGCCGTAGGGAATCTCCAGCCCTGCGACCATGAACAAGGCTGGGTGCATGCCCACCACGACCGCGACCGGGCACGGCTCGCCGCGCTCGTGATAGCGGCGCTTGATCAGGTCGCCATGCTTACCCTTGGAGCACATCACCGTCGCCACGTTCGGGCCCTGCGATTGCACGCGATAGGCGCCGTAATTGATCCAGCCGGTGTCGGGATCCTGCATGACCACCATGCACCCGGTGCCGATGTAATAGCCGCCATCGTGCTCGTGCCAGCGCGGCGTCGGTATCTTCTGAATGTTGATGTCCACGCCGGTGCTGACGTTCTCCATCAGCGGACCGGACTTGACGGTGACGGGCGCGATGCTCGGCGCCTCCTTCATGTATTTGCGCCAGTAGGAAACGAGCTCGATCGCGGAGCCATCGATCGGCTGGCCGACGGTGAGATTGATGCGCCGCACCGAGGTGAGAATATTCGCGAGAATACGGTGGCCCTTGGGGTAACCGGGAATTTCGTCGAACAAGACGGCGCGGTTGCCCATCTTGCGCATGTAGAGATCGACGATGCCACCGATCTCCGCCTCACGCTCGGCGCCGTTGATCTCCTGCAGCTCGCCTGCGGCGCGCAACACGTCGATCCAAGTGCGCAAATCCTGCCGCGACTTTGCCGCTGTCGTCTTTGGTGCGCGCTTCGCACCACGAATGTCGGCAACGCTCATGGGCACTCCTGTCTATCCCGTAGCCCGGATGGAGCGCAGCGCGCGTGCGGGCTAAGCACGCTGGCCGTTCAAAATCGCCTTCATGCGCTGCGGCGTCACCGGCAGCTGGGTGACGGCGCCCGGCATTCCGATGGCGTCATCGATGGCGGACGCAATCGCGGCGCCGACGCCGGTGATGCCGCTCTCGCCGGCGCCTTTGATGCCGAGCGGATTGAGCGGGCTGGTGTAGTCTTCACGCAGCATGACGTCGACCTCGGGCGCCTCGCGCGCCGTCGGCATGAGGTAATCGGCAAAGGTGGTCGCCAGAGGATCGCCGCGCTCATTATAGGTGAATTCCTCGAGCAGCGCCCCGCCGAGGCCCTGCACGAAGCCGCCGACGATCTGCCCCTGCACCAGCGCCGGATTGATGGCGCGGCCGATATCGTGGGCAATGGCGTAGCGCTCCACGTGAACGCCGCCGGTGTCGCGGTCGATTCTCACCACGGCGAAATGGATGCCGTAGGGATAGACTTGGTGCTCCACCCGGAACCAACCGTCCACCGACAGGCCGGGCTCGCGCTCGCCGAGCGTCTTTGACGTCGGCGCCAGGTGACCGGCAATCTCGCCCAGGGTCATCGACGCGCCCGCGGGCTGATCCTTGCGCACCACCCTGCCGTCGACGATGTCGAGCGCCGTTGGCGGCGCCTGCATCAACTCGGCCGCCACTTCGATCGCTTTCGCCCGCAGCTTCACCGCGCCGTTGTGGGTGGCAGACGCCGTCATCACCGTTGCGCGCGAGGCATGGGCGCCGACGCCGTAGGCGATGCGATCGGTCTGGCCATGGGTGACGCGCACGCGCCGGTAATCGACGCCTACGATCTCGGCGCAGACCTGCGCCATCACCGTCTCAAAGCCCTGGCCGAGCGAGGCGCCGCCGGTGATGAGCTCGATCGCCCCCGACGTGTCGACCTCGATCCGCACGCCGTCGGCAGGACCGAGCCCGCTTTTCTCGATGAACATGGCAAAGCCGGCGCCGACTGCCTCGCCGGCAGCGCGGCGGCGCGCCAGCTCCGTTTTGAGCTTGTCCCATTCGAGCGCCGCCAGAAGCTTGTCCAGCAGCCCGACATAGTCGCCGGAATCGTGCTCGATCTCCTCGCCTAGCGCCTCCAGCGGCCGGTGGTAGGGCATTTCATCCGCCGAAATCGCGTTGCGGCGCCGCACCTCGTTGGGATCGATGGCGAGCTTGGTCGCGATGGCATCGACCAGCCGCTCGCGCACGAAGGTGGTCTCGTATCGGCCGGGAGCACGATAGGTCGCCGCCGGTGTCTTGTTGGTGAGACGGAAATGGCCGACCGCCCGGTAGGCGGGGACGCGGTATGGCCCCGGCAGGATGCCGGCGGTCATGTGCACGACACGCGCGGCATGGGTGCGCACGTAGGCGCCCTGGTCATGGAAGTAGCGGTCGTCGATGGCGAGGATGCGCCCCTCGCCGTCGACCGCCGCACGAATGTGGTGGAGTTGCTGGCGGGAATGGTTGGCGGCGATCAGGTGCTCACGCCGGTCCTCGAGCCATTTCACCGGGCGATTGAGCCGCATGGCGGCGACGCACACCAAGATGTCTTCCGGGTAGAGCTCGCCGCGGATGCCGAAGCCGCCGCCGACGTGGGATTCGTGCACGTGGATGGACGAAGGGGCGAGGCCAAGCATGCGCGCGAGCAGATCGCGATTGCGGTGCGGCACCTTGGCGGCGCCGTGCAGCTCGAGAATGTCGCGCGCGGCGTCGTAGCGGCCGATAGCGCCCCTCGCTTCGAGCGGCACGCCAGAATGGCGGCCGATCGCCAGCTCGAGCGCGACCGTGACGGGCGCGGAGCGAAACACCGCGTCAACGTCGCCGTAGCCCTGACGGATGACGGCCACTTCGGTGCTGCGGCCGGGGACGAACTCGCCCGGCTCGGCGTCGGCGGCAAGCAGGATCGGTAGCTCTTCGATCTCGAGCGCGACGAGGTCAGCCGCGTCCTCGGCCACGTAGGAGTCTTCGGCAAAGACCGCGGCGACCGGCTCGCCGACATAGCGCACGCGCTCGGTCGCCAGCACCGGCTGGCGGTAGGGCTCGAGCGACGGGATCCGCCCTTCGCGAAAGTCGATCGGCGGCACGTCGGCGATGTCGGCCGCCGACCACACCGCCACCACGCCCGGCAGGGCGCGCGCCGCCGCCAGATCGAGCGACCCGATCCGGCCGTAGGCATGGTTCGAGCGCACCACCCGCATGTGCAGCTGATGCGGAAAGGAAATGTCACCGGCGAAGCGGCCGCGGCCCCGCACCAGCGGCGGGTCCTCCAAGCGTGTGACCGATTGCCCGATCCACTTGTTGTCGCCCGCGGTCATCGACGCCCGCTCATCTTGGCCGCAGCCGCACGCACCGCCTTGATGATGTTCTGGTAACCGGTGCAGCGACAGAGATTGGAGGCCAGCACATCGATGAGGTCGTCGTCGCTGATGTCGGGCTCGCGCTCGAGCACGCCGGTGGCCAGCATCAGAAAGCCCGGCGTGCAGAAGCCGCATTGCAGTCCGTGGTTGTCGATGAAGGCCTGCTGCAGCGTGCTGAGCTCGTCGCCGTTCGCCAGCCCTTCCACGGTGCGGATTTGACGACCCTCCGCCTGCACCGCGAACATCAGGCAGGAGCGCACGGGCTCGCCGTCGAGCAGGATGGTGCAGGCGCCGCAGACCCCGTGCTCGCAGCCGATATGGGTGCCGGTCTGGCCGCAATCGTCGCGAATGGCGTCGACCAGCGTCCGGCGCGGATCGACCCGGATGCCGTAATTGCGTCCGTTGATGGTAAGGGTAATCTCGCGCTTCTCGATCATGGCGCCGCCTGTTCCAGCGCACGGCGCGTGACGGTGCGCAGGAACAATGAGGTGTCCCATATTTGGGAATTTGCGTTTTTTTTGGATTGATGCACAGTTGATAGTGTATGTAAAGAAGCCGCGTGCTACCCAGGTCCGACGCCCGCGATGAAGCCACCGCCCTTCAGCTATCACGATCCGAAAACGGTCGAAGAGACCGTGGGCCTGCTCGACCGGCTCGAGAACGCCAAGCTGCTCGCGGGTGGGCAATCGCTGATGCCCATGCTCAACTTTCGGTTTGTGCAACCGGATCACATCATCGATATCAACCGGGTCGAGGGGCTGTCCTACATCCGCGAGGCCAACGGCGCGCTCGAATTCGGCGCCATGACGCGCCAGCGTGAGATCGAATTTTCAGACCTCGTGCGCGCACGCCTGCCGATCATGCACGAGGCGCTGCAGCAGGTAGGGCACCGGCAGACCCGCAATCGCGGCACCATCGGCGGCTCGCTCTGCCACCTCGATCCAGCCGCGGAGCTCGTTTCGCTCGCAACCGGCTACGACGCGACGGTGACCGTTGCCGGCCCGAAGGGGCGGCGCGAGATCCCGTTCGCGCAGTTTCCGGTCGCCTATATGACGCCGGCGATTGAGCCGAACGAACTCGTCATCGGCGTGCGCTTTGAGCCGTGGAGCCCTCGTCACAGCTATGCCTTCATCGAATTTTCCCGCCGGCACGGCGACTTCGCCATCACCTCGGCAGCGGCGCTGATCGAAGCCGACGCCGCCGGCAAGCTGAGCCGCGTCTCGGTGACGATCGGTGGCATGGGGACGGCGCCGGTCCGCGCGCGCGAACTCGAGCAGGCGCTACTTGGCGCCGCGCCTACCAAGGAATTGTTCCGCGCGGCGTGCGAGAGTTGCCGCAAGCTCGAAGCCATCGACGACGTGCACGCGCCGGCCTCCTACCGCCAGCACCTGGCGGCGGTGCTGTCGCGACGGGCGCTGGAAAAGGCGCATGCCCGCATGCTCGAGGCGCAGGCGGGATCCGTACACTAGGAGCGCAGATGGGCGAAACGCGGAAAATCGCGCTGACCGTCAACGGCAAGCGCTATCAAGAGGAGGTCGAGGTCCGCCTGACCTTGGCCGATTTCCTGCGCCATCAGCTCGGGCTCACCGGCACCCATCTCGGCTGCGAGCACGGCGTGTGCGGCGCCTGCACCATCCTGCTCGACGGGCGCTCCGCGCGCTCCTGCCTGATGCTCGCGGTGCAATCGGACGGCCACGAGATTCTGACCGTCGAAGGCATCGCCCCCTCGGCCGAGGAGCTGCATCCGCTGCAGCAAGCCTTCCACGAGCATCACGGCCTGCAATGCGGCTTCTGCACGCCCGGCATGCTGACCACGCTACTCGAGTTCCTGCGCGACAATCCCAACCCGACCGAGCAGGAGGTGCGGATCGCCATCTCCGGCAATCTGTGCCGTTGCACCGGCTACCAGAACATCGTCATCGCCGCCCTCGACGCGGCAAAGCGTCTGCAGGCGCAAACGACGAACTCGCCGTAAGGTGGGACGGTCTCTGGACAATCCAATCGTCGAGAGGTGGTTGAAAACATCGCACGTGACTCTTCTCGCGCTATCTTAGGACGCGCCCATGACGACCTATATGTATCGTATTACCCTTGATGACGGTGAAATGATTGCTGTGAGTGAAGCCCTGTCGCGTTATCGGGCGATGTGTGAGGCAGAACTGAAGAGTGGGCCCAAGGCACCTTATTGGGCGCACCTCCAGTCCCTTGATGCGGTCCTGCGGCGTTTGTATTCCGACACGGAGATGACGAGCACGAGTTCTCCGTGTTGGCCGAACAACGACTCATGAAAGGCACTGTCCTGTCTAGTGCAGTGGAACGCTGCAAGGTCTTGCCTTGATCAGGCTCGGATCAATCCGAATTTGGCTGCGCGCTTAGATACCGCCGCCTGCCGAATTCCGTTTTGCTTGCGCGCTTATGGCCATCCGCTTCGACGACATCGGCAACCGGCTCAAGGCTTTTCGTCTCGGCTCCGGGCTGAGCGCCGACGAGATCGCTGCTCGGCTCGGCATTTCGCGCACGGCGCTCTATCGCTTCGAGAAGGGCGAGCTCGCCAAGATCGAGACGCTGGAAAAGCTCGCCGAGCTGCTCTCGGTCTCGGTGCCGACCCTGCTGGGCGTGGGGGTTGAATACATCGCCTCGGCAGTGAGCTATTTCGAGCGCATGCGGCAGATCGAGGAGACCTGCGAGCACATCATCGTGCTCGCCGGCCCAATCTCCTACCTGCTCGCCTCCGACAGCTTCGATCAGGCGCTGGGCGACATCCTGCGCGAAAGCATCCCCGAGACGCTGCCCGACCGCAAACGCGCGCTCGCGCAAGCCGACGAGATCATCGCGGTGCTGCAGCAGCGCAAGGAAAATTACCGGCGCCGGCAGCCCGGCGTCGTGAACCTCATCTCGGCGATCGAGATGGAGCACTTCCTGCAGAATGGGCTGGTCGGCCGGCTCGGCCTGCCGGAGAAGGTGAGGCGCGAGCGGCGCGCGCTGGCGCGGGCGGAGGCAGAGCACTTCGTCGAGCTCATGGAGGACGAGCCGATCGGCGTACAGATCGGAATCGTACCGGACACCCTCCCGCACGCGAGCTTCCAGCTCTTTCGCCAGCCTGACCGGCAGGTGTTGGCGCTGAGCCCTTTCCGCCTCGGTGAGCAGCCGAACATCCGGGTGGGCGTGGCAATGATCACCTCGGCACCGGAGGCCCTCGCTCTGCACGAGAAAATGGCGAAGGAGCTATGGCAGCGTGCACTCAAGGGCGCGGCAGGGGTGCGTCTCATGCGCAGCGTCATTGACAAGCAATAGCGAGGGGAAGGTATTATGATACGTAAATGTTCACAATTTGGAAAAAATATTGATTTTGTTACAGACCACGCGTAGGTGACATTGTCTGCGTCTGCGCGAGCGGGGACCATATGGTCCAGCGTGGTGGTCCCCGCTTGCGCCCTGACAGCGGTCGCTTGAACCAGCTCGGATTTCCGACCCCCATGGCGTTTCGGCCGTTTGCATCCGCACCTTATGTCGTGGGCAAGAGCGCACCGGCGCCCGCCGAGTCGCGTATTCCCGCCGAGGAGGCGTTGTGCCCGGTGGTTTCCCACGAGTGGGTCAATGCCGAATACAAACATCTGGTCGTGGACGCCTCGCCGAAGGCGCTGGCGGTCAACCCCGGCCAGTTCTTCAATCTGCTGTGCCCGTCTCCCGACGAGGGCGAGCTCTGGCTGCGCCGCCCGCAAAGCGTCTATCGCATCGATCGAGCCAAACGGCGCATCGAGTTCCTGTACAAATGCGTCGGCCGCGGCACGAATGGGCTGGCGCGGCTCAAGCGCGGCGATGATCTCAATATGGTGGGACCGCTCGGCGTCGGGTTCAGCGTCGATCCGGCGTGGAAGCACGTGGTCGTGCTCGGCCGCGGCGTTGGCCTCGCCACCTTGGCGCCCATCTCCCAGCTCGCGGCCGACAACGGCATCGGCGTGACCGCGATCCTGAGCGCGCGCAGCGCGGAGTTCCTGATGGCCGCGGACCTGTTCGCGCAGGTCGGCGACGTCATCGGCGTGCTCGACAGCGACGGCAGCAGCGCGGTCGAGAGCGTGGAGGCGATCCTCGCGCGCCTCATCGCCGGGCGCAGGGCCAACGCGTTCTACACCTGCGGCTCCAATCGTCTGCTTCATTTGATGAAACGCATGGGCAAGGCGCATGGCATCCCGGGCCAGGTCGCCATGGAGCAGGTCATGGCCTGCGGGCTCGGGCCCTGCTACGTGTGCGTGCGCACCTTCGAGGTGAACGGCAAGAAGGAGCTGCGCCGCGTGTGCATCGAAGGTCCGGTGTTCGATCTGCAGGAGGCAGTCGGATGGTAGACATGCGCGTGAAGATCGGGAGCGTGACGCTGCAGAACCCGATCATGCCGGCATCCGGCTGCTTTTCGACCGACCTCGCGCAGGTGATCGATCTCGACCGGCTGGGCGCGTTGGTGGCGAAGACCGTCTCGCGCGAGTTCCGCGCCGGCAATCCGCCCCCGCGGGTGTCCGAGGTCGAGGGCGGCATGATCAACTCCATCGGCCTGCCGACCAAGGGCATCGGGTATTTCCTCGAGCACCAGGTGCCCGACTACAAGCGCTTCACGCCGCCGCTGGTGGGCTCGATCTCGGCGACCACGATCGAGGATTTCGAGGCCATGGCGCGCGACGTTAGCACCTCCGCCATCGACGTGCTCGAGGTCAACATCTCCTGTCCCACGCGCGATCCGAAGGGCGGCAATTTCGCACTGCACGAGGAGCATACGTTCAACGTGATGAGCCTCATCCGCAAGACCACGGACAAGCCGATCTGGTGCAAGCTCTCGCCCAATGCCGGCGACGTCGTCGCCATCGCCAAGGCGGCGGAGGCGGCGGGCGCCGACGCGCTGGTGGTGTCGAACACCATTCTCGGCCTTAAGATCGACACCAATACCTTCCGGCCGGCAATCGGCAACAAGTTCGGCGGCCTCTCAGGACCGGGCATCAAACCGATCATCGTGCGCATGGTCTATCAATGCGCCAAGGCGGTGAAGGTCCCGATCATCGGTTGTGGCGGCATCGTCAAAGTGGAAGATGTCGTCGAATACATGCTCGCCGGCGCCAGCGCGGTCATGATCGGCTATCTCATCTTTCGCAATCCGTCGGGGCTGATCGCGATCATCGAGGGTCTCGAGCAATGGTGCGCCAAGCGCGGCTTCGCCCGCGTGGCCGACCTCACCGGCGCCATGATCGACGAGGCGCCACGCGAAACCTACGCGGCCGCCGCAGCCCCGATCGGTTAGGCTCGCGAAGCATTATCGCTTGCCGCCCAACGAGAAGCGGATCACGCTGGGACATGTCCGTGGACCGCGCCGAAGGAGGTGAGGGTCCCGGACGAGAAGGCGCTGGTCTATCGCGGCGGCGAGGTGATCGAGTGGAAGGTGGTAGCATCTTGAGCGAAGGCGCACAGAGCAAATCATGACGGGCTTCCCTGACAAGAAGGTAATGGCCGAGCTCACGGCTAAAATGCTGCTCGAGGTCGACGCCGTCCGCTTCATGGCGGACAAGCCGTTCATCTTTACCTCCGGCTGGGCGAGCCCGGTCTATACCGACTGCCGGCGGCTCATCTCGTTCCCGCGCGTGCGCCGGACGCTGATGGATTTCGGCGCGGCCACCGTCATGTGCGAGGCCGGATTCGAAGCCTTCGACGCGGTCGCCGGCGGCGAGACCGCCGGAATTCCGTTCGCCGCCTGGATGGCCGAGCGGCTCGAGCTGCCGATGCTCTATGTGCGCAAGAAACCGAAAGGGTTCGGACGCAACACGCAGATCGAGGGCCATCTCACCGAGGGTCAGCGCGTGCTCTTGGTCGAGGACATGACCACTGACGGCCTCAGCAAGGTCAATTTCTGCAAAGCGTTGCGCGAGGCCGGAGCAAAGGTCGAGCACGTGCTGGTGGTTTTCTTCTACGACATCTTCCCCGAGGGGCGGAAAATCCTGGGCGATCTCGGCGTGACGCTGCACTCGCTCGCGACCTGGTGGGACGTGCTGGCGGTGGCCAAGGCGAGCGGCAAGTTCGATACCGCCAAGCTTGCCGAGGTCGAAAGCTTCATGCGCGACCCGGCGGCGTGGTCGAAGGCCCATGGCGGTGTGGCGACCGCTGCGGCCGAGTGACGTACAGGGGGGATCGGTGATGGTGGATAAAGCCGCGGATGTCATTGTCGTGGGCGCCGGCAACGCCGCCTTCAGCGCCGCGCTGGCCGCGCAGGAGCAAGGCGCGTCGGTGCTGATGCTCGAAGCGGCGCCGGAGGATGAATCCGGCGGCAACAGCCGCTTCACCGCCGGCTCGGTGCGGGTGGTCTATAATGGCGTCGACGACATCAAGGCGCTGGTGCCGGACCTGACCGAGCAGGAAGTCGCCACCACCGATTTCGGCACCTATACGCAGGATCAATTCTTCGACGACATGGCGCGGGTGACGCAGAACCGCGCTGACCCGAACCTTGTCGAGCTGCTGGTGACCCGCAGCTTCGACACGTTCTGCTGGATGCGCGACAAGGGCGTGCGCTTCATCCCGATCTACGGCCGCCAGGCGTTCAAGATCGAGGGCAAGTTCAAGTTCTGGGGCGGCCTCACCGTCGAGGCGGTGGGCGGCGGCCCCGGCTTGATCAAGATGCTCACCGATGCCGCCACCAAGCGCGGCATCAAGATTCGTTACCAAACGCGAGCACTCGGCCTGCTCTACGACGGCGTGCGCGTGGAGGGCGTGCGCATCCGGCACGCCGGGGTCGAGAGCGAGCTGCGCAGCAATTCGGTCGTGCTCGCCTGTGGTGGCTTCGAGTCCAATTCCGAGTGGCGCACGCGCTATCTTGGCCCGGGCTGGGACCTCGCCAAGGTGCGTGGCACGCGCTTCAATACCGGCGACGGCATCCGCATGGCTTTGGAGATCGGCGCCAGCCCCTGCGGCAACTGGTCCGGCTGCCACGCGGTGCAGTGGGAGATGAATGCGCCCGAGTTCGGCGACCTCGCGGTCGGCGACCAGTTCCAGAAGCACTCCTATCCCTTCGCCATCCTGATCAATGCCCATGGCAAGCGCTTCGTCGACGAAGGCGCCGACTTCCGCAACTACACTTATGCCAAGTACGGCCGCGTGGTGCTGGAGCAACCCGGCCAATTCGCCTGGCAGATCTTCGACCAGAAGGTGAAGCATCTGCAGCGTGACGAATACAAGATCAGGCAGATCACCAAGGTCACGGCCAACACAATCGAGGAGTTCGCCCACAAGCTCGAGGGCGTGAATGCGGAGCAATTCCTCAAGTCCATCGCCGAGTACAACAAGGCGGTGCGCACCGACATTGCGTTCAACCCGAACGTCAAGGACGGCCGGCGCACCGAGGGTCTCCCGGTCAACAAGAGCAACTGGGCGAACACCATCGACCAGCCGCCGTTCGAGGCCTACGCCGTCACCTGCGGCGTGACCTTCACCTTCGGCGGCGTGCGCATCACCAACGATGCCGAAGTGCTCAACACCGATTACCAGCCGATCCGCGGCCTCTATGCCGCGGGCGAGCTCGTCGGCGGCCTGTTCTACTTCAACTACCCCGGCGGCTCCGGGCTGACCTCGGGCGCCGTGTTCGGCCGCATCGCGGGCACCGCCGCGGCACGCATGGGCAAGAATTGAGCGCGATGGTCGAAGGCGCGACCAAGACCGCGGCGCGTGCCACCCGCACGCGTTCGCTCAACAGGCTCTCCGCATGCGAGATGGTGCGTGCCATCGCCGACGGTGAGGCGACCTGCGAGGCCGTCGTGCGCGACTGTCTCGAGCGTATCGACGCACGCGAGAAGGATGTCCAAGCCTGGGCCAGCTTCGATCCCGAGCTCGCGCTGCGGCAAGCGCGCGAGCTAGACCGCAGTTCGCAGCGCGGCCTACTCCACGGCGTGCCGCTCGGGGTCAAGGACATCATCGACACCGCCGATCTGCCGACCGAGATGGGCTCGCCGATCTATCGCGGGCACCAGCCGACGACCGACGCCGCCTGCGTCGCGCTCACACGCGCCGCCGGCGCGGTGATTCTGGGCAAGACCGTGACCTGCGAGTTCGCGGGCATGACGCCGGGCGCGACCACCAATCCACACAATCCCGCGCATACGCCCGGCGGCTCATCGAGCGGATCGGGCGCCGCGGTCGCCGATTTCATGGTGCCGGCTGCGTTCGGGACTCAGACTGGCGGCTCGGTCATCCGTCCCGCCTCCTATTGCGGCGTGTTCGGCTTCAAGCCGACCTTCGGCGCGTTCAGCCGCAAGGGCGTCTACCCCGCGGCCGAGAGTCTCGACACCATCGGGTTGATCGCCCGCTCCCTCGACGACCTCGAGCTTCTCAGCGCCGTGCTGGAGCTGCGCCCACCGTCGCAGCCCTCCGCGCTCGATCGCCCGCCGCGCGTCGGCCTCTGCCGCACGCCGCTGTGGCCGACGGCGCAGCCGGAGACGGTGGCCGCAA
>JBKPUA010000263.1:0-8698 GCA_046735815.1 Pseudomonadota bacterium
GTCGCGATCACCGCAACCCGCTGGCGGATCAGATCCGCGGCCAGTTCCGGCAGCCTATCATCCTTGCCCTGCGCCCAACGGAATTCGATGGCGACGTTCTTTCCCTCCACCAAGCCCGCCTCGCTCAAGCCTTTGCGGAAACCGGCGACGCGCCTAGCGTTCGGCTCGGGCGAACCAGAATGCAGAAAGCCAATGACCGGCATCGCCGGCTGTTGGGCGCGTGCAGCGAGCGGCCAGGCGAGCGCTGCGCCGCCGAAGAGCGTCATGAACTCGCGTCGTTTCATTCGATCACCTCGTCCGCGATCGCCAGCAGCGTTGGCGGCACATCGAGGCCGAGCGCCTTGGCGGTCTTGAGATTAAGCACGAGCTCGAATTTGGTGGAACGCATCACCGGCAAGTCGGCCGGTTTCTCACCCTTGAGGATTCGACCGGCATAGACGCCGGCCTGGCGATAAGCCTCGCTTACGCTCGCTCCGTAGCTCATCAGACCGCCGGCCACAACCGCTTCGCGGGTGAAATACATCGCCGGCAGCGCATGGCGAGTGGCCAGCGCGGCGATCTGTTCGCGGCGCGAGTTCAGGAACGCGCCGGCGCCGACCAGCAGCGCGTTGGCGCGCAATTGCTCCATCGTTGCAAAGGCGGTCTCGATGTCGCCGTCGCTCTTGGCATCGAGAGCGATGAGTTGCTGCCCCTTCGATTGTGCCGCGGCTTCGACGTCCGCTCGCTCCGCCGCGCTCGTCGGCGTGTCGGGGTCGGCCAGCATGGCAATGGTCGTCGCCCTGGGTACGAGCTGGTGCAGCAGCTCCAGCCGCTTCGACCCCAGCTCCCCGGAGAAAAAGCTGATGCCCGTGACGTTGGCGCCAGGACGGTTGAGACTGCCGACGAGACCGTTCCTGACCGCGTCGCCGCCGGTCGCGAACACGATCGGCACTGTCATCGTCGCATGCCTGGCAACGATCGCCGAAATGTTGTCGCCGACGATCACCGCCACCGGCCGATGAATCAACCCAGCCACCAAAGCCGGGAGCCGCTCGATTTGATTGTCCGCATAGCGGTAGTCGACAGCAACGTTCTGTCCCTCGACGAAGCCCGCTTCCTTCAGGCCCCGTCGGAACGCGCTGGCAAGATTCTCAAACGGCGCCTGCGGCGTGCTGCGGAGAAACCCGACGACGGGGATCGCACCTTGCTGCGCGCGCGCCGCGAGCGGACACGTTGCGACCGCGGCGGCAACACCGCCGAAAAGCGTGATGAAATCGCGCCGCCTCACGTCATCGCGCTCCCAGGGGCTATGGCCTAGTTGAGTCTAGAGCATGATCCCGAAAAGTGGATACCGGTTTTCGGAAAAAGGTCATGCTCCAACGAGAAGCTGGAGCGGGATGACGAATCGAAGAGAAGTCATCCTGCTCCAGCCACGTTCGGTGGGACGCCCCGACAAGTCCTTGGGGCGAAGCTGAATTGTTCTGAATCACGCGGTGACGACTGCTCCGACTCGATTGCACTCGATCGGTCCGGATCATGACTCCGGTCCTCGGACTCTGGATATGCTGCAGCGGCGATTGACTCGACAAAATGTGCGGGTCCTCGACCGCCGCCCCGATGAGGACAGGCCTATTCTGCGAGCGGGGTAGGATTGGGCAGTGGCGGCTCGATCCTAAAGGTGGCAGCCGTCAGACAGGTCATCGAAAAACTGCCGATCGATGCGACCAGCGCCACCAGGCTCTCCAATCCCATCTTCTCCTCCGCCGCGGCATAGCTTTCGTCGCTAAGCCCTTTGTTTGCGAGGAGCTCGCTCGCCACCGCAAAGCAAGTTTGCTCGCGCACATCGCCCAAGCTCGGAGTCTTGCGCGCGTTGATCGCGTCGATGACCGCCTGGTCGATACCCACCGCAAGCGAGCCGCGCACCTGCGCGAACCATGGATATCGCGCATTCCAGTGCCGCGCGACGACGAGGTTCACGATCTGCTGCTCCAGCCGTGACAATGGCCCTGACGACAAGCAGGCCCTGAGATTTTGGCAGGCCTCGAACAATTTCGGCAAACGGATGTAGGCATAGTACGGCCCGCCTACGATGCCACTCGATTGCTTGGCTGCGTCGTAGACGCGTGCCTGTTCGGTGTTCATCTCGGCGCGGTCTACAATTGGAATGCGCGTCATGCGATATCCCTCTCAACCATCAGGTCCCGTTACGCGCTAAAGGCTAGCATCGACTTGTGGATCATACGAGCCGCAACTCGGAATGAACCGATAGCCTGGGCACGTCACGCTGCCTCTGTTCGACTCCGACGAGACCCCGCACGCCAAATCGCCGCAGCCCGCGCGGTCGCGCCACGGCGCCGCCGGTGATAGCCTTGGCATACTTGGCGAGGAAGCGTTGTCATGTCGCGATTGATACTGCTCGTGACCGCGGCGCTGCTTGCCGTCGCGCAGGGTTTCGCGGGCGCCGCCGCGCAGAACTACCCGCAGCGCGCGGTGCGGTTCATCCTGCCGTTCGGGCCCGGCGCTGGGGCCGATATTACCGCCCGCATGCTGGCAGAACGTCTGGCCATCCACTGGGGCAAGGCGGTCGTGGTCGAAAACCGTCCCGGTGGCGACGGCATGGTTGCGATCACCGCTTTCACCAGCGCCAACGACGACCACACGCTGTTGTTCGGCCCGACCTCCACCTTCACCGCGCACCCCTACACGCACGACAAGCTGCCCTACGATCCGGAGCGCGACCTCCTGCCGATCGCGACCGTGACGGTGATTGTGGTCGCGCTGGCGTCGCCCGCATCCCTCAATGTCGGGTCGCTGGCCGACTTCGTGGCGATGGCGCAGCGGGATCCGGGGACGCTCAATGCGGCATCCGCGGCGGGCAATTCCGATCTCGTGTTGGCGGGATTTCTGAAGAAGATGAACCTGCAGGTGGCGAAGGTGCCGTATCGCGACATCATGCAAGCGCCGAACGACCTGGCGGAAGGACGCATCCAACTCCTGATGTCGTCCTACGCCAGCATGCGCGGGCCGATCGAGGCCGGCAAGCTCAAGGTGCTGGCAGTAACCAGCCGCCAGCGGGTCGCCATCGCGCCCGGCATTCCGACCGTCGCAGAAGCGGGCTTTCCGTTTCTCGGGCTCGACGGTCTGATCGGCGTGTTCGGTCCGCGCGGCGCGCCGGAAGCGCTGCGCGCGAGCATCGCCGCCGATATCCGCAGCGTGGTGGCGGCCGATCCCACCATCGCAGCGCGACTGGCCGCCACCGGCCAGGTGGTGGATGTGCGGGGGCCCGCCGAATTCGCCGCGGCCATCAAGGAGCAGCACGACAAGCTCGCGGACGTCGCCCAGGCGCTCGGCATCAAGGCGGCGACGCGCGCCGCGGCGGAGTAGCCGGGCGGGTTAAGCGTACGGCTAGCGGGCGTCCCGTTCCTTCGGAATCGGAACGCCCTCTAGCAGTTGTTGAGTGGCGCATGTTCTTGGCGGCGAACCGGTACCCACTTCGCCGGGACATGCGCTAACCCGCCCGGCTGCCGACCCTCATATTACTTCGCGGATGCCGGGAACGTCGGCAACTTGTCGAGGTCGCGCGCGTCGTGCTGGATGACAACGGTCGCCTTGGAGCCCGCCACGATCTTCTTGACGCGGTCGAGCGAGGCCAGCGTCTGGGAGCGATCGGTGTTGAACGCGGGCACCCCGTTGGTGTCGTAGTTTTCACGGAAGTGCATGAGATCGCCGCTCAGCAGCACGGCTCCCATCTGCGGCAGCTTGACCAGCAGACTGTGATGGCCCGGCGTGTGCCCCGGCGTATAGAGCATGATCACGCTGCCGTCGCCGAACACATCCTTGTCGAGCGGCACGGGCTCGACCTTGCCCTCGCCTTTGATCCAATTTGCGAACGGCGCGGGATTGGCGTTTTCCGGCGGCTTGGGGCTGGTCAGCACATCCCAGTCGCCTTTGCCGATCAGCAGCGTCGCCTTCGGAAACGAGCCGACCTGACCGACGTGATCGCCGTGATAATGGCTGATGCCGACGTATTTGATCTGCTCAGGCTTGAGATTGATCTGCGCGAGCAGATCGACCAGACTCACCTTCGGCGCGACGCTCGGGGTGGTCATGGCATGACCGGTATCCCACAGCAGGTATTCGTCGCCGTGCTTGATGAGATAGCAACTGTAGATGAGCTGAAGCTTTAGATCGCCGTACGAATAGGTATCCGAGAAGCGCTGGTTGACCGCCGTGGGAGCGGCGGGGGTGCCGCAGTCCAGGCGCGTAAGTGATACGTCCGGCGCGGTTTGGGCCGAGGCCGGCAGACTGACGAGAAGACCGGCGCAAGCGCCGGCCGACAGCAGGATCGATATTCGCTGCATTGTTTTCCTCCCTCGCAATAAGCGAGCAACACCACCGAAGCTAGCGGATGTTGCCGCTTGACCGCGGCTCGGTCAACGCGGTCGCCGCCGTGCGATCATGGTAAGCTAAGAAAAGTCCCGTCCCGGCTTTCGCGCGTTCCCGCAAGTTGGTAGCGTTACTATCCGTCCAATCGGCAAAAAAAGTCTACGCACAGGGAGGCGTCCATGAAGGTAGCCGCGTTCGCTTCAATCTTGGCGCTCGCGTCGGCTCTGGCCGTGGGGAGCGCGGCCGCGCAACCGGCCCCGTTCAACGAGCTCGGCGTGACGATGGGGCATTGGCACATCATCTCGAAGGATGCGGAAGCGAACAAAAAAATCTTCCTCGCCATGGGCGGCAAGCTGTTCATGCCGGGTGGAGCGCCGCTGATGATGTTCCCCGGGGTCTACATCAACCTGACGCTGAGCAACGAGACGGGCGACGGCGGCACCCGCGGGTCGGTGGTCAACCACGTCGGCTTTATCGTCGATAATGTGCAGGCGCGGGTCGCGCAGTGGAAGGCGGCCGGCGTGGCGGTGCTCCCCGGCAGCAACAACAGACTCGACCAGGCCTTTGTCGAGACGCCGGACGGCGTGCGCATCGAAATCCTCGAAGACAAGGCGCAGGCGATGCCGATCCAGCACGAGCATGTGCACTTCTTCCTGCCGGAAGCCGAGATCCCAAAGGCCGCAGCCTGGTACGCAAAGACTTTCGGCGGCAAGATCGGCACCCGCAACGAGCAGCCGGTCGTGGATGTGCCGGGCGGCCAGTTCCGCTTTGCCAAGGCCGATACGGCGCAGGCGCCGACGCGGCACCGTGTGCTCGACCATATCGGCTTCGATGTGAAGGACCATCCGGCCTTCCTCAAGACGCTCGAAGCGAACGGCGTCAAGCTCGATGAGCCGGCTCGCAAGAGTCCCACCACCGGAAACATTGTCACCTACATCACCGATGCGTGGGGCACGCGTATCGAGA
Source organism: Pseudomonadota bacterium (assembly GCA_046735815.1). Lineage (GTDB taxonomy): Bacteria > Pseudomonadota > Alphaproteobacteria > Rhizobiales > Xanthobacteraceae > VAZQ01. Next base: position 5,332 of record JBKPUA010000263.1, read on the forward strand.
TCATCCAGCGCGCGCCGTTGCAGCCGACGCAATAAGTATACGGAGCGGGTCGACCCGGATGGCGCGCAGGCGGCTGCCGGGCAACGCGTCAGACAGTGAGGCTTTCATGAATCGCGAGATCATTGGAACAGTCATGAGCATGGGTATCGTGCTTGCTGCGTCTGCCGGAGTAACGCATGCGCAGAATTCTCAGGGAGGTACCGCCATCGACGCGGCGCTGCGCGGCGCGGTCGAGCGCAAGGACGTGCCGGGCGTGGTCGCGCTCGTCACCGATCGCCGGCGCGTGCTCTATCAGGGCGCCTTCGGCGTGGCAGACGTCTCGAGCGGGCGCGCGCTCACGACCGACGCGCTGTTCCGCATCGCCTCGATGACCAAGCCGATCACGTCCACGGCAGCGATGCAGCTCGTCGAGCAGGGGCGCTTCGGTCTCGACGATCCGGTCGAAAAATACCTGCCGGAGCTCGCGAACCTGAAGGTGTTCGAATCCTTCGACCCCGCGACCGGCGCCTATCGGCTGCGCCCGGCGTCACGACCGATGACCGTTCGGCACATTCTCACTCACACGTCCGGGCTCGGCTATCCGTTCACGAGTGCGATCCTGCGCGATTTCAAGCCGCAGCCCGGGGAAAGCTATCCGTTCGGCGGTCCCTTGCTGTTCGACCCGGGCGAGCGCTGGCATTACAGCACGAGCACGGATGTCGTCGGCAAGCTGGTCGAGAAAGTATCGGGCCAGAAACTCGAGGACTATTTCCGCCAGCACATCTTCGCCCCGCTCCAGATGTCGGACACGTCCTACAATGTGCCGCAGGAGAAGGGGCCGCGGCTCGTCGCCGCGCAGCAGCGCGCCGGCGAGCGCATGGACGGCGCCATCGGATTGCAGACGCCGCAGCCCGGACTCACCATAGCAGAGCCGATCGGTGGCGGCGGTCTGGCCTCGACCGCAGACGACTATGGTCGTTTCGTGCGCATGCTGCTCAATGGCGGCGAGCTCGACGGAGCGCGCGTGCTCAAAGCCGAAACGGTGACTCTGATGGGCCAGAACGCCATCGGCAGCGTGTCGGTCCCGGCGCTCAAGACCGCGCTGCCGCGCAGCGCCGACTTCACGTTCATCGCCGACGGCCGCGACAAATGGGGTCTCGGCTTCCTGATTACGACGGATCAGGTGCCCGGCAAGCGCTCCCCCGGCAGCCTGAGCTGGGGCGGCATCAACAACACTTATTTCTGGATCGATCCGAGCCGCGGCATCGCAGGCGTGATCCTGCTGCAGTACCTGCCGTTTGCCGACGCCAAGGCGCTGGCTCTCTACGATGCGTTCGAGCGCGGCGCCTACCAGCTGGTGAGCGCCGAGCGTTAGAGCATGATCCCGGAAAAGCCTGCCCCGGACCTGATCCGGGGCAGGCACCGGTTTTCGGAAAAGATCACGCTCCAACAATAGTGTTCGGCTCTATCCGATCGCGACCTCTTTGAATCGTCGCAAGGTCTCGATGTGACCATCGACGTTGGTGATGCGGTACATGGGGTACAGCATCACCATGTCGGCGCCGAGCCGACGCCAGCCGTCCGCCGCGGCCACCCACGCTTGCGGGTCCGGGCTATTCATGCGCAGCCACGCCTCAATGCCGAATTTGGCGGGGTCGCGTCCGAACGACTTGAGCTCGTCCCGCAACGCTCCAAGCTTCTGCTCGGCCTGCGCGTCGGGGGCCATGATTGGCATCCAGCCGTCGCCCAGCCGGGCGGCGCGCCTGACCACAGCGTCCGATGTACCTCCAAACCAGATCGGGATCGGACGCTGCACCGGTGGCGGCAACATGCTGACGTCCCGAAGGGTGTGAAATCGTCCAGTGAAGTTCACGAGGTCCCCAGACCAGAGGCGACGGAGCACTTCAACCTGTTCGGCCTGGCGCGCTCCGCGTGTCTTCCAATCGACGCCGAGTGCTTCGTATTCGACGTGGTTCCATCCCACGCCGATGCCAAGCCTCAGGCGGCCACCGCTCAGGATGTCCACCTCGGCGGCCTGCTTGGCGATAACGCCGGTCTGCCGTTGCGGCGCGATCAGGATGCCGGTCGAGAGCCCGATAGTCTTGGTGGCCGCTGCTAAGAAGCCCAACGTGACGAAAGTCTCGTGGAAAGGCTCCTTTTCATTGTAAAGCGGCACCCAGCCATCCCGACCCTTCGCGCCGAAGACGTGATCGGGGACTTCGATATACGCGTATCCGAGATCTTCAGCTGCCTGCGCCCAATCGCGGATCTTCGCGGGATCGGTCCCGATATCGAGCGAGGGGAAGAAGGCATTGGGCTTCATGGCAGGCGCTCGATAGTGCTGCGATCTAGCCGCTCACTTATTGCTGCATGGATAGGTCGGACGACGTCGTAAACAGCGCCCCGTAGCCGGACACGCGCTCGCGCACGCCGGCGAGCCGCAAGGCCTGCCACATCATGGCCGAGGCGGCGGAGATCACCGGCTTGCCGAGCTCGTGCTCGAGAGTGTGGAGGATCGGGATCGTGGGCATGCCGAGGCCGCTCAGGAACACTACCTGCGCGTCTGCCGTGTCGACCGCATGGCCGAGCTGACGCGCCCGCTCCGGCGTCTCGTCGTAGATATTCGTCACGTTCTCGAGCCGGCCGTGGCTCACCACTTCCAGGCCATGCTCCTCCAGCAGCGCCTTGCCCTTCAACGTCGTCTCCGCGCTATAGGGCGTGCCGAGCGCGACACGTGTTGCGCCGAGGGCAGCTAGGGCGGCAAGCACGCTGCCGAACGCGGTCGCGACCGGGGTCCCGCACTGATCTTCCAGTCGTCGGACGAGCTCAGCTTCGGCGCGCGGGCCGAGCGTGTAGCTGGTCGCGGTATGCGCGAGCATGATGACATCGGGCTTGACCATCGCGAGTAGGGCGGCGCTTTCGCCGATGTGCGCGATCTGCGTGCGGTTGCGCTCCTCCTGCCCGTCGAGCGTCCCGGTCGGTCCGTGCGCGACCATGCGCGAGAAATGAACCGAGACGCTTTTCGGCGCCATCTCGATCACTTCCGGCTCGACCGTCGGATTTCCCGGTGGAATGAGGAAGCCGAGTCGAACGCGCCTTGCCATGTAACCATTCTCCGTCCTTGCGCGAGAAAGCGTAGCACGGACGCCCGCCCGAGCGGGATGGCGATCGCTCGCCGTATATCATGAGGCCTTACTCCTTGAACTCAGGCTTAGTCCGGCTTAAGGCCCGCGAACGTCACCACCTTGCCCCACTTCTCGGTTTCCGCGGCGATGAGCGCGCCGAAGTCGGCGGGCGAGCCCACAAGCGGCGTGCCGCCAAATTCGGCCAGCCGCGCCTTGATCCTCGGATCGGCCAAGGCCGCGTTCGTCTCGCCGTTGAGCTTCTC
>JBKPUA010000264.1:0-3014 GCA_046735815.1 Pseudomonadota bacterium
GCGCTGCTCGTCGTCGAGCCCGTGCACGATCACGCCCACCTTGAGCCCGAGGAAATTGTAGATCTGCCCCATCCATTCGGCGTCGCGGCGGGCGAGATAGTCGTTCACCGTCACCACGTGCACCCCGCGCCCCGACAGCGCGTTGAGATAGACCGGCAGCGTCGCCACCAAGGTCTTGCCTTCGCCGGTCTTCATCTCGGAGATGCGGCCCTCGTGCAGGATCATGCCGCCGATCAACTGCACGTCGAAATGGCGCTGCCCGAGCGTGCGCTTGGCCGCCTCCCGGCAGGTGGCGAAGGCCGGCACCAGGAGGTCGTCGAGGCTCGTCCCCTCCGCTACCTGACGCTTGAACTCCTCCGTGCGCGCGCGCAACGCCTCGTCCGAGAGCCCCTCCAGCTCCTTCTCCAGCGCGTTGATCTCCGCCACTCGCGGCAGATACGACTTGATCCGCCGCTCGTTCGAAGAACCAAACAGCTTGCGGGCAAGCGCGACGGGCATCGCTCTTTGATGGCAGGCGTTTTATTTGACGAAACGAAGCGGCAGAAGCAGGTTCACGATGTCTCCGGGGAATTCCGGCGGCGGCGGCGGGAAAGGTTGCGCGCGACGTAAGAGCGCTACCGCCTCCTCATCGAGCGCGGGCGCGCCCGAGGAGCGCACGACCCGGCTCTCAACCACGCGCCCTTGCCGGTCGAGACTGAAAAAGATCTGGACAACACCCTTTTGACCACGGCGATCGGCTGCCTCGGGATAGTGCTTATTGCGCTCGATCACCGCCACGATCTGGCTCTTCCAGGTCAAAGCCGCCTGCGAACTTGTGGGGTTGAGCTGGCCCTGCGTGGGCGCGGCCGGGAGCGCCGCCACTTGATCCGGGATGGCTTGCGGCGCGGTGGTGGCGGGCGCCGGCGCGCGCGGCTCCTGCCGCTTCGGGGTCTCCTGCTGGATCTCCTGCGGCGGCGCCGGCTGCACCGCGACCTCCGGATTGGGCGCCGGCGCAACTTCCGGCGGCGGCTCTTCGAGTGGCTTGGTCTCGACTTTTTCCTCGACCTTCTGCTCGACCTTCGCCTCGACCTTCTGCTCGACTTTCTCCTCGACCTTTTCTTCGAGACTCTCGACCGGTTTGTTGGGCGAGGCGTCGGACATCACCTGTTCGGGCCCCGGCGGAAGCTCCGTGTGCGGAATGGCCGGAGCAACCGGTACCGGGGCAAAGTCGACCACGATGGCGGCCGCTGTTTCCGCCACGTCATCGGAGTCCTGCCAGCTCACCATCGCCGCGGCGATCCCGCCGTGCGCCAATACGATCACCGCGCCGCAGAACGCCCAGCGCCGCAGGTCGGCGATGTCCTCGGGCGCAAGCCCCATCATGGCCCCGATACTTTCTCCAGTCCGACCAGCGCGACCTTCAGGTACCCCGTCGTGCGCAACAGATTCATCACCGCCATCAACTCGCCGTAGGGCACCGCCTTGTCCGCCCGCAAGAAGATGCGGGTGTCCTTGTCGCCTTTTGTCGCCGCGTCGAGCGTGCCGCGCAGCAGCTCGCGTTGGACAGGATCGTTGCCGAGCGCCAGCGTGAGGTCCGATTTCACCGTCAGGAATAGAGGCTTGTCGGGCCGCTGCTGCGGCTCCACGTTCGATGCCGGCAGGTTGACGAGAATGTCGACGGTCGCCAGTGGCGCCGCCACCATGAAGATAATGAGCAGCACCAGCATCACGTCGATGAACGGCGTGACGTTGATCTCGTGGACTTCGTCGAGTGTGTCCTCGCCGTGGTCGAGACGGACGCTCATGGCGGCACTCTCACATACGCTTTGGACTTCACTCGGCGGCGGACAGCGGCGCGGCTCTCCGCGCGGAGGGCGCGGGCGCGGCGGCAACACGTTCGAGGTCGCGGCCCACCAACCGCAGTACTTCGGCGGCGGCGTCTCCCAGCAGCGCGCGGTAGCCCGCGATCCAGCGCGCGAACACGTTATAGATCACCACGGCCGGAATGGCGGCCGCAAGCCCGAAAGCGGTCGCCAGCAGCGCCTCGGCGATGCCCGGCGCGACCACGGCGAGATTGGTGGTCTGCGATTTCGAGATGCCGATGAAGCTGTTCATGATGCCCCAGACCGTCCCGAACAGTCCCACGAACGGCGCGGTTGCGCCGATGGTGGCGAGGACGCCGGTGCCGCGCAGGATTCGCCGTGCGTAGCTCGCCTCGAGGCGCTCAAGACGCGACGCAATTCGCTCCTTGATCCCGTCCCTGTCGGGCGAACCCGTGGAGAGCTTCAACTCCGCCACCGCCGCATCCAGGAACTGCCTGACCTCTCCGGTCGTGTCCGCTAGCCGCTCCACGCCCTCCGAGGTGGAGCGCACGCTGGCGAGCACCTTGAGTGCTGCGCCTACCCGCCGCTTGGCGATGACGATCTCGATGCTCTTGGCGAGAGCCACCGTCCAGGTGACGACCGAGGCAAAGGCCAGGCCGATCAAGACCGCCTTCACTATAGGGTCGGCATTGAGATACATGCCCCATGTGCTGAGGTCGCGCGGTAGCGTCGCATTGGCCACGACATTTTCCGGTGCGAGCGCGGGGGCAGCGGCGTCTTGAGCGAACGCCGGAGAAGCGACGCCGATCAATGCGATGGCGGTCGCATCGCGGAGCATGGCCGTTCTCGCACACAAGCCACGCAGAGATCGGGACACGCGCCCGTACATTTCCAACCGTACCATTCCACTCGGCCTCACTGCACCGTCACTCGCCGCAGGCTGATGTTATAGTGTAACACTGTCAAGCTCCTGCTCTCGAGCCTACGCCGGCGCCGAGCAGGCGGGATCCGGTCTCCGTCGTACGTCCCTGCACGCGCGCGGCGGTTCATTCCGCCGCCTGCAGCTCGCCTCGGCCGGTGGCGCGGTTGGCCGCGGCGTCCTTTCGGCTGCGCCTGCCCCGCCACCACATGATGGCGCCTGTCACCACGAACACCAGCGGAAACACGCCGGTCAGAAACACGATGAATTGCCAGACCGGCCCGCTGTGGCTG
>JBKPUA010000265.1:0-7961 GCA_046735815.1 Pseudomonadota bacterium
GGCCGAAGGCTTTGGCGCCGCACCCGGCGGGTGCTCGTCGGCCTTGCCGATGAAGCGTCCGAAAATGCGCGCCATGAGCCGGCCGAAGTCATCCATCAGGGTGAAGAAGGCCGGCACGAACAGCAGCGACAGCAAGGTCGAGACAATCAGTCCGCCGATGACCGCTATCGCCATCGGCGAGCGGAACTCGCCGCCGGCACCGAAGGCGAGCGCGCTTGGAGCCATGCCGGCGCCCATGGCGATGGTCGTCATGACGATCGGCCGGGCGCGCTTCTCGCCGGCGTCGATGATGGCCGCCGTGCGGTCGACATTTGCGTGCATACTCTCAATGGCAAAATCGACCAGCATGATGGCGTTCTTGGTGACGATGCCGAGCAGCATGAGGATGCCGATAATGACGGGCAGTGTGATCGGCTGGTAGGTGAGGAGGAGCGCCAGGACTGCGCCCGTGATCGACAGGGGAAGCGAGAACAAGATCGTCAAGGGATGCAGCAGACTCGCGAACAAAATCGCCAGCACGACGTAGACCATCATGAGGCCATTGGAGATGGCGCTGCCGAATTCGTCGAACAGCTCGCCTTGCAGCTCGGCGTCGCCGCCCGGCACCACGGTGATGCCCTGCGGAAGATTCTTCATCATCGGCAACGCCTTGATGGCCTCCAGCGCTTGGCTGAGCGCGGCGCCGCTGACGAGGTCCGCTTCAACGCTCGCCATCCTCTGGCGATCGTTTCTTACGATGCTGGTGGCGGCTTCGCCGAAACTGAGGTCGGCGAGTGCAATGAGGGGCACGCCTACGCCGCGCTGGGACGGTACCCGTAGCTGCTCCAGAACCTGCCGGTCGGCGCGTGCATTCTCCTCGAGCAGGACCCGGATCGGGACGGTGCGGTCGCCGGCATCGAACTTCGGCAGAGCGGGCCCGACATCGCCAATGGTGGCAACGCGGATCGTCTCGGACAGGCTCTCGATCGGTATGCCCAGCCGGGCAGCCAATTCGCGCCGTGGGTAGATTCTCAGCTCTGGACGATTGAGCGCGGCGCTCGAGACGACATTGGCAAGCATCGGAAGTCGCCGCATTTGACCCGCCAGCTCGGCCGCCACACTCGCGACCGTGCCAGTGTCGTCGCCGCTCACGATGAAGCTGACATTTCGCAGCCCGTTATCGTCCAGGAACCAGTAGCGAACATCCGGAACATCAGCCAAGTCCTTGGTGATAGCCTGCTCGAGCTGCTGCTGCGACAGCGATCGCTTGGACTTGGGGACATAGTTTATCGTCAGGGCGGCTTTGTTGACTTCGACGGTGCCCGGCGGGATGCGTCCACCGTCGACGAACACGCTCTCCACCTCAGACCGATTGCGCACGCGCTTCGCGATCACCTCGGTCGCGGCCTCGGTGTCGGGGAGCTGCGAACCCGGCGGCAGCTCGATGGCCAGCACCGAGCGCGCGCTGTCGGAGGCCGGCATGAAGCCCGATGGCAGCAGCCCGGTGGCCGCCATCGAGGCAACGAACAAGATCAAGCCCACGAATATGGTGATGAGGCGGTGCCGGACCGACCAACCCAACGTCCGCTTGTAGCCGCGCATGATCCGTCCGTCGGCTTGCTCCACGTGCTTGGTCGGCTTCAGGAAATAGGCCGCCAGCATCGGCGTTATGAAGCGCGCCACGAGCAGCGAGAATAGCACCTGCACCGAGACGGTGATGCCGAACTGCTTGAAGAACTGCCCCGGAACCGACGACAGGAAGCCGACGGGCAGGAACACCGCGATGATGGCCAGGCTGATCGCGACGACCGCCAAGCCGATCTCGTCCGCCGCTTCCAGCGCTGCCTGATAGGGCGACTTGCCCATCTGAATATGGCGAACGATGTTCTCGATCTCGACGATGGCGTCATCGACCAGAATGCCGACGCTGAGCGTGATCGCCAGCAGGCTGACGACATTGAGTGAAAAGCCAAGAATGTACATCACCCAGAAGGCGGGCAGGATCGACAATGGCAGCGTAATGGCAGCGATGAGCGTCGCCCTCCAATCGCGCAGGAACAGGAACACCACTAGCACGGTCAGGATCGCGCCTTCGTAAAGCGCTTGGTTAGCCTCGTGATAGTTTCCGAACGTGTAGGTAACCGAGCTATCGATCAGCTTGAGGTCGATATCCGGATGAGCGGCCTTGATGGTCTCGATGGCGGCGGCGACTTTGTCCGCGACCGCGACATCGCTCGCGCCTTTCGCGCGCACGACGCTCACACCGACCACGGGCGCTCCGTTGAAACGGGCGAAGGTGCGCGGCTCCGCAATCGAGTCGGTGATGAGCCCCAGGTCGTCCAGCTGCACTTCGCCACCGGTCGGCAGCGCAATCCTCGTCACCGCGAGATCGGCGATCGTTTTGGCTCCGGCCAGCGTGCGGATCGCCTGATCGCGTCCGCCGATCTCGGCGCGCCCGCCGGCGAGGTCGACGTTGTTGCCCCGAAGCTGGCGGCTGACATCGAGCGCGGTCAATCCGACGCCTTGCAGCCGGACCGGATCAAGTCCAACGCGGATCTCACGCTCGACGTTGCCGATACGTTCGACGGCGCCGACGCCGCGGATTCCCTGCAACTCGCGGATGACGACATCTTCGACGAAGAAGGAGAGTTGCTCGGGCGTCTTGCCGGGAGCGATCGCGGCGTAGGTGAGAATGGGAAGTCCTGTGATGTCGACGCGTCGAACCAACGGTTCGTCGACGCCGCGCGGGAGATCGGCGCGAACACGCGCGACGGCATCTTTCACGTCATTGAGCGCACGATCGGCGTCGGTCCCCAGGCGGAAGGTGATCGTGGTGCTCGAAAGTCCGTCCGTGATCGCCGATCTGACATGGTGGAACCCGGCGACGCTGGCAACTGCATCCTCCACCTTCTTGGTGACCTGTGTTTCGAGTGCTCCAGGCGATGCGCCGAACTGGGTGATCAAAACCGTCACGAAAGGAACGTCGACGTTCGGATAGCGCGTGATCGGCAGCTTGGTGAAGCTGAGGTAGCCTACCGCCGCGATCGCCACCGCGACCACGATCGGAGGGATCGGATGCCGGATCGACCATGCCGAGACGTTGACCGCCATCGCTCGCTCCTCGATTACTTTTCAACGGCGCAATCACGCCGTAGCGACGCTACCAGACGGGTTGCTGATCTGCGACTTGTTTGTGAAAAGGGCCGGCATCGGCATACGAAGATGCCTGGCGGCGCCATGAACTTGTTGGGAAACGCATCGGCTGGCGGGAAGCAAGCCCGGCGCAATCGCCGTTAGGATCGCTAGCGCGCACCTGCGGCAGCGATCGGATGGGATGCGGCCACCTTCCGCGCCAAGCGGCGGCAAGCGCGGGAGACAATAGCATTCAAATATGCCCTCGCCTTCAGCCGTCGCCGCTGAGATAAACAAGTACGGTAAGGTCGTTATCATTGCCAAGTCGGGCCGTCCAGTGGCCGGAACGTCGCCGCTTGTTGCATTTGACGCTTGAGCGGGTCGGCTTGGTTTATGTCGCCGGTCGCGCCAGCGTGTCGATACCAGCATTTGAATTTGACCCGAAATCATGGATGAATGTCGGGCGCTAGTGCCCCGAACCCGAAGTTCGCACAGATCGTGCTGCAAAAGGGGTTGCGAACTTCGGGTTCAAAAGGGGCACTAGGATCATAGAGTTGCTAGTGTCCCTTGATTCCGAAGTTCGCATCGAGGTTGCCGCAAGGGTGTGCGAACTTCGGAATCGGGACACTGGTGGGAGGACGCGATGATCGGAATTTCCGCGGCAAGCACACCCCTGGAACGGCCACGTTGCCATGATCGACATCTGTTCGTTGGTGGCGTTGGCCGAAAATGAACCTCCCTCGCACATTGACCGAACTGCTGCAGCGAACGGTGCGCGACGAGCCGACCACGGGCTATTCGGATGTGGTTCGCCCGATGCCGCGCAGAACGATCTCGCACGCGGTCGACAGTGCGGCCGTGTCCCTGCCAAGGGCGCGCCCGGCGGTCAAATTCAAGGCTGGAATACTCCGCCCCATCAGCAGAATGTTTGTCTGGCTGTGGGGCCTCATTCAATTCTATGTCGGTAATCTGATCGACGTGGTGCTGCAGCGCGATACGATCGAGCGCCGCGCTGTTCGCCTGCGACAAGTATTCGAAGGCGCCGGACCCACCTTTGCGAAGCTCGGGCAGCAGCTGTCGATGCGTGCCGACATGCTGCCCTACGCCTACTGCGCCGAGCTCGCCAAGATGCTCGATCAGGCGGCGCCCATCCGGACGGACGAAGCGATCAAAATCATCGAGCGCAACTTTGGAGTTCCGCTCGATGATGTGTTCGAGGTCTTCGACCCCGATCCGATCGGCTCGGCATCGCTGGCCTGCGTCTATCAGGCGCGATTGAAGACCGGCCAAAGGGTGGCCGTGAAGGTGCGGCGGCCGGGAATTGGGCCGCTCATCGCCGCCGATCTGCGTGCCATCGACTGGATCCTGATGGTGGCGGAGACGCTGACGATCATACCGCCGGGCAACGCGCGGCGTTTTCGCGAGGACTTCGAAACCATTCTTTTCAACGAGATGAACTTCCGAGCGGAGGCGCGCTATACCGACATATTTCGCAGGCGCGCGGCCAAGCGCAAGAAAGACGTCACGGCGCCGCGCGTGTATTTCCAGTACTGCAGCGAAGAAGTGATGGTGAGCGAGTTCGTCTCCGGCGTATGGATGTGGGAGCTGCTGGCGGCGGTCGATCGCAACGACCAGGAGTTCTTGGCCAGGGTCCGCCGTCAGCAGGGCATCGACCCGAAGCAGCTGGCCAGTCGGATCGTGCGGATCATGAACCGGGAGGTGCAGGAGGAGCTCTTCTTCCACGCCGATCCGCATCCGGCCAACCTCATCATCATGCCGGACAACAAGATTTGCTTCATCGACTTCGGCGCCATCGGGCGGTTCTCCACGCAAACCCGCAAGTTGTTTCGCGAGCTCGCCTTCCACACGGCGAACGGAGACATCGGGCGCATCGTCAATACCTCGCTGAGCTTCCTCGGGCCGCTCCCGCCCATGGACGTCGACCGAGTCCGTTTCGAGATGGAGAAGATCTACGCCGATGCCGTCTACGCCATGCACAGCGAGGATGCCGAGTGGTGGGAGAAAAGCTCGGCGCAGGGTTGGCTTCGCTTCCTCGAGGTCGCGCGGGAATTCTCGTTACCCGCGAGCTTCGAGTCGCTGTTGTTCTTCAGAACGACGTTTTGTTACGACACCATCGTGCACCGTCTGAATAGAGACATCGACGTCGTCAAGGAATGGCAGGGCTACCAGCGCGAACGCGCCAAGGAGGCGCGCAAGCGCGTGAAGGCAGGCTTCAAGAGCCGCCTGCGCGGGCCCACAGACATGGATTACCTGCAGATGGAGGAAGCCGGCGACATGATGACGCTGATGTTCTTCCAATTGCAGCGCAACATCGAGAACCCGATCATTCACTTCAGGAATATCGTCGGGAAGATCGCCTATATCAGCTCGCTGTTCCTGAAGCTCGGATATCTGGTCGGCGTGGCTGTCGGCATCGGCCTGATCGCCGACACCATTTCCAGACGATGGTTCGGCCACGAGATCGACTGGGCACCGATTCTCAGCTACGCGACCACCTTCGGCTGGGTTCAGCTGGGCTTGATTGTGGTCGCTTTGGTCATCATTCGCCGGATCGTGATTCGTTTGGGCCTGCCGGATACCCGGCTCAATGCCGATCGGTGAGTTGGCCGCAGCGCAGTTCGAATGCCGCCGGCTTCGTCATGCCGAGCATAAAGGTCGGCCCTGACGAGCCGGCATTTCTGAAGCCTGGTATCAGGAGCTGGCGGCAGGCTTTTGCGCGGCCGTGAGCACATAATAGCGAACGCCGAAATGAAAGAGCGAGCTGAATAGACTCGTGAACAGCAGAGCCCCAATGTAGGTTGGCAGACCGATGCGGCCGGCCTTGCGCTGCTCGGCCGGCCAGGCGCGCATGTGCCGGCTGAAGCCCTTCCAGCACTCCTCGGTGGCGTCGATGACCTGCACGTTCTCGAAGCCGGTGCTGGCCAGGCACTGAGCGACCTCGCCGGGGCCAGCCAGCGCGTTCGCCGGCACCGCTCCGGGCCAGCGCTTGGGCCCCAGCATGTCCGAGGTGACCAGACAGCCACCTGGCTTGAGCACGCGGAATGCGTGACGATAGAAGCTGTCGCGCGTGTCGAAGTGAAAGGCCGCCTCCACGCACAGGATGTTGTCGAACGAGCAGTCAGGGAAGTCGAGCTGTGCCGCATCGCGGAGCAGGAACGTGCAGCCGGGGGCGAGCTCCGACGCTTGCTTGAGCTGCTTCTCCGAAATGTTGATGGCGATGATGTCCGAGGGCTTGTAGTAGCGCAGCAAATGGCGCGTGGACGCTCCGCGGCCGCAGGCCGCGTCGAGAATATTGCCCTTCTTGTCGGGAAGCATCGCCAAGAGCGTGCCGATCAAGTTCTCGCAAGCTTCCGCCTGGTTCTTGATGCCGGCGCTCCAGTAGCCGTAATTCATGTAGTTGCTGTGGCCGTAGTACTCGTCCACCAGGGGGTGCCAACCCCGGTCGTAGAAGTCGAGGATTCGCTGCTGGTGATGCGTTGTCTTCACGTCTTCAGCCGTCGCCATGGCATGCTCGCAGCTGCTCCCACCCGGCAAGCTGCCTCACCGCTCGCGCGCACACGGTGCAGCCCCCGACCATGAGTCGGCGATCTCTGCGCGTAGGTTCCACCCGCGTCGCTTTGCCCCGGTGATCATGCGCGCGAGAAGCTTGCCGGATGACCGGCTCTGTCTGCAGCCCGCTGCGGCCTGGCCTCGACCGATCCCGCGCGCATCGATCACTTGACCGAAATCGAAAGCGCCACGCCTTTGGCGTCTGGGCAGTCCATGTAGCCGCTGGAGGCGCCGGAGAATTCCCCCCGATAGACGCACTGTCCGCCCTCAAACGAGATGGTCGCGTCGATCTGGGATGGAGCGGCCGTCGACAGCCGAATTCTCATCTCGCCCGGTTTCGTTTGCGGCCCGTTCACGCTGCATAATCCGACGTGCGTCCAGGTCACCGATCCGGAATATTCATTGCCGTCGGCCGGCGCGCGCTGCGAGAGCTCGCCCTTGAACTCCCATTCCGACAGGTAGCCGGCAGTCCCTGCAACTTGTAGCGTTCGCGCGTCAGCGGTCGCGGTGGCGCCGAGCGCAATCATCACCACGCATGCTCTCGATAGCCTATGCATATCGCCAGCGGGCCGTTCGCTTGTCGCGTCGGGGATGCGAGTTCGAGGGCAGCTTCGCGTGTTTCGTTTCTCGGAGCAAGCTCTGCCGCTCGTCTTTTTGCAAGGGAGCGCGCCCGCCCGCGGTCGCGCGCCAACCGATCATCGCGAAGGCGAAGCTCTCCGCGAAAAAAATACTTGAGTTGCGGAACCTGTCGCCGCTGTTATAGACTAAATTCCTGTGTAGGCTTGCATTGCAGGCCTACGGTCGCCTTTGCGACGCGCGCAGTCTGGATGACCAGAGGCCGCAGCAGGGAGATTTCCGTCCGGTCCCATCCTCGAGAGGTTGCCAGCGGGCCCACGGCGGACAGTTACGCAACCTTCGCAATGGAGGGAGGTCATGGACAAGCTCGTCAGACGCGTCACCGTTGTTCAAGGCAGCGGCGAGAACCGGCAGGCCAACGTCGTATACAAGAGCGAGGACGACGAGGACGAAGACCTCGACATGCCGCGCTTCAACAAGCTCGAGCGTAGCGTGCGACATCTTCTGAAGGCGCAGGTGATTGCGGCGCAGGAAGCTTATCAGCGCCATCTCGAATCGGTCGAGAAAGGAGGCAACTCCTGGCTCGTCGAGGACCCGTTCAATATGATGAAGGCGCGCCGCAAGGCCATGAAGGAGGCGCGCAAGGCGTCGCCCTTCAAGCTGATGAGCTTCGGGTCCGATGATGATGAAGACGAGGACAAGGA
>JBKPUA010000266.1:0-5215 GCA_046735815.1 Pseudomonadota bacterium
GGCTTCGATCCCAATATCTTCGGCGAGCACAAGATCACCAACCTGTTCACCGCCGGTCCGCGCATCGGCTATGCCTGGGACCGCTGGCTGATCTTCGCCTCCGGCGGCTGGGCCTCGGCCAATCTCAAGAACGCTCATTGCTCCGCCATCACGTCGCTCTGCGACGGCCCGGACGGCGCCTCGCGCAACAACAACGGCTGGTACGCCGGCGGCGGCTTCGACTACATGGTGCACAAGGGCTCACTCGTCGATGTGATCCTCGGCGTCGAATATCAGCACTTCGAGGTCAGCAATCAGCACGCCTTCTGCGTCAACCCGGGTTGCGCGGTGCCGTCGATCCGCGACTTCGACCTCAACACGCGCGGTGACATCGCCCGCGCTAGGCTCACGATCAAGACGCAGGGTTATGGGTTTTTGTGGAGCGGGCCGGCGGCAACGTATTGAGCTGCGCGCGCTTCCTTCAAGTAAACCGCTCCCAGGCGGATTGGCGCGAGATGCCGAGCGCAGCGCCGATTTGCGCCCAACTCACTTCGCGCGATCGCAGTAGGTCAACGACCCATTGCAGTTGACTGCCCTTACCCTGGATCGTGTCCTCGATGGGTCGAAGGCGCTCGAGCAAACGTTCCGTCGGCAATCCTTCGGAAGACGGTTTCGCGACCCTTGGCGCACGATCGGCGATGATCTCATTGCACAGATCTACGCACTCGTCGCAGATGAAGATGAAAACGCCTGCAGGACCGGAAATCAGCTTCCGCACCTCATGCTGCGATTTGAAGCAAAAGGTGCAGAACAGGATTCTCTCCGCCGGCGACTCGCCCCCCGCCGCCGCCGTGGTCTGGGGCTCATTGTTTGCCGCCGCTGACATATCGACCTCCACATTGGCGTCAGGAATATCCTGACTGTCAGGTATACCCTGACGGCTCAATGAGTTCAACATTCCAACGAGGTCGGGCGCGCACGTCGGATTCGCATTGACCGATGTTCCTGAATTGTTCTTGCTGACGCATCCGCCTTCCACTACTCTGATGGCGAGCAGGGGCAGGCTTTATGGTCCAGCGCGTCACGACGGTCGCATTCGAGGGCATCGAGGCGCGCGCCGTCGATGTCCAGGTGCAGGTGGCGCCCGGATTGCCGGCCTTCAACGTGGTGGGCCTGCCCGACAAGGCGGTGTCGGAGGCGCGCGAGCGCGTACGCTCGGCGCTGGTCGCCTCCGGGCTCGCGCTGCCGGCGCGCCGCATCACCGTCAACCTCGCGCCCGCCGATTTGCCGAAGGAAGGGAGTCACTACGACCTCCCCATTGCGCTCGGCCTGATGGCGGCGATCGGCGCCAACTCCCGCGGCGAAGGTCTCATCTGCCCCGCCGCCTGCGGCCCCGAAGCGGCGTGGGCGAGCCCGGAGATGGAGATCACCGCCGCCGCTTCCCTCATCCAGCTCGCCAACCATTTCCGCGGCACGCAGGTGCTCGCGCGCCCGCAGCCGAAGATCCGAGAATTCGACGGCGAGCTGCTCGATCTCAAGGACATCAAGGGCCAGGAGAGCGCGAAGCGCGCGCTCGAGGTCGCCGCCGCCGGCGGGCACAACCTCTTGATGGTCGGCCCGCCCGGCGCGGGCAAGTCGATGCTGGCGGCGCGGCTTCCCACCATCCTGCCGCCGCTCGTGCCGGAGGAGTTGCTCGAAGTCTCCATGATCGCTTCGGTCGCAGGCGAGATCGAGGGCGGCGCGCTCACCAACCGTCGTCCGTTCCGCGCGCCGCATCACTCCGCCAGCATGCCGGCGCTGGTCGGCGGCGGGTTGCGCGCGCGGCCGGGCGAGGTCTCGCTCGCGCATCACGGCGTGCTCTTCCTCGACGAATTGCCGGAGTTTGCGCCGCAGGCGCTCGATTCGCTGCGCCAGCCGCTCGAGAGCGGCGAGGTCGCGATCGCGCGCGCCAACCACCGCGTGACCTATCCCGCGCGCTTCATGCTGGTCGCCGCCATGAATCCGTGCCGCTGCGGGCGTGCCAACGAGCCGGGCTTTTCCTGCAAGCGCGCGGCGAACGCCCGCTGCGCCGTCGAGTATCAGGGACGGCTGTCGGGCCCGCTCATCGACCGCATTGACCTGCACATCGAGGTGCCGGCGGTGACCGCCGCCGACCTCATCCTGCCGCCGCCGACGGAGGGAAGCCGCGAGGTGGCCGAGCGGGTGGCGCGCGCCCGCGCGCTGCAGATCGAGCGCTACGCCAAGATCGGCCTGCCGCACGTGCGCACCAACGCCGCCGCGCACGGGGCGCTGCTCGAGGACGTGGCCAAGCCCGACGCGTCCGGCCTCGCGCTCCTGCGCGACGCCGCCGACGCCATGCGGCTCTCCGCGCGCGGCTATCACCGCGTACTGCGGGTGGCGCGCACGCTCGCCGACCTCGACGGCGCCGACAAAATCTCGCGCGTGCATCTCGCCGAGGCGTTGTCGTATCGTGCGCTGGCGGATGAGGTGCGACGCGCGGCGTGACGATGGTCGTCTGATCGCTGGACTGTAGGCTGGCGCCGATCGGACGATTGCCACGGGCGCGTCCGAGCAACCGTTCACAACCTCCGCAGCGCCACCTCTTCCACCAGGTGGCTGTCGACCTTTTTCAGGATCAGGTCGGCGCGCTGGCGCGTGGGCAAGATGTTCTCGCGCAGATTGACCAGATTGATGCGCGTCCAGATCGCGGACGCGGTCTCGACCGCCTCCTCGTCCGACAAGGTGGCGTAACGGTGAAAGTAGGATTTGGGATCGCGGAACGCGGTCCCGCGCAGGGTCAGGAATCGATCGACGTACCAGCTGAGCAAGACCTCTTCGTCGGCATCGAGGTAGATGGAGAAATCGAAGAAGTCGGAGACGTATGGGATGGCCTTGCCGTCCTTGGGTGGGGAGCCGGCCTGCAACACGTTGAGGCCTTCGACGATGAGGATGTCGGGACGATCGATCTCGACCCATTGATTGGGCATCACGTCGTAGGTGAGATGGGAATAGACCGGCGCGCGCACCGGCCGGCGGCCGGCCTTGATGTCGGTGAGAAAGCGCAACAGCGCGGGCAGATCGTAGCTTTCGGGAAAGCCCTTGCGCTCCATCAAGCCTTCGCGCTCGAGGATGGAGTTAGGATAGAGAAAGCCGTCGGTGGTGACGAGATCGACCTTCGGCACGTTCGGCCAGCGCGCCAGCAGCGCCTGCAGCACGCGCGCGGTGGTCGACTTGCCGACCGCCACCGAGCCGGCGACCCCGATGATGTAGGGCAGCTTGGCGTCCTCGGTGCCGAGGAAGTTCTGCTGCGCGTGGAACAGGCGTTGCGTCGCCGCGACATAGAACGAAAGCAGCCGCGACAGCGGCAGATAGATCTCCGCCACCTCGGTGATGTCGAGGCGATCGTGCAGCGAGCGCAGCCGCGTCACCTCGTCCGGGTTCAACGTCATCGGATGGTCGTGGCGCTTGGCCGCCCATTCCGACCGCGAGAAGATGCGGTAGGGGGAAAGACCGTCGTCGGTTCGTTGCTCCATCGACCAGCCTCTACTCAACTACAAAGCGCGATGACTTCGTCATCTCGCTCTAGCTTCTTGCTGGAGCATGATCTTTTTCCAAAAACCGGTATCCACTTTTCGGAATCATGCTCTAACGCCCGGCCTTTTCCTCGAACCCCGATTGCTGCGTGCGCTTGGCAAGCTCGGCTTCCACGTCCGCCAGTGCGATCCCGCGCGCCTCGAGCACGACCAGCAGGTGGTAAATGAGATCGCCGGCCTCGGCGATCAACCGCTCGCGATCCTCAGCGACCGCGGCGAGCACGGTCTCGATCGCCTCCTCGCCGAGCTTCTTGGCGCAGTGGCCTACGCCCTGGTCGAGCAGCCTGCGGGTATAGGAGACGTCGGCGCTCGCTTGCGCGCGCGCCTTCACGCGCTGCTCGAGATCGTGGAGGGTGAAGCTCGCCATCGGTTTTGCTCTACTGTTGCATATCACCTCCGCGCGCCGCAGCAAATTGGCCGTTCGCCGGGGGTTGCCGTCCGCCGTCAAGACGTGGATGGCCCGGGACTCCGCCTTCGGCCGGCCCGGCCATGGCGGCCAAAGAAGGCGTATCGGCTACGTGCGAGTGCGGGTGCTAGCATGGCGCGATGGACACGGCCGGCATCGATTTCTGGTTCGATTTCGCCTCGACGTACTCCTATCCCGCGGCCATGCGCATCGGCGCACTCGCCGAAAACGCTGGCGTGAAGGTGCGGTTTCGCCCGTTCCTGCTCGGACCTATTTTCAAGGCGCAGGGCTGGACCACGTCGCCGTTCAATCTCTACCCGGCCAAAGGCCGCCACATGTGGCGCGACCTCGAGCGGCTGTGCGCGGACTTGAGCCTGCCGTTTCGCCGCCCCGATCCATTTCCACAAAACAGCCTGCTCGCCGCCCGCGTCGCGCTCGCCGGCCTCGATCGCGACTGGGGCGAGGACTTCTGCCGCGCCGTCTTCCGCGCCCAATTTTGCGACGGCTGCCGCATCGACGACGCCGGCACGATGCGTGACATCCTCGCCGCTCTGAAAGTCGACCCGCAGCCGGTGCTGGTGGCGGCGCAATCGGACGCGATCAAGGCCCGGCTGCGGACGCAAACCGACGAGGCGCAACAGCACGGCATCTTCGGCGCGCCGACCTTCATAACCACCGACGACGAATTGTTCTGGGGCAATGATCGGTTGGAGGCGGCGGTGCGGTGGGCGGCGAAGAAAGAGCGAATAGCGAATGAAGGAGCGAATAGTGAGTAGCAAATAGTAGGCCGGCTTCACTACTCGCTATTCGCTAACTCTTCGCTTCAAAAATCCAGTCGCATCGGCAGCCCCGCCCGCGCCATATACTCCTTGGCTTCGCGGATGGTGTGTTCGCCGAAGTGGAAGATCGAGGCTGCCAGCACCGCGGTGGCGTGACCGTCGCGAATGCCCTCGACCATGTGCTCGAGCGTGCCCACCCCGCCGGAGGCGATCACCGGCACCGGCACCGCATCGGCAATAGCGCGGGTGAGCGCGATGTCGAAACCATGGCCGGTGCCGTCGCGGTCCATGGAGGTGAGCAAAATTTCGCCGGCGCCGAGCGCCACCACCTCGCGCGCGTAGTCCACCGCATCGAGCCCGGTCGGGTTGCGGCCGCCATGGGTGAAGATCTCCCAGCGCGGCGGCTCTCCCGGCTTCGACACCTGCTTGGCATCGATCGCCACCACGATGCATTGATC
>JBKPUA010000267.1:0-3596 GCA_046735815.1 Pseudomonadota bacterium
GATCAGCTCCTGGGTGCGACCCGGCGTGCGCGAGGTGCGCGCCAGCGCGTGGCGGCCGGCGAGCGCGTTGATCAGGCTCGACTTGCCGACATTGGAACGGCCGGCAAACGCGATCTCTATGCCCTGCATGGGCGGCAGCGCCGCGAGCGACCCCGCGGCACAGGCAAAGCGCCACTCGCGCGCGAACAGCTTGCGGCCGGCTTCTATCTCCGCGGAGGTGAAGGGGGAGGCAGGAGTCAGCGACAGCGCCTCCTGTTCATTCACGACGAGGAGCCCGTTACGCCTGTGTCTTTTTTTTGAAGAACAGGCTCTTCAAGGCTTCCCATCCGCTGTTGAGCAGGCCCTTCAAACCGCCGGCCGTGCCCTTGAGATTGTCCCACAGCTCGATCTTGGCGCCGTGCTTGTGCATGATCACGCTCTGCTGCAGGACCGAAAGCGTGTTGTTCCAGGCCCAATAGATCACCAGCCCGGCCGGGAAGCTCGCCAGCATGAAGGTGAAGATGATCGGCATGTAGTTGAAGATCATCGCCTGAGTCGGATCGGGCGGCGGCGGATTGAGCTTCATCTGGAACCACATGGTCACGCCCATGATCAGCGGCCAGGCGCCGAGCATGAGGAAGGGCCCGATCAGCGGCAGATACGAGGGATCCCAGGGAATGAGTCCGAACAGGTTGAAGACGGTGGTGGGGTCGGGCGCGGCGAGATCCTTGATCCAGCCGAAGAACGGCGCGTGCCGCATCTCGATGGTGATGAACAGCACCTTGTAGAGCGCGAAGAAGACCGGGATCTGGATGAGGATCGGAAGGCAGCCGGAGATCGGGTTGATCTTTTCCTTCTTGTAGAGCTCCATCATCGCCTGCTGCTGCTTCATCTTGTCGTCGGCGAAGCGCTCGCGGATCGCCATCATCTCCGGCTGCACCGCCTTCATCTTCGCCATCGATGCATAGGACTTGTTGGCGAGCGGGAAGAAGAAGAACTTGATGATGACGGTGATGATCAGGATGGCGACGCCGAAATTCCCCACGTGGCGATAGATCCAGTCCATCGCCAGGAACAGCGGCTTGGTGATGAAGTAGAAGTAGCCCCAGTCGATGATCCGGTCGAACTTGTTGAGCTCGAGCTGCTGGTTGTACCCATCGACGATCGACACCTCCTTGGCGCCGGCGAACAACCGGGTGTCGACCGTGCCGGTGCCGCCGGGAGCGACAGTCTGCGGATCGACATTGAAGTAGTCGGTCTGATAGCGCTTGACCCCATTCTGGAAGGCCGCGAACTGCGCCTGGATCTTGGCGCTCGGCAGTGGCAGCAGCGCGGCGGCCCAGTATTTGTCGGTGAAGCCGAGCCAGGCGTTCGCCGAGGTGAAGGAGAGGGTCTTGTTCTTCTCCATGTTGGCGTAGGTTTCTTCCTGCAGGCCCTTGTCGCCGAACACCCCGATCAGGCCCTCGTGCAGAATGTAGTAGCCGAGCGTCGGCGGCGTCCCATGCCGCGAAATCAGCGCAAAGGGATAGAGCGTAACCGGCGCGGCGCCCTTGTTGATGACTTGGTCCGTGATGGTGAAGAGGTATTTGTCGTCGATGCCGATGGTGCGTCGGAATTCGAGCCCTTCGCCGTTGTCGTAGACGAGCGTCACCGGGTGCCCCACCGACAGCATGCCCGAACCCTGCTGCTGCCATAACGTATCGGAGCCCGGCAGTTTCACCGCCGCGCCGGCTGCCGGCGACCAGCCGAACTCGGCGTAGAAGGGATGCGGACTGCCGGACGGCGCCAGCAGCACGATCGGCGGAGAATTCGGATCGACGGTCTCGCGGTATTTGACAAGCGACACGTCGTCGATCCGGCCGCCCTTGAGCGCGATCGAGCCTGAGATGCTCGGGCTCTCGATGTGCACCCGCGGAGACGCGGCAAGCGCAGCTTCGCGGGTCATCGTCGGGGTGGTCGCGGCTTGGCCGGGCGCCGGCGGTGCCGCTTGCGGAGCGGGCGGTGCGCCGGTCTGCTGTTGGGTGGTTGGCGACTGGGGCGAGGGCGGCGGTTGTTGCGAGCGCTCGATCGCCTGCTGCTGCTGGGTCTGCTTCTGCTTCTCCGCCTGCGGCCCGGCGTAATAGATCTGCCAACCGATCAGGACGAGCGCAGAGAGCACGATGGCAAGGATGGTGTTCTTTTGATCGTTCATTTGGGAACCCGCAGCCGCCGCAGCGCGCGCTTGAAATCCTCGGAGATTTGCTCGAATGGCAGCGACAAGGCGGCGCGCCGTCCGATCAGCACATAATCATGGCCGCATGAAAGACCAGTTGCGGCCGATAGCCTCACGATTTCCTTGAGGCGGCGTCGCACTCGGTTGCGCTCGACCGCGCCTCCCACCGCCCTCGACACCGTGAAGCCGATGCGGACCGGTCCACTGTCGCTCCGTTTGCGCGCCTGCAAGACGAAAGCTGCGGTCGGCACCTTGCTCCCGGCCGCCGCCGCTACGAAATCGGCACGGTTCCTCAGCCGTTCCATCGCGACGCCGCCGGCCGCGCCGCCGGCCGAGCTCAGGCGCTGAGCCGCTTGCGTCCACGCGCGCGGCGCGCGGCAACCACCCTGCGCCCGCCTTTGGTTGCCATGCGGGCACGAAAACCGTGACGGCGCTTGCGCACCAGCTTGCTCGGTTGATACGTCCGCTTCACGGGCTGTTCTCCGCTGGGCTGTTCGGTCTCGACGGTGGCTCGCTCGCGCGGCGCAAGGAATCCGGCCCTTGACCCCGACCGCTCGCCCCAGCCCCGATATTGTTGGGGCCATGCATCCAAAATCCCGCGGCTTATACGGGAGGCCGCCCGTGGTCGTCAATGTGAGGGCGCCGGCGCCACAAGCTCGTGAGCGGGCGTAAAAAGAAGGTGAAACGGGGTCTTTCGGAAACGATCGTCGGCTAACATCGCTTTGTCATGATCGCGAAGAACGACCGGTCTCCTCCGAGCGTGGGCGTCGGCTGCCCGCGATTTTCGCGGCGGCGTCTCGTTCCGTTGGCGATCATCGCGATCGTGTCGATCGGGGTGGTCGTGTTGGGCTGGCACCGTCAAGTCTCGTTCGAGATGCTCGCGCGCCATTACGAAGCGCTGCGCGATTTCATCGCAATGCACGAGGTGTCGGCGGTTGCGGCGTATATCGCGCTTTATGTCGTGCTGGCCGCGCTCTCCATCCCGGTCGGCATGTATCTCACGGTGATCGGAGGAATTCTGTTCGGCGCTGTCCTTGGTGGCATGGCGGCGATGGTGGGCGCGACGATCGGTGCGATCTGCATCTTCCTCATCGCCAGGAGCGCGCTCGGCGAGCAGCTCGTGCGCCGGGCCGGTCCCTTGGCGGAGAAGCTTGCGAGCGGCTTCCGCGCCGATGCCTTCAGCTACCTGCTGTTCCTGCGGCTGGTGCCGATCTTTCCATTCTGGCTGGTCAACCTCGTTGCGGCGCTGGTCGGCGTCCGGCTGACGAGCTTTGCGGCCGCAACGTCCTTGGGGCTGATTCCGGCCACGTTCGTCTTCGCCTTCGTCGGTGCCGGGCTCAACAGCGTGATCGCCGCGCAGCAGGCGGCCTATCGCTCCTGTCTGGCGACGGGGCGCGCCGATTGT
>JBKPUA010000268.1:0-6171 GCA_046735815.1 Pseudomonadota bacterium
TCGGGCAATTGGAGCTTCGCCAGCGGCATCAAGCACGCCGGCTGGCTCGGTTGTCACTGTCCCGTGCTGGAGGCGGACGGCACGCCGCGCCTCGCGCCCGACGGCAAGCCGGCCGAACGCACCATGCTGATCCCGAAAGCCAGCGCGCGCATCAACGACATTTGGCACGTGATCGGTCTCAAGGGTACCGGCAGCGACAATTACGCGATCGAGAATTTGTTTGTCCCTGACCGGTACACCTTCACGCGCGAATCCGCGGCCGATCGGCGCGAGCATGGCCCGCTCTACCACTTCACCGCGTTTCACCTCTACGGGATCGGCTTTGCCGCCATCGCGCTCGGGCTTGCGCGCGCCTCACTCGACGCTTTCGTTGCGCTCGCCGCGACCAAGGTGCCCAAGACCAAGACCTTCGTGTTGCGCGACAATGCCGTAGTGCAGTCTCAAGTGGCGCTGGCGGAAGCCAAGCTGGCGTCCGCGCGCGCTTATCTTTTGGCGGTGTTGCACGAGACCTGGGCCGTTGCAGTGCGCGGCGAAGCGATCTCCCTCGCGCAACGCGCCGCGCTCAAGCTCGCCGGCACTTATGCGGTGCATCAGGGCAAGGATGTCGTCGATACCGTCTATCACGCCGCCGGCGCGACCGCGATTTTCGAGGACAACCCGTTCGAGCGCCGCTTCCGCGACGTGCATACGGTGATCCAGCAGGTGCAGGCGCAGTTCGCCAATTTCGAGATGGTGGGGCAGGTGCTGCTCGGCCTGCCCAGCCAGTCGAAATTGATTTGAGCCGCCGCGCTAAGGAGCCCTAGGACTCAAAAATTCGCGGCCAGCTTGGGCTTGGGGGCCGGCGCGGCCGTGCCCTTCGGCAGGTCGAACATGCCGCTGGGGAGGCTGTCGAAGAACGCCAGCACCTCGGAAGTCTTCACCACATCGGCATATTTGGCGTTCATGTCGCAGAGATTGATGGCGTGGCTCGCCTGCGAGCGGTCGAAGCAGCCCTCCTCGGCGAGCGCGATGCGGTAATTGAGGCTGAAGGCGTCGAGCACGGTGGCGCGCACGCAGCCCGAGGTGGTGGTGCCGGTGACGATCACGCTGTCACAGCCCAGGAGCGTGAGATAGCTCGCCATATTGGTGCCGAAGAAGCCGGACGGCTTCTGCTTCAACACGACGATATCCTGCGGCGCCGGCGCGATCTCGGCCACGATCTCGTTGCCGTCGACATTGGTTGCGGGCTTGCTGCCGATGTCCTCGCTGGAGCGGCCGTTCTTCCAGCTCCAGCTACCGTTGTCCCAATTGTCCTCGCGCCGCACGCCGGTGGTGTAGATCACCGGAATGCCTTTGCTGTGCGCCTTGTCGATCAGCGATTTGAGATAGGGCATCGCGACCCAGGCGTCCTCGCCGCAGGAATTACGCCAGCGCTTGATCGACTCGAGGATCGGCATCGGGCGCTCGTCGCAAAAGGCGTAGTTCACGTCGATGATGAGGAGCGCGGGCCGCTTGCCGAAACCGCCGCGGGCACCATAGCCCGACGACGCAAATACCGCCTTGTCGCGTTCGGTGAGAAATTTGTTCCAGACCGGCTCTGACATGTTGCTCTTCCCGTTTTCTGAGTTTCTTCGACTGCCCTACTTTGATGCGTTCACAAGTTTGCGCGAACGCTTTCGACGAAGCTCATGTCGATGATATCTTCGTACTTGACGTCGCTCTTGAGGATCCCGGCCTCGCGCACGACCGCGCTGCCGGTGACCCAGGCTTCCTTGCTGATCATGCCGTCCTTGCTCCACATCTCGTCGCTGAACGAGCGATCGAGCGTCGCTTTCAAGTCCTCGAGCGCCATGGTTGGGAATTGCTTCTTGGCGATCTCGGCGGACTCGCTGGGATTGGCATAGAGGAATTTCAATCCCTTCACCATGCCTTTGACGAAGCCGCGCACCGTCTCCGGATCCTTCTGAATCGAGTCGAGACGAACATTGATGGTGGAGTAGGCGTAGGGCCCGAGTTCCTTGGGCACGTTGAAGAACGGCTCGCTCCAGAGGTTTTGACGGATGCCCTGCGTGATCATGGGCTCGGTGCTGTTGCCGATCACGGCTTGTCCGGCCCGCACGGCGGCGGGGACGGCCGAGTTGGGGACCTCGATCAAGGTGACGTCGCGCTTGACGTCGAGCTTCCACTTGCCGAGTAGGTAACGCATGATTGAGTTCGGCGTGCCGCTATAGGGTCCGACCGCGATCGACTTGCCCTTGAAATAGGCCGGCCAATCCCTGTCCTTGGGATCGTGCCCTTTGGCCGCACACAGATAGACGTTGCCGCGATCGACGCAGTGCACGACCGCGCGCAGCTCCGCCCCCTTGGCCTTGGCGAAGGCATTGTGCTCGGGCCCGCCGATGAAGGCGAAGGCCTGCCCCGACAGCACCGCGTTGGTGTGGCCGCCGCCGGTCTCGATGGTCACGATCTTCACGACGATGTCCGATTCGGCGAAATAGCCGTTGGCCATCGCGATATACATCGGCAGATAGCCGGTCGAGTGCACCGGCTCGGCCACCAGCAGCTCCTTGCTGGCGGCACGCGCGATGAGCGGCGGAGAGGCCAGCGCGAGGCCAAGGGTCGCGCTCGACTGCAGGAATTTTCGCCTATTCATGATGTCCTCGCTGTTCAATCATATCCCGGATCACTGCCGCACGCCCTTGCGCAGCACGCTTTCCAGCCACGACACGGCGGCGTACATGACGATCGCCAAGGTCGAGAGCACGAGCACCGCCACCCAGACGAGCGCAATGTCGTAGGTCTGGCCGGCATAGAGGATTGCCCGACCCAGTCCGTGCTGGGACGCGATGAACTCGCCGACGATCGCGCCGGTCAATGCGAGCCCGATATTCACCCGCAGCACCGAGATCACCCAGGGCATGCAGAACGGGATCACCAGCTTGCGAAAAACCTGCAGGCGCGTGGCGCCGAGCGAGTAGAACAGCTTCTCGCCGTCGGGATCGAGCGCCTTGACGCCGGCGTAGGCAGTGAGCGTCGAGACCACCAGCGTCAGCGCGGTCGCCACCGCGACCTTGGATACGAGCCCGATGCCAAAGACCAGGATGATGAGCGGCGCCAGCGCGAGCTTCGGGATCGATTCCAAGCAGATCACGTAGGGTTGCACGATGGCGGCGTAGTTGCGCGACCACCAGAACGACAGCCCCAGCAGCGAGCCCGCTGTGGTGCCGATAAGAAAACCGAGAATGGTCGAGCGGAAGGTAAAGCTGATATCGGTCCAGGCATCCCCGGTGGTGAAGAAGATCGCCATGGTCTGGGCGATGGCGCTCGGCTGCGACCAGAAGAAGGCATCGATCCAGCCGGCGCGGGCGCCGATCTCCCACAGCGAGATTGCGCCGACGAGGATGCCGACCTGCGCGGCGATGAGCGCCCAGGTCGGCCAATCCTTCTGCACCGGCAGGCGCCGGACCGACCTTGCCGGCGCGGCAGCCTGGGCAGCTTTCGCCGGCTCTTGTTCGAGACGCGCCACGTCCGCAAAGGTCGAGCTCTCCTGAACGGTCATTGCTCGGTCCTATCCGCCGGTCAGGCCGCTTGGTTGATCGGTTCGCGTGCCGCGGGGTCGACAGTGAGCAGCGCCAGGCACCGCTCCTTCAAGGCGATGAATTCAGGGGTGAGCGCGCTCGTGCGTATGCGTGGGCGCGGCAGCGGGACCGGGATGGTCGCGATGACGCGGCCGGGCCGCGTGCCCATGACGTGCACTTCGTCCGAGAGATAGATCGCCTCCTCCACGTCGTGGGTGACGAACAGCACGGTCTTGCCGAAGTCGCTCCACAGCTGCAGCAGCCATTCCTGCATCTGCAACTTGGTCTGGGCGTCGAGCGCCCCGAACGGCTCGTCCAGCAGAATGACATCGGTATCGAACAACAGCGTGCGCAGCAGCGCCGCGCGCTGGCGCATGCCGCCGGACAGCGAGTTGGGATAGAGATATTCGAAGCCGGACAAGCCATAGCGGTGGAGCAGCGGCAACGCGCGCTCGCGCGCTTGGCGCAGCGCAACGCCCTGGATCTCCATGCCGAGAATGGTGTTGTCGAGAACCGTGCGCCAGGGCAGCAGCAGATCCTTCTGCAGCATGTAGCCGACGCGGCCGATGGTGCCGGTGGCATCGACCCCATCGATCATGACCCGGCCGCCGGTCGGCTCCAGCAATCCGGCGATGATGTTGAAGATGGTGCTCTTGCCGCACCCCGATGGCCCGATCAGGCTGACGAAGCGACCCTTCGGGATCGACAGCGTCACCGGTGCGAGCGCATGGAAGACGCCGGTCGGCGTCTTAAACGTCATGCTGGCATCGTCAACGTAAAGTTTCGGGGTTGAGGGCGGCATGCACGCTCCGGCGAGACCGTGTCGCGGCACGGAATTCCCCATGCCCTGCAACTATATCGCAAAAGCCATGCCACCGGCCACGACCGTTTATAGGTGTAAACAACGGCTGGACAGGAGGTGCTGGCGACCCGCAGTGACGGCAAATCGTTCGAGCTGCGTAAAGTTTCGGCAGGCAGCCTCGCAGCACGCAGAAGATGTGCTGCGCTCAACCTGGGCGATCATCACTTGGTCTCCGCGTTGGCCGATTTGAGGATCGGCGACCAGCGGGCAATCTCTGCTTTCACGAAGGCGGCGAACTTCTCAGGCGTGCGCTCGTCCTGGCGCGGCAACGAGCCGCCGAGATCGGCGAGCCGCTTCGCGACACCGGCATCCGCCAGTGCCCGGTTTAGCGCGTCTGCGAGCTTGTCGATGATGTCCTTCGGTGTGCCCTTCGGGGCGAAAATGCCGGCCCAGATGCTCATCTCGTAGTCGATGCCGGCCTCCTTGGCGGTCGGCACGGCGGGCAGGATCGCAAGCCGCTCGCGCGATGAAACGCCGTAGGCCTTGATCGCGCCGCCCAGAATTTGCGGCGCGACGCTCACCGCCTGTTCGCAGAAGAAATCCACGTGCCCGCCGATCAGATCATTCATCGCCGGCCCGGTGCCGCGATAGGCCACCGACGCGGGCTTCACGCCGGCCTGGGTGGTGAAAAGGAGGCACGCCATATGCGACGACGCACCGATGCCACCGTGGGCTTGCTTCACGCGATCGCCGTTGGTCCTGAGATAGTCGACGAACTCGCGCAGGTCCTTGGCTGGAAAATCCTTCCTCGCGACGATGACGGCCGGCGCGTGCGCGGTGAAGCCGATCGGCTCGAAATCGCGCTCGGAGTCGTATTTCACGTTCGGCGTGAGCACTGGCGCGGCCACATGCGATCCCATGCTGCCCGCGAGCAAGGTGTGGCCGTCGGGCGGCGCGGCGGCGACGCGCGCGCTGCCGATGGTGCCGCCGGCACCGGCGACATTCTCGACGATCATGGATTGCCCGAGGATGGTCCCCATTTGCTCGGTGACGATGCGGGCAACGACATCGCTCGGCCCGCCGGCGGGGAACGGCACCACCACCGTGATGGGTCGCGACGGGTAGCTCTGCGTCTGCGCGCTTCCCGAAGCGGCAACCACGCAAATCGCCGCGATGTAGAGCAGACTCTTGAGGGCCATTACGTGCCGCATTGCACGATCCTCCCTGAGGTCTTGGACGGTCGATGCGTCTACCTTGAATCCGTTCGGTTCCCCGCCGCACGCGCTCGCGCAGGCCAGCAGGGCACGGCGCCGCCGCTCCACCGATGAACTATTCCGCCGCGACCTTGTGCGCGGCCGAGACGCCCCGGGCCTTCACCACCACCTTGATCGCGTCCTCGATCCGATCCTTGGCGTAGCGGATCGCGGTGGGCAGATCCTCGAGCGGGAAGGTGTGCGTGTGAATCTTGGTGGCGTCGAAGCGCTTCTGGCGCATGAACGCCTCGGCGCGGTGGGTCGCGCTCTTGCCCTCGCCGCGGATGCCGTAGAGATAGATGTTGTTGCGCACGATATGGGCAACGTCGACGGGCGTCTCCTCGTGCGGGAAGGCAGCGAGGCAGATCTTGCCGCCGCGATTGACCATGCGGAGCGCCTCGTTGACGGCATTTGGTGCGCCCGAGCACTCCAACACGTAATCGACGCCGTTGCCGCCGTTGAGCCGGCGCACCGCTTCGACCGCATCGTCCCGCCGCACATTGACGACGTGGTCGGCGCCGAGCTCGAGCCCGATCTTGAGGCGGTTGTCGCGCGTGCC
>JBKPUA010000269.1:0-5281 GCA_046735815.1 Pseudomonadota bacterium
GTCGCAGACGACGAGCAAGCGGCGAATGTCCATGGCTATCTCCCGGTCAGCCGCTGAAAGTTCGCAGACAGCGCCAGCTCCGCCTGCGTCGCCGGCAGCGCCTTACGCACGAAGTTGACCGGATCGGGCTCGCCGAGCGGGAACGGTGCATCGCTCCCGAGCAGAAGCCGTTCCACCGGAACGATGCCGGCGGCGTAGCGCAGGTAATCCGGCTCGAAACAAACCGTGTCGAAGTAGAGCTCGCGCAGATAATCGCCGACCTTGCGCGGCAGCACGCGGGACAGCACCGCGTTGGTGTCGACCTCGCGCTGCATGCGGTTGCGCAGCAGCAGGCTGAAGGCGCCGGTATGGACACAGACGAGCTTCAGGCCGCCGCCGTAGCGATCGAGAAAATTGCTGCAGATCATGCGGAAGATGTTGACGGTGGAATCGAACAGATAGCCGGCGACCACGGTCAGCTCGTACTCGCCGGTGCGATCCCGCCCGGGCGGATCGACCGGGTGCAGAAGCAGCGGCACATCGAGCTCTTTGGCCATGTCGAAGATCGCTCGGAAGGCCTCGTCCGGCAGATAGGTCCCGCGCACATTGGTCGCCACGTGCCCGCCGACGAATCCATGCTCCACGACGCAGCGCCGAAGCTCGGCGGCCGCCGCGGCCGGGTCCTGCATGGGCAGAAACGCCCACGCCAGAAAGCGTCCGCCGTGCGTCGCCGCGAGCTCGGCGAACCCGTCGTTGCAAAGGCGCGCGGCCTCGCAGGCGAGTCGCGGCTCGAGATAGTAGTTGACGAGCGGCGTGGCGAGCGAGACCACGGTGCGATCGATGCCAAGCTGATCCATGCGCGCGACCTGTCGCGCCGGCTCGAAGAAGGTCGGGTTCAAGCCGAAGTGCATGCCGCGCACCTGGATATCGATGCGCTCACCGTCCCAGGCCGTTACGCGGGTATCGAATTCCTTCCGCTCCTGGACGAGCTTGAACAGGCTGTCGGGAATGAAATGACAATGGATGTCGGTGATCATGGTCAGAGCCCGAGGTAGGCAACCTTCAGCCGTTCGTCGTTGAGAAGCTCGGCACCGTTGCCTTGCATGACGATCCTTCCGTTCTCTAGCACATAGGCGCGATCGGCTACTCGCAGCGCATGGTGCACGTTCTGCTCCACGATCAGGATGGTGTGTCCGAGCTTGCGCAGCGTGCGAATGAGCTCGAACAGGAGATTGACATAGATCGGGGCAAGCCCCTCGGTGGGCTCGTCGAGCAGCAGCACCTGCGGCTTGCCCATCAGCGCGCGTCCGATCGCGAGCATCTGCTGCTCGCCTCCGCTGAGCGAGCGGGCGACTTGGCTGCGGCGCTCGGCGAGCACCGGAAGCAACGCATAGACCTGCTCGATCGTCTCCCTGCGCGATCCGCGCGCGGCCGGGCAGTAAGCGCCCATCTCGAGATTCTCGAGCACGGTCATGTGCGGAAACAGCCGCCGCCGTTCCGGCACCAGCACGAGGCCACGCAGGACGCGCTCATAGGCCGGCAGCGCGTCGATGCGTTGGTCGCCGAGGCAAATTCGACCGCTGCACGTCGTGCGCAACCCCGCGAGCGAGAACATCAACGTGCTTTTTCCAGCGGCGTTGGCACCGACCAACGCGACGATCTGCCCAGCACCGACGGCAAGGTCGATGTCGTGCAGGACCTGCACCGGACCATAGTGGGCGTCAAGATGCTCAACGCTCAGCAAGGCTCGGCTCCTCTCCGAGATAGGCCTTGATGACGGCGGGATCCCTGGCGAGCATTTCGGGCGCGCCGTCGGCGATGAGTTCGCCACGGTGAAGCACCATGATGCGTGGCGCCGCCTGCATGATGGCGTAGAGCACGTGCTCGACCCAGATCACGGTGATGCCGCGCGCCGGGAGGCCGGCGACGAGACGCGTCATGCCCTTCACCTCGCTCGGCGTCAGCCCCGCCATGATCTCGTCGAACAGGACGAGGCTCGGCCGCAGCGCCAGCGCGCGCGCCACTTCGAGCCGCTTGAGCAAGCCCACCGTGAGGGTGCCGACCGGCGCGTCGAGATAGTCGGCAAGGCCGACCTCAGCCAGCAGCATCTGCGCGCTCTCGCGTGCGGCCGCAACGGTGCGGTCGTGCAACAGCGCGCTCAGCGCGACATTCTCGACCACCGAAAGGTGACGATACGGCTTGGGGATCTGAAACGTGCGCGCGACGCCGGCGCGCGCCGCTTGATACGGCTTCCAGCCGGCGACCGACCGATCCTTGAACACGACCTCGCCGGAGGTCGGGGTGATGGCGCCGGCAATGACGTTGTAGAGCGTGCTCTTGCCGGCGCCGTTCGGCCCGATCAAGCCGACCAGCTCGCCCGTGCGCACGGAGAAGCTTACGCCCGCCACCGCGTTGAGCGCCCCGAACGTGCGGGTCAGATCGCGGACCTCGAGCAGCGCGGTCATGCGGGTTTGCTCCGGCGCCACTGCGTCAGCCGCGTCAACGCGTCCGCGATGCCACCGGGAAAATAGAGCATCACGATCACCAGTACGCCGCCGTAGATCGCCAGATGCAGGCCCGCGGCGGCACCGCCGAAATAGCCACGCAACAACTCCGACAGCGGCGTGATCGCGATCGAGCCCAGCACCGGACCGATGGCGGTCCCGAGGCCGCCCAGCGCCGGCAGCAGTGCGAACTGGAACGACAATTCCGGCGAGATCACGTGGGTCGGATCGAGAAACTGGAAGTATTGCGCGAACAGGGAGCCGCCGATGCCGGTCAGGAACGCGCTCAAGCCCATGGCGCCGGTGCGCGCCAACAATGGATTGACGCCCGCGGCGCTGGCGGCGTCCTCATCGTCCCTGGCTGCGAACAGATAGTAGCCATAACGCGAGCCCTCGACCACCTTGCTGATCGCGTAGATGAGAAGGAGATAGCCCAGCATCAAAGCGGCATAGGTGGTCTTGGATTCGAACACCATGTTGGCCGCGCTCGCGACCGGCAGGATCGCGAGCCCTTCCGCGCCGCCCGTCAGTGACGCCCAATTCAGCGCCGCGATCCGCACCACTTCCGCCGCCGCAAGCGTAGAGAGAATGAAGAACGGCCCGCGCAGCCGCGCGCAGACCAACGCGAGGACGCTTGCAAATGCCGCCGCCAGCAGGGCTCCGACCCAAAGCCCGATCCAGGGGCTCACGCCGTAGCTCGCACCGAGGATGGTCGAGGTGTAGGCGCCAACGCCAAAAAACGCCGCATGGCCGAATGAGATGAGCCCGGCAAAGCCGCCGGCAATGTTCCAGGCGAGCGCAAGCCCTGCCCAGAGAAAGGTTTGAATGACGATATCTTGCACGTATTGCGGCAAGGGCGCGGCGACGAGCGCCACGCCGATCGCCAGCAGCACGAGCTCGAACAGCGAGATCGTGCCGCGCTCGGGCATCAGCCGCCACCGCGGCCGTCGTCGTCGTTTCACTATCGGCGCGACGGCGTCCATGCCGGCTCAATCGTTGATGCCAATGGTGGCCTCGCCCTTGCGGCCGAGCAGGCCCTCCGGACGGAAGATCATGACCAGCAGGAACAGCAGAAAGAAGAACATCTGCCCGAACGCGGGCGCGACGTAGTAGCTGCTCACCGACTGTACGATGCCGATGCAAATGCCCCCGAGCAGCGCCCCTTCGATGCTGCCCATGCCGCCCAGCACGACGATCACGAACGCGATCAGCACGAAATTGAGCCCCACGGTCGGAAACACCGAGAACAGCGGCGTCATCACGCAGGCGGAGAGACCGACCAGGGCGGAGCCGGCGGCAAACGTGATGAGAAAGATGCGGGGGACCGGAACGCCCATGAGCTGCGCGGCTTCGCCATCCTGCACGGTGGCGCGGATCGCTTTGCCGAGATAGGTCGCCTGCAGCATGAAGCGCAACGCCAAGGTGCACGCCACCGCAACCGCGAACCCGATGAGCAGCTCGGGCTTGGCATAGAACGGACCGAATTGGAGCGAGCGTCCTCCGAGGATCGGGGGCACGTCCTGGAGATCGGCCGACAGCGCCATGAGCGCAACGTTCTGCATCAAAATCGACAATCCCATGGTCGCGAACACCACGACCAGGTGCGGCTTGTCGAGCGCGGGCGCGACGATCAGGCGGTGCACGATGACGCCGAACAAAAACATGGCGGGCACGATGGCGACGACGGAATAGTACGGGTTGAGCCCGAGATATTTCGTCATCGCCCAGGCGCCGTACATCGCGATCATCAGGAATTCGCCGTGAGCGAAATTGACGATGCGCAGCACGCCGAAGATCAGGGTGAGGCCGATGCTCATCAGCGCGTAGATGCCGCCGACGAGCAGGCCAGAGAGGACGAGCTGCCCGACGGTGGTCATGGTGTCGCCGGCCGCGCGGTGCGGGCGCGTCGACGCGCCGCCCGCGCGGCCTCGCTGGCGGAGATCACGTCAGCGCTGGCTCCAGGCCGGGAGCGGAACCATGATGGGCTCGGCAGTCGCCAGCTTGGGCGGGAAGACCTGGTTGTTGCCGGTCTTCTGCCATTGCCACACGCCGATAGCGGCGCGCAGATTCTGCCCGGCATCCTTGGGATCGACCGGCCAGTCGTTGTTGGTGAACTTGATGCCGCTGCCGTTCGCGAGGCTGCCTTCGGGCAGGTCGAGCTTGAGCGCGATCTCGCGCAGCTCCGCCGGCTCGAACGTCTTCGCTTTCGGAAACACCTCGGTGAACAGCGCCCAGGTCGCGGAGAAGGCCGAGGAGGCGTGTCCCGCCGGCGGACGCTTCATCTTGTCGTCGTAGCGCTTGAAGAACTCGTCGGCGATCTTGAGCGTTTCCGGCGAGAGCGCCTTGGGGTTCACACGCGCGGCAAAATCCGACACGAAAATGCCATTGACCATGTCGCCGATGGAATCGCGCAGATCGGGATTGGAATAGCCGGCGCTGACCCCAACCAGGGCGCCGATGTTGAAGTCGAGCTCCTTTGCCTTGCGCTGGAACAGGATCGCGTCGTTGGGGAACGAGATCGCGAGCAGCACGTCGGGTTTGACGTCCTTGAGGCGCTGCACGATCGGCGTCATGTCGGTGAGGAACTGGTCGTAGCCCTCGTCGTAGACGAGGTTGACGTTCTTTTCCTTGGCATAGGCGCGGATCGAATCGCCCACAGACTTGCCGAAGGCCCGGTTCTCCCACAGGAGCGCGACCCGCAGATCGGCGAGCGATTTGCCAAGCCGCTTGGCGAGCTCATCGATCGTGATGTCGACCGCGGCATGGCCGTAGCGGTAGGCCGCGGGGCCGACCTGAAA
>JBKPUA010000270.1:0-3033 GCA_046735815.1 Pseudomonadota bacterium
GTTTTCGGCGGCTACCTGTTCGGCTCGGTGCTGATGCTCGCCGCGGCATTGGTGGGCGCGCTCTTCGCGGTTGCCGCCGAGCGCAAATCGCTGGAGAGCATCAGCCGTCCGCTCGCCGCCGCCGACTGAAACCGGGCGCTCGTGACTGACCGGCGCCAGGAGCGAGTGGCGCGGGACGCGCTCGTGTTCACACAATATTCTTTTCGAAGCTGTGAACCACCTTAGGTGCGCTCGTGCCTCAGCGCCGACGAAGTCTGTGCGCGATGAGCGAGGCGTTGCCCATATCCGTGCACATCAGCCTGTGTTTCTTTTGCGGCGCGCTTGACCTTTTAAAGCAGCTGCGCGCACGGCCTTGAGCATCCGCGCTTTCAAGTGAACGCCGGGACGATACCAACGTCCGATAGCAGCCGGTCGTCGGAAAGCTCTCCTTGTCGGTGGGCCCAGAGAGTTCCGATATCGTCCAAATCCTCCTGCCCACGCGTGTTCTGCAATACCCACGAAACGGTGTAAGTAAAGGGTTGGAGGTCAGGGCACGTTTCAATGATCTGGAAATAAAGATAGTCAAGCAAATCGGAAACGGTTCGCGATACTGGCCGGTCGTCCACGAATTCCTTGCTGGCAATTAATCGAGCTGGATGTTGGCAGCGCGGATCACCTCGGCCCACTTGGCTGCTTCCTTGCGCATGTGGTCAGCCATCTCCTGGGGCGAGCTCTGCAGCAGCTCGGCGCCAGCGTCGATCACCTTCTGGCGCACGATCGGGTCCGCAACCGCCGCGACATAAGTGTCGCGCAGCTTGACGATGATGGCATCGGGCGTTTTCGCTGGAAGCACAAAGCCTTGCCAGGGCCAAGCCTCGAAGCCGGCAAGCCCCGGTACGGCCGCGACCGGCGGGACACCGGGAAGCTCCGGCCGCGGGTTGAGCGCGGCAACCCCCAAGGCCTTCAGGGTGCTGGCCGCGATATGCGAGCGCGCGGTGGCATAGTCGACGAACATCATGTGCACGTCGCCGCCGAGCAGGCCCTGAACCGCGGGGCCCGCGCCGCGATACGGAACCTCGTTGAGCTTGATGCCGGCCGCCTGCTGAAAGAGCACGGCGGCGAGATGGAACGGGTTGCCGACTCCGGCATGCGCGATATCGATCTTGCCCGGCTCCCTCTTGGCCTGGTCGATCAGTTCGGCCACGGAATTGAGCTTGAGTTTGTTGGGATTGGTAACCAGCACGCTCAAGAAGCGGGCGGTGAGCGTCACCGGCGCGAAATCCTTAGCCGGTTCGAATGGGAGCTTTTTGTAGAGGCTGGGATTGGCCGCATAGGTCGCGACATCGCCGAGCAGCACGGTGTACCCATCGGGCGCCGCCTTGGCGACGAAATCCGCTCCGAGATTGGTCGCCGCGCCCGGCTTGTTCTCAACCACGA
Organism: Pseudomonadota bacterium; assembly: GCA_046735815.1. Lineage (GTDB taxonomy): Bacteria > Pseudomonadota > Alphaproteobacteria > Rhizobiales > Xanthobacteraceae > VAZQ01. Next base: position 1,417 of record JBKPUA010000270.1, read on the forward strand.
TCGGTTGGCCGACGAGCTCGGACATTTTTTGTCCGACCAGCCGCGCGAAGAAGTCGGTTCCGCCGCCCGCGGGGTAAGGGACAATCAGATGGATCGGCTTGGTTGGATAGTTCTGCGCGGAGGCGCTTTGCAGCGGAGTTACTGCGCTGATCGCGACGATCGCGGTCAGTGCCGCCGTTCGAAATGACATCTCAGGCTCCGTGGTTGCAGGCAATCTGTACCACAATATCGATGTCGAGCGGGATTTCTTTGGCACGAGTTGCGCCGCTCTCGTTTACGTCGGCTATCGAGGGAACACCGAAAAGTGCGCGCCGTAACGGAGCCCGTTCTTGCTCGCTTCCACGCTTCCCATCCGAGATGCCTGGCGATTGCGTGGTTCGAAGGAGCCTTGCTGTGATCACACGGTCGACGCTAAGCACCTGGATGAGAACGATGATGCAATCGTCTCGGCGATGCGCTCGTGCTGAGCCACGGCCACTACGATCATTTTGGCGGCATGGTTGGATTTCTTGCCGCCAACAAGGGCAAGCTCAAGAAGAACCTTCCCTTCTTCGTCGGCGGTGAAGATTGCTTCTGCACACGGGAGAGTGGCTTCGGTCAATACGGCGCGCTCGACCGCAAAGCAAGCGCGGACCTGGCGCTGATGATGGCGGAGGGACCCGCCATCGTCGCCGATCATGGTTTCACCACCGGCAAGATCGCCCAGGTAAGTTCGGAGAAGCCGCTGCAACCGACCAGGGAGAAGGTTGGCATCGTAAACGGTTTTGGATGCTTCCCGGAGAAGATGTCACCAGCAAAGAATACTGGCACTTTCATTCCGGATGACTTCGAGCATGAGATCGGGACCAACTTTTTGGCCAAGGGCAAGGGTCTCGTCATTCTGACCTCGTGCAGCCATCGCGGTATCATCAACGCAATCAGGCAGGCACAACTCGTCTCGGGCATCAAGGACGTCCATGCCGTTATAGGTGGCTTCCATATCGTTCCCCCGCTGAATGACGACTACATCCGACAGGTCATCGCGTCCTTAAAGGAGATCAATCCCGACTATCTGATCCCGGGGCACTGCTCCGGAGACAGATTCCACGACCTCGCCCGTAATGATCTGGGTGATAAGGTCATTCACTCCGCCGTGGGAACTCGGTTCGTGTTCGGAGCATAAGAACCCGTCTAGCAAGATTGTATTCATGAGCAAGCATGGTCGAACGGAAGTCCGAGCTTGACGCGCGGTTATTATTGCCATCCACCAATAAATTGAGTCCGGACAGGCGTATGTTCGATTTTGTTTCCCGAATGCGACTGCTGTCGAGCATGGTCTTCAATGGACTCATCGTCCGGCCGCCAATTTGTCGAACGAGAAAGGGAAGCGCGAAGCGCCTTCGCTGTTAGCGAACGTGGTGTGCCCACACAGCTCACAGTGACATTGAACCAGCGGCGCTTCTGGATTCGGTCACGAGAGCGGCGCAGTTGGAGTTCCTCGCGTCTCTCGGCGGCGCGGCTGCGGTGGTATGCTCACGCACCCGCACTGCTGCGCTGCCGACCGATCGAGCGATATGCAATGCGGGCGTGCCCAAGGCAATAGGGCAATCCTTTGACTGGCTCGGTCCCGCAGAAGCA
>JBKPUA010000271.1:0-4654 GCA_046735815.1 Pseudomonadota bacterium
TGATCGATCCCTCGTTTCGCCGCCAGACGGCCATCAAGGTCGGCAGCCAGCCGATGGACATGGCGTTCCATGGCGATGAATTGTTCGTCGCCTGCCAGGGCGACGGCTCGGTGCACGTCATCGATATTCCGGCGCGGCGCGCCAAGCGCAGCTTCCACGCCGGGACGGGCTGCGAGTCGCTCGGCTTCTTCTAGCCCAGGTGGGCGCATGCGTGAGGGCTTCGTGCCTTCTTGGCGGCTTCGAAGCCGTGCATGCCCATGCTCCACTGCAGCGCGACGATGGCGCCTTTCACCGGCTGCAGCAGGCCGAGCGCGAGAGCAAGCGTGGTCGGCAGCCACAGGGCCATATGCGTCCAGTACGACGGTGAAAAATGGGTCTCGACGAAGAGCACCATCGGCACCAAGGCGTGGCCGACGATGAGGATCACCACGTAAGCCGGAAAGTCGTCGGCGCGGTGATGGTAGAGCTCCTCGCCGCAGACCTCGCAACGATCGTGCACCTTGAGGAAGGCGCGAAACATTCGCCCCTTGCCGCAGCAGGGGCAGCGCCCGAGCAGTCCGCGCACGATCGCGGTCATTGCAGGCGACGGCCGCCGGGATGTCTGCATGGGCGTTTTTCCCTTGTGCCGAGTATATGCATACAATAATATGCGTTATCCCTACACTCAACGCACAGTGCGGGATAATGTATGGATTGGGCCCCTACACTCGCCGACCGTGAGGGTCCGCTCTATCAGCGCATCGTCGACGCTTTGAGTGCCGATATCGCCAGCGGGCGGCTGCGCCGCGGCCAGCAGTTGCCGACGCACCGCGCGCTGGCGAAAGCGCTCGGCATCGATCTCACGACGGTGACGCGCGCCTACGCCGAGGCGCGGCAACGCGGCCTGACCGAAGCGCGCGTGGGGCGCGGCACGTTCGTGTGCGAAAGCATGTCCCCTGCGCGGCACGCCGTCGCCCCGCAGCCGCAGTTCGATCTGTCGATGAATCTCCCGCCGCAGCCGCTCGAGGCCGACCTCGAGGGCCGGATCACGCGCGGCATCGCCGCGATCCAGCGCGAGGCCGGGTTCTCCGCCCATCTCAACTACCGCGAGCCTGGCGGAAGTGAATCCGAGCGCGACATCGCCGCGCAATGGCTGCGCCTGCGCATCGCCGATGCCCGTGGCGATCGCCTGGTGATCTGTCCGGGGACCCAGAACGCGCTGTTCAACGTGCTGGTCGCGCTGACCTCGCCGGGCGACGTCGTGCTCACGGAGGCCCTCACCTATCCCGGCATCAAGGCGGCGGCCGCCCATACTGGTGTGCGCCTCGTCGGCGTCGCGATGGATAAGGATGGCATTCTTCCCGATGCGCTCGATACGGCGTGTCGGCAGCATGCACCCAAGGCGGTCTACCTGATCCCGACCATCCACAATCCCACCACCGCGACCATGCCGCTGGCGCGGCGGAAGGAGGTCGCCGCGGCGCTGCGCGCCAACGACGCGTTGCTCATCGAGGACGATGCCTATGGCATGCTCGATCCCAAGGCCGTGCCGCTCGCCGCGCTTATCCCCGAGCGCACATATTTCGCCGCCAGCATGTCGAAGTGTATCGCGCCAGGGCTGCGCGTCTCCTTTCTGCTCGCCCCCGACCGCCGCGCCGCCGGCTTTGCGGCCGCCGCGCTACGCGCGAGCGTGCAGATGCCGACGTTCCTGACGGTCGCGCTGGTCACGCGCTGGCTCGCGGACGGCAGCGCCGACGCCATCATCGCCGCGATCCGCGACGAGGCCGCCGCGCGCCAGAAGCTCGCCGCCGACGTGCTGGCGCGGCATGCCTTTGCGCGCCATCCCAACGGCCACCACATCTGGATCCCGCTGCCGCCGAGCTGGAGCCGGACCGAGTTCGCCGCGCACCTTCAATGGCAGGGTCTTGCCGTCGTCACCGCGGAAGCGTTCAGCGTCGGGGACAGTGAGCCGCATGCCATCCGCGTCTCGCTCGGCGCCGCCAGCAGCCGATCCGAACTGGTGCGGGCGCTGGAGATCCTCTCCACCGCGTTGAGATCATCGTCCCGAACGCGGATCGTTTAGCTAATCCCTCAGCATGTCCCGCACTGTCGCGAGGTAGGCCTCCTTGCGGCGCGGCAGCGGCTGGCGCCGGCGAAACAGGCTCAAGGTGACGGAGCGCGCCGGCACGATCGGCAGTACCTTGATGACGCCGAGTTCGGCTTCGTTGCCGGCGCTGGCGCGCGGCACGATGGCGATGCCGGTGCCGGATTGCACGATCACCTTCATGGTCTCGATGTTGTCGGCGACCGCGAGGATGTTCGGCCGGATGCCGAGATCGGCGAACAGCGAGAGCACGACCTGGCCATAGCCCACGCTGAGCTCGCTCATGATGATCGGCTCGCTCACCAGGCTGCCGATGTCGACCGGCTTGCGCGCGCGGGCCAGCCGATGGGAGGGGTGCACAATCAGCGCCATCTCGGCCTGAGTGAGGCGCTCGATCACGATCCCGCCGGGCACGCGCTCGGGGTCGGATTCGATCGCGATGCCGGCATCGACCCGCTCCTCGTGCAGGTCGTTGAAGATGTTCCGGGTCGGGGCGGTGAGGATTTCGAGCCGCACCGCCGGCAGCTTTTGCGCCAGATCGCGAAACAGCCGCGGCATGAAGATCTGCGCCATCCCCGAACCCATGCCGAGCGTGAGCGTGTCCGACGGCGCGCCGCGCAGCCGCCGCGCCGTGTCGGAGAGGCTGAGCACGTCGCCGATGACGCGCTCGGTCTCGTAAAGGAAGGTGCGGCCGCGCTCGGTGAGCTCGATGCCGCGCGGGGTGCGGCGAAACAACGGAAAGCCGATCTCGTTCTCGAGCAGGCTCACCTGCTCGCTGACGGCGGATTGCGACACGTTGAGCCGCGTGGCCGCGCGCGTGAAGCTGCGCTCCTTGGCGACGGAGAGGGCGTAGCGAAGTTGGCGAAGCTCCAAGCGGCGGTCCCGGATCGGCGGCAGGCGCTGCTGTTATAGCGCCGATGGCCGCGCCAGTCTGCGCCCGGCTAGAGCATGATCCCGAAAAGTGGGCACCGGTTTTCGGCAAAGATCATGCTCCAACAATGAGGTAGAGCGGGATGACGATTCGAAGAGAAGTCATCACGCTCTAAGCCGCTTCGACGAACTGGTGGCGCTCGTGCAGGAACTCGAGCACGCGCTGCCGGCATTTGAGGTAGGTGGGGTGCGCCGCCAGCTCGAGCCGGCGCCGCGGCCGCGGCAGCGGCACCTCGAGGATTTCGCCGATGGTGGCGGCGGGACCGTTGGTCATCATCACGATGCGGTCGGACAACAGTACCGCCTCGTCGACGTCGTGGGTGATCATCAGCACGGTATTGGCGAGCTTGCGGTGGATCTCCATCACCGAGTCCTGCAGATGGGCGCGGGTGAGCGCGTCGAGCGCGCCGAACGGCTCGTCGAGCAGCAGGATCTTCGGCTCCATCGCCAGCGCGCGCGCAAAGCCGACGCGCTGCTTCATGCCGCCGGAGATTTCCCCCGGCCGCTTGCCGCAGGCATGCGCCATCTGCACCAGCTCGAGATTGTGCATGGTCCAGGCATCCCGCTCGCCGCGCGATTTCTTGCCGGAAAACACCTTGTCCACCGCAAGCCGCACGTTGTCATAGACGGTGAGCCACGGCAGCAGCGAGTGGTTCTGGAACACGACGGCGCGATCCGGGCCGGGCGCGTTGACCTCGCGCTCCTCGAGCAGCACGGCGCCCGTCGTCACCGGCGTGAGGCCGGCGACGATGTTGAGCAGTGTCGACTTGCCGCAGCCGGAATGCCCGATAATGGAGACGAACTCGCCGCGTGCAACGGCGAGCGACGCGTCCTTGAGCACCTGCGTGACGCGCCCGCCGCGCGCAAAACTCTTGTCGACGTGATCGACGGCCAGATAGGCCCGCATCGTCGTGCTCCCTTACTTGGTGACGCAATCGGCACAAGCGCCGCCGCCTCTGCCCTTCACAAACTTCGTGCCAATTCCGCTGGCGCGAGAAAGATGTGGCACCTCAGGCGGATAGTCGGCCGCTCAGGGGCGCTGGCGCGACGTCTTGCTACGGCGACCTGCGTTGCGAGGAAGCATTCTGGCGCCTGTTTGGGCAGAGCATGTTCGAAGACGCGCGGCGGAATGCGCGCAACGTCGATAGCAATCTGCTCAATCGGCAGGCGCAACCGGAATCATTGATCATTGCGAATGCAGGTGCGCGCCTAATTCGACACCACTCGCAACAAACTGCGTCACCGCTTGTGGCTCATCGTCATCTGGCAAGCCTCTTGCTTGGTGGATTGACGATTGCATAGGCCGCCGACCTCGTCCGGCAGCGTTCGGTGCGCGGGGTGCGAGGCTGCGGCACGGTATGCATCAGATGACGCTCGCATGAAGGACAGCGTCCATAGCGAGGAAGGCCGCACGCACTGTCCGTATTGCGCCCTGCAATGTGGAATGACACTGGTTCCGGAGCACGATCGCTTGGCTGTCGCCGCACGTGACTTCCCGACCAACAAAGGCGGGCTGTGCCGCAAGGGCTGGACGGCCGCGGAATTGCTCTACGCCCCCGATCGGCTCACGGCGCCGCTCATGCGCGCGCGCAAAGGCGAGCCGTTGCGGCCGGTGAGCTGGGACGAAGCGCTCCGCCGCGT
>JBKPUA010000272.1:0-9998 GCA_046735815.1 Pseudomonadota bacterium
GGCCGGATTAGTGGTATCGAAGTTGACTGTCTGAACGATCCTGCGTGCAGGCACGAGCTCAACAAAGCGCACGTTGACTCTGTCCTCCCGGTCGGACGTCTTGCCGCGGAAAGAGCGTTCGGTCGGCGGGTAGAACAGCGACATCCGATATCCGCCTCCGACCCGCGCATCGAACGCGTGAATCTGGCCTGTCATCTCTGCGGGCGGCAGCCAAGCGACAAGCGCGGCGGGATCCATAAAGGCCGCGTAAAGCTCCTCGGGTCGGGCCTTGATGATCCGCGCGGCGCGGGTCGCGGCGGCTGCATGCCGTTGGCTCATGTCCCGGCTCCTGAATGCGATCGCAACAGGCGGCGAGCCCGCCGAGACGAAAGCATACCCTCAGTCCGCGCGCCAGAGGTGAATGACTTCATCGATTAGGTTCCGCAAGCGGTATCTGATAGCCTGCGCATTGAAAACCGGGAGGACGCCATGAGAAATAGAGCGCTGACCGCCGTCGCGGCGGGGCTTGCCATTGTTGCCGCGTTCGCCGGCGACGCCGTGGTCCAAGCCGCCGAGATCAAGGTGCTGTGCACGATCGGCGTAAAGCCGGCGCTGCCCGACCTGGTCGCGGAGTTCGAACGCACCACCGGGCACAAGGTATCGATCACCTGGGGCAACGCCGCCACGCTCAAGACTCGTTACCTTGAGGGCGAGCCCGCGGACGTCGCGGTTCTGACCGCTGCGGCGATCGACGACCTCGCCAAGGCAGGAAAACTCGCAGGCAGCCGCGTCGATCTTGCCCGCTCTGGAATGGGCCTCGCGGTCAAGGCCGGCGCGCCTAAACCCGACATCAGCTCGCCCGAGGCGCTCAAGCGGACGTTGCTGGCGGCAAAATCGGTCGGCTATTCGACGCAGGGCGCCTCCGGCATTTATTTTGCGACCGTGATCGAGCGGCTCGGCATCGCCGCCGAGGTGAAGGCCAAGCACAAGGATACGACCGGCGCCGTCGGCGAGTTGATTGCCAGCGGCGAAGCCGAGATCGGCGTGCAGCAGATTCCCGAGCTGGCGGCGGTGCCGGGCGTGGAGGTCATCGGGCCGCTTCCCGGCGATCTCCAGGTCATTACCGTGTTTTCTGCGGCGCTGGATGCGAAGGCGAAGGACAACGAAGCGGCCAACGCTTTCGTCAAATTTATTTCTGCGCCGACTGCCGCAGCAGCCTACAAGGCGAAGGGTCTCGATCCGGGCTGAGCCGACGACCGCGCGCCCGCGCTACTCGGTCTTGATGTTTAGCTCGCGAATCAAGCGCATGTAGAGATCCGATTGACGCCGCATGTGGGCCTCGAAGTCGGCGCCGCAGATGGGCTTGGGGTAGAGCGCCTGTGCGGTGAGCTTCGATTTGACTTCAGGCGCGAGCAGGGCCGTTTGGAACCAATCGACGAGCTGCGCGACCGCCTCTTTCGGAGTCTTCGCGGGCGCCACCAGTCCGAACCACACGTCGGTCTCGAAGTCCCGGTAGCCGGATTCTGCTACCGTCGGCAGATCCGGTAGCGGCTCGATCCGCCGCGCCGCCATGGTGGCGAGGGCGCGGACCTTGCCTGCGAGCAGCTGCTCCCCGATCTCCGACCAGTTCAGGACGGCAGCGGTCACATGCGCGCCGAGCAGCGCGTTGACGGTCGGCGCGCCGCCCGGATACGGCACGTAGATCAGATTGGCTTGGGCGAGCCGCTTGAACCGTTCGATCCCGATATGCTGGGTCGTATTGGGCCCGACGCTGGCGATCGAGAGTTCGCCGGCCTTGGCGCGGGCCGCGTCCACCAGCTCTGCCAGCGTGCGATAAGGCGCCGCGCTGTTGACGACGATGATTTGCGGCGTCGTGACCAGATAGCAGATCGGCTCGAAGCTCGACTGCGGATCGTAATTCACCTTGCGCAGGATTGCGCTGATGATCATGCCGTTGTTGTTGACCAGCAAGGTATTGCCGTCCGGCGACGCGCGCGCCACCGCTTCGGCCGCGATGACTCCGCCGGCGCCTGGCCTGCTCTCGACGATGATCGACTGGCCTTTCGTGCCGGAAATGTAATCCGCCAGGATGCGAACCAGGAGGTCGATGCTTCCTCCGGGCGGAACCGAAATGATGACGCGGATCGTTCGTCCGGCTTGCGACCACGCCGGACGGTCGGGCAATGCAATCGCCAGGCTCGCCAATGCCAGAGCACCGATTGCAAGGGCGGGAAGCTTCCGCAACATGCATCTCCACGATTGACCGCCGGCGGCGATGGCGTGCGAAGAAGCGGCATTATCCAACTAACACGGCCGCGGGTTTAACGACAGCGACTGTGGGACAAAGGCGCGGCATTCCGCAGTGCGTCATCGTCGGTCGTATCAATCACGTGGACCGCCTCATTGCCTGCGCGTAGGCTGACGCGACAGGACCATTGAAGGAGGAAACTATGGGTGACGCAGCATCGCTCGGCGCGCTTGCCTCGCGCTTCATCGAGACCGAATCGGCGCCGTGGATCGAGACCACGCCGGGGAACAAGATGAAGGTGATCTACCACGATCCGGCCACCGGCATGTTGACCATTCTGGCGAGGCTCGAGCCCGGCGCCGGTATCCCCGCGCACGTGCACGAGGACCTGGAGCAGACCTTCGTGCTCGAAGGCTCGCTGGTCGACGACGAAGGCGAATGCACCGCCGGCAATTTCGTCATCCGCGCCAAGGGCAGCCGCCATGCGCCGACCGCGCCCAAGGGCTGCACAATGCTGGTGTTCTTCCTCAAGCCCACGGCGGGGCTCAAGCAAGCTTTGCTCAAACACAGTTGAGCGTCGTGCCTTGCAGGCGCCGCGCGGCCTTCGAAGCAGAGAGGAGGCCTCCGTGATCACCCACGACATCACCAAGACCAACCAGGCGGTTAGGCATCTCATCGACAAGACCGAAAACCCGCGGCATCGTTTTCTCCTCATCGCCTACGACCGGCACCGCAACCTGGAGATGGCCGGCCGCTACGAGGAAATCTTCGCGTCCGATATGATGGTGGAAACGCCGGTCTATCACCTTCACGCCAATGAGATCGACGCGAAGCTCGAGGGCAAGGAGGCAGTAAAGGGCCTCTACCGCATGTGGGCGGAGACCAACCAGTCGATCTTCTATACCGAGAACGAGCAGGTGGCGGTCGCGGACAATTTCGTTGCGTCCGTCACCATCGGTTATCAGCAGGTCTCCGGCCGGTCGCTGTTGGCCAACAAGGTGCTGTCGCATCTGCCGGGGTTTCTATCCGGGCCGATCCTCAAGCGTGCGCTTGCGGCGAAGAACTTCAAGGCGGACGCCAATGCGATGTACCTCTACAAGAACGTCTATCGGATGATCTGGCCTTACGACGAACGGGGGCGGCTCGTCGGCGAAGATGTGTGGGAGCCCGACCCGGACAAGGCCGAGATCACCAAGCTCGACCCCGCCGATGTGTTGACGACGGAGGCGGCGGGACGCTTGCTCGCGCCGTTGATCGAGCAGCTGCCTTCGTTCGACGAGATGGTGCTGGGTAAAGGCAGCGCGCGACGCGTGTCCTGAAGTTCTCGCATCTGGACCCCCGCTTCGAATGAAGGTGGATCGCCGAAGAACGCACGATGCGGCAGATTGCTTATGGGAGGAGAACAATGCGCAGGCTCACGCGACGCTCGCTGGTGCTCGGCGCAATGGCAGTGCCATTTGCCGTTCGAAGCGGAGCCCATGCCCAAACGGCGCTGCCGAACGTCATCAAGATTACCGTGCCGTTTCCGCCGGGCGGAACCGTCGATCCGATCGCACGCATGGTCCAGCCCGGGCTGCAGCAACGGCTGGGCGCGACCATCGTCATCGAGAACAAGCCGGGCGCATCCGGGAGTATCGGCACCGCCCAGGTCGCCAAGTCGCCGCCGGACGGCAGCAACTGGGTGTTCGTGTTCGACACCCATGCGGTCAATCCATTCCTGCAGAGCCTGCCGTTCGACACCGAGAAGGATCTCGATCCGGTGCTTCTGATCGGCACCGCGCCCAACATCGTGAGCACGCACCCCGCGCGGCCGTTCAAGACCTTTGCCGACGTGGTCGCGGCAGCGAAGGCGAGCCCGGATGCCATCACCTACGGGTCGATCGGCAGCGGCAGCCTTGGCCATCTCACCGGCGTGCTCATATCGGAACGCGCGGGCATCCGGCTGGTGCACGTGCCCTATCGTGGCGGTGGTCCGGCCATGAACGATGCCATCGCCGGACATCTCGACATGCTGATCGGGAGCGCCGCCCTGGTGACGCCGCAGGTGGTGGCGGGCAAGCTGCGGGCGCTGGCGCAAACGGGCAAGACCCGGATCGCCGCGCTGCCGGACATACCGACGGCGACTGAAATCGGTCTTGCCGGCATCGAGTCCTATGCCTGGTGGGGTGTATTCACGACGGGTGGAACGTCCAAGCCGATTATCGAGCGCTTCAGCGTCGCGCTGGCGGAGACGTTGCGCGAGCCCGCCATCCAAAAGCAGCTGTCGGAGAACCTGCAGATTACGCTGCGGCTCGGAGGGCCCGAGGAGCAGGCGACGTTTCTGTCCGAGCAGATGAAGCTTTGGGGCCCGGTGGTGCGCGAGCATGGAATCAAGGGGGATTGATGCCGACCGCTCTGGCCAGCGGGCGCGAGCGCGTGAAATAGCTCCGGCACCCCCTGACTGGCCGTTGCCGGTTCTGTATCCTCCGACGCGATCCTGCCTAGTGCCCCGAACCCGAAGTTCGCGCACAACGAGCGGCAAATGCGACCGCGAACTTCGGGTTCAAAGGGGCACTAGAATCATAGAGTTGCTAGTGGTCCTCGATTCCGAAGTTCGCAAACGAGGGTGCCGCACAAATGATGCGAACTTCGGAATCGACCACTGGTGGAAGATTCAATGCACATCAAACGACTGAGACGGCGCGACGTCGTCACTCTCGCCGGCGCCGCGCTCGCGTGGCCGCTCGCCGCCCGCGCGCAGCAGCCGGCCATGTCGGTCGTCGGCTTTCTCGACCCCACATCGCCCGACGCGGCGACCGCCGACCGCCTGCGGGCCTTCCGCCAGGGCCTCCGCGAAGCGGGCTTTGTCGAGGGCGAAAACGTGGCGATCGAATACCGCTGGGCCGACAGCAGGATCGATCGGGTCTCTGCGCTGGCGGCCGAATTGGTTCGCCGCCAGGTGGCGGTGATCGTCGCGATCGGAGGATCCACACCAGCATTCGCCGCCAAGGCGGAAACCAACACCATTCCCATCGTGTTCACCGCCGCCCAGGACCCGGTCAAGCTCGGCCTGGTGGCGAGCCTCGCCCGTCCGGGCGGTAATTTGACCGGCGTAACTCTGCCGGGCGAGCCGACGGCACGGCGATTGCAGCTGCTGCGTGAGCTGCTGCCGTCTGCTGCGCGCATCGCCGTGCTGCTCGATCCGGCCAACGCCACCGACGCTGCCGCGACCGTGCGCGAGATGGAGGCAGCGGCGTCCCGCACCAGCGGATTGCAGATCAAGGTGGTCAACGCCAGCACCGCCCGCGAGATCGATGCGGTATTCACAGGGTTTGCATCCGAGCGGCCCGACGCGCTTCTGCTCGGTCCGTTCGCGACCGACCGGCGTGTGCAACTGGCCCTGCTGGCGGTGCTCCACCGCATCTCCGTGGTCTATCCCTTGCGCGATTTCGTCGAGGCCGGCGGGCTGATGAGCTACGGCGCGAGCCTGAAGGACGCCTATCGCCTTGCCGGCGGCCAGGTCGGCCGCCTCCTCAAGCGCGCGAAGCCGGCCGAGCTGGCAGTCGTGCAATCGAGCAAATATGAGCTCCTCATCAACGCCTCGACCGCCCGCATGCTCGGCCTCACCGTGCCGCGCACGCTGCTCTCGCTCGCCGACGAGGTGATCGACTGAGGGGCAGGACCAAGGCGCAGGTCGGCCATCACCTCAGCTAAAAGCAAGTCACGACGTTGCCGCGCTTATCCTTGAGCACCCACGAACATTCAGCGCGCTTGAGCGCGGCCTTGGCCTCTTCATTGCCGAGCGCGGCTGCGCGTTCGTAGTATCCCTTGGCGGCGCTCGCATCCTGCGGTCCGCCGCGCCCGCTTTGCGCAAACGCGCCCATGCGCTCCAATGCGCCGGGATGGTCTTGCGCGGCGGCCTTCTCGAACAAGGCGCGTGCGGCGACGTCGTCCTGCGGCCCGCCGATGCCGTCCGCCAGCATCAATCCGAGCTGATACTGCGCCTCTGCCGAATTTCCATCCGTCGCTTTCGCGAGCAAGGCTCTGGTCTTGGCGGGGTCCGGGAGTGTTCCGCCGCTCTCGGGTAGCGCCGCGAGATTGCTCGCGCCGCGGGGATTGCCGCCTTGCGCGGCGCGCTCGAACAGCTTGCGCGCCTGGGCTTCATCCTTGGCGACGCCCGACCCGGTGGCCAACAGCACGCCGAGCTCGACCATCGCCGACGTGCTGCCCTTGTCGGCCGCTTTGCGATAGGTGGCAATGGCCTCCGGCAATTTTTGATTGGCGGCGTAGGCGCGGCCGAGCTGATAAAGCGCGCGGCGCGAGCCAGCCGCCGCGATCTTGCAGAACTTGATCGCGGTCGCAATGTCGGAGGAGGCGATCTCGGGCGTGCCTTTCACGTCCTTCGGCTTGTCCGGATCGGCCGGGTCGGCGGCGAGGCGGTCGCACAGCACGAGATCGGCAGATTGCGCGCGCGCCGGCGAAAGGAGCGAAACGAGGGCCAGCGCCGACAGAGCGATGTGGCAAGCGATCGAAACTGCGCAGGATTGCTTCATCGTCCTCCGGTGCCGGCGTCTTGCACAACGTTGCCCGTGAGGAATGACCTTAAGCCAGCCGACCGCAGCCAAGCAACCGCGGGATGGCGTGAACTGTCGAATGGGCGAAAGGCGAATGGCGAGCATGGCCCAGCCCGCGCTTGCGCGTAAACCTTGCGAAATCCATGCGGGGTGTGGCTGATCAGCTACAGCCTTCCGCTCACGCCCATTGCATATTGCTCCCTTTGTCGTCGCGGAGCGGGGGCAATGCGGAAATTCCTCCTCGGAACGGCCGCGCTGATGGCGCTGGCGAGTCCGGCGATCTCGGCCGACATGCGCCTCCCGGTCACCAAAGCGCCGCCGCCGGTCGTCCCGGTTTGGAACTGGAGCGGCTGCTACGTTGGCGGCCACGCCGGCGGCCTATGGGCCAACTCGGGGGAATGGATTGTCCGCACGCCCGGCGGCGATTTTTTCGGTCAGTCGCTCGGCGAGCATGGTTTGAACGGCTGGGTTGGCGGCGCGCAGGCCGGTTGCGACTATCAGTTTGCCGGCGGCTTTGTGATCGGCGTTCAAGGCGACTATGCCGTGGCCGACGCCGAAGGGAGCCATGACAGCGCCCGCGAGATCGGCGTCGCCTATCACAGCAAGATCAAGTCGCTGGCATCGGTCACCGGTCGCATCGGCTATGGCTGGGATCGCTTCCTCGGTTACCTCAAGGGGGGCGGCGCCTGGGAGCGCGACAATTATTGGGCGACCACGATCATACTCGGGACGGCCTATACGGCGCGCGAGACGCGCTCGGGATGGACCATTGGGGTCGGCGGTGAATATGCCTTCACCAACTTTCTGTCCGGCTTCGTCGAATACAGCTATTACGATTTTGGCACGAGCGACATTGGCCTCACGCCGCAAATAGTTGGATTGCGCCCGGCATTTGTCGATATCAAAGCCACCACGAGCGTCGTGCGCGCCGGTCTCAACTTGCGCTTCGGCGGTTGGATGGCTCCGGCTGCCGTCAGGTAACGCCCGGGGTCTCGCGGTGCTCGCGGTCGCGTCTCTCCGCTAAAGCCTGAGTATGCCGTTATGCCGAGCGATCGGGCTCTGCAGCAATCAGGTGCGTGACTTTCGGCGCACCTTGGGTTTGGAACCCGCGAACGATGTCCTGCACAGCGCGATCGGCGTTTGTGATGCGCTCGTGCTGGCGCAGATGCTCGAGCCAGGAATCGACCAGGAATGTTTCCACCATTCGCCCCGGCTCGGCCGCGTCTTCGAATATCCCCCAATCGTAGGCGCCATCGCGCCGTCGCTCGTAGGCCAGCCGTTCGAGCGCGACGAGAAACGCCTCGCGATTGCGCGGGTCGATTCGATATTCCACCGTGACCAGGACCGGGCCGCGATCGTGCTCGATCTCATGTGCCACCACCGGGGCCGGCAAGTGCATCGACGGTGCCAGGTCGAGGGTCGCCCCGGTTTGCAATTTCCAGCGCCACGTCAGCGGGATGGCGGCAAGCGCACCGGCGGCGGCGGCCAGATGGGCGGCCGGCAGGCCGATCATTGCCGCAAGCTGACCCCAGATCGCACTGCCGACGGAGAGGGCTCCGAAGAAAACGGTGACGAACATCGCCAGTCCGCGCCCCCGCACCCATTCCGGCAAGGCGACCTGAGCGGACACATTGAGGCTCGCGAGCACCGCGATCCACGATGATCCTGCGATGATGCTGGCGGCGAGCGCAGTGGCAGGATCGCGCGCCCCGGCGAACAGGGCCATCGCCGCGGCCGTGCCGATCGACCCTGCCGCGACCATGCCGTCAGGTCCGAGCTTCGCTCTCAGCCACGGCAACGCAAAAGCGCCACCCACGGCGCCTGCCCCGATCGCACCCAGCAGGAATCCATAGAGTCCCGGCCCGCCGGCGATTTGCTGGCGTGCGACCAGGGGCAGCAGAGCCCAGTAAGCGCTGGCGAACAGAAAGAAGGCGGCGCCGCGGATCAAGGTCGCGCGCAGGTGCGGATTGTATCGGGCGTGTCGCAGGCCGGTGCGGATCGCGCTGCCGAAACGCTCCGCCGGCAGGGGCCGATGGCCCGTTTGCGGTGGTTGCCACCACATCAGCGCGCCGATGATGCCGAGATTGCTGATGGCATTGAGCCAGAACGGCGCTGCAATCCCCCACGTCGCGACGATGACGCCGGCTAATGCCGGACCGATCGCCCGACTGACATTGACGCCGACGCCGTTGGCGGCGATGGCGGGATGGAGATCCCGCTTGGGAACGAGTTGCGGAACGATCGCCTGCCAGGCGGGCGCAACCAGCGCCCCGCCGATCCCGATGAGAAAGGTGAACAGCAGCAAATTGGCCGCCGTGGCACGGTCGAGCCAGACCAGTGCTGCGAATACGGCAGCAAGAGCGGTAGTCACGATTTCCGCGACCAGGAGAAATCTCCGGCGGTCGACGATGTCCGCGAGCGCGCCGGCCGGCAACGCGAACAGAAATAGCGGCAGCGATGTTGCCACCTGTACCATCGACACGATGAGCGGATCGGGATTGAGGCTCGTCATCAGCCAACCCGATGCCGCGCTGTACATCCAGCTGCCGACATTGGAGACGACGGTCGCGGTCCAAAGCACCGCGAAGGCGGGATGACGGAAAGGACTCCATGGGGAGCTCGCCGCCGTCGCAGCCGCAGGCGCGTTTGGATTGGTCCGGCTATTCATCGACTTCCTGGTCGAGCGCGATATGCGCCCTCGACCAGCGCGCGCAGCTTGGCCCACGCGATCTGTGGATGGGTGCGGCCGCCGAAACCGCAATCGGCGCCCGCGATCACGTTCTCAGCTCCGAGCAGTCGCATGAAGCGGCGAATCCGTTGTGCAATCAGCTCGGGATGCTCGATGCCGTCGGTCGCGTGCGAGATCACGCCGGGAATAAGGATTTTGCCCACGGGCAGCTTCACGTGCTCCCAGACCGCGTATTCGTGCTCGTGCCGCGCATTCGCCGCTTCGATCAGATAGGCCTGCGCCCGCACCCGCAGCATCAGATCGACCAGCTTGTCGAGCTCGATGTCGAAGGCATGCGGCCCGTGCCAACTGCCCCAGCAGAGGTGATAGCGGATGCGATCCTCCGGCAGGCCACGCAGCGCGTGGTTCAGCGCTTCGATCCGCAGCTCGCAGTATTTGCGGTATGCAGGAAGACCCATCGGGATGCCGATCCGGTCCCAGAGCGCGGCCAGCCAGGCATCGTCGACCTGGAGGATGAAGCCCGCGTCAA
>JBKPUA010000273.1:0-8426 GCA_046735815.1 Pseudomonadota bacterium
TCGAGGCAATCAACTACTACGATCCGCCCAATTTCACCTTTCCGTTCGGGGCCTATATCTGCGTGGTGGACGTCGACGTCGACACCGGCATGATCAAGGTACGGCGCTTCTATGCGCTCGACGATTGCGGCACCCGCATCAATCCCATGATCATCGAAGGCCAGCTCCACGGCGGCCTGACCGAAGCCTTCGGCATCGCGATGGGCCAGGAGATCCACTACGACGACGAAGGCAATGTGACGACCGCCTCATTTATGGATTACTTCCTGCCGACCGCGGTCGAGACCCCGAAATGGGAAACCGACTGGACCACGACGCCCTCGCCGCATCATCCCATCGGGGCAAAAGGCGTCGGCGAGAGCCCGAATGTCGGCGGCGTGCCCTGCTTCGCCAATGCGGTGAATGACGCCTTCAAATTCCTGGGCTCGACCCATATTGCCATGCCGCACGATCATTGGCGCACCTGGATGGCTGCGGACAAGCTCGGCCTACATCAGTGAGACCAACGTCGCGAAAGGCCGGGCGCGGCCGGTGCAAACCCCGCGCTACATGGTTACATGATCACGCGACATGACGTTGAACCGCGACGAGATCTCGGACCGCCTGGCCGCGGTCGGCTACATCGCCGACCGTGACATCGCCACCGCCCTGTGGTTGATGGAATATCTCAAGCGGCCGCTGCTGCTCGAGGGCGAGGCCGGCGTCGGAAAGACCGAGGTGGCAAAGGCGCTCGCCGCCGTGCACGGGGCCGAGTTGATCCGGCTGCAGTGCTACGAAGGGCTCGACCAGAACGCCGCCCTCTACGAGTGGAACTATCAACGGCAGCTGCTCGCCATCAAGGCGCGCGAGGGCGCTGGCGAGAGCGTCGACGCGATCGAGGAGCACATTTTCTCCGAGCGCTATCTGCTGGAGCGGCCGCTGCTCGCGGCCATCCGCCGGCTGAGCCCGCCGGTGCTTCTGGTCGACGAAGTGGATCGGGCGGACGAGGAATTCGAGGCCTTCCTGCTGGAGCTGCTCTCGGATTTTCAGGTCAGCATTCCCGAGCTCGGCACCATTAAGGCGACGTCTATACCGCGCGTGGTGCTGACGTCGAACGGGACGCGCGAGCTTTCCGACGCGCTCCGCCGCCGCTGTCTCTATCACTACGTCGACTTCCCGGAGGTCGATCGCGAGGCGCGGATCATCCTGGCGCGCACGCCCGGCATCGACACGGCGCTCGCGCTGCAGATCGCCCGCATGGTCGCGGCCGTCCGCAAGGAGGACCTGCGAAAGGTGCCCGGCGTGGCGGAGACGCTCGACTGGGCCGCAACGCTGGCCGGCCTGCAAATCCACGATCTGCGCCAGGAGCCTGAAGCGGTCTACGAGACCATGATCTGCCTTCTCAAGACGCATGAGGATCGCGCGCGGCTCACACGTGAGGTGAGCGAGCGTTTGCTCGGCAAGGTGGCGTGATGTACCGACGATGACCGCCGCCGCGATCAACCAACTGGACGAGACCGTCGGCAGACCAGTGCGGCTGCGGCTCGCCGGATTTGCGCGCACGCTGCGCGACAATGGCTTTAGGGTCGGTCTCGCGGAAACGCGCGATGCGCTCGCGATCCTCACGCTCCCCATCGCTACGCAACCATCTGCGCTGAAGCCCGCGCTGCGAGCGCTGTTTTGCGCGACGCGTTCGGACTGGGAGCGGTTCGACGAGATTTTCGACGCCTTCTGGCGCGGCCATGGCATGCGTCAGAGGCAAACGCTTGCGGGCGCGCCGACCGCACCGCGTTCGCCGCCGCGCCGGCTTGTGCCGGCGCCGGCCCCGCAAGACCAGAGCGGTCTGCCGGACCGCGTCGAGCGGCGCGGCGATGGCGACGTCGATGGCCGGGATCACAGCCACGGGCGGCGGGAAGGCGCCTCGCGCGCCGAAAATCTAGCTACCATCGACATGCGCCACATCGTCGATCCAGCGGACAACGCGCAGGCTCACATGCTGGCGGCGCGGCTGGCGCGGGTCATGCGCGCGCGGCTCGTACGCCGCGAGCAGGTGCGCCGGCGCGGCCGCCGCCTCGACCTGCGCCGAACCATTCATCGCAACGTATCGCACGGGGGAACTCCGGTGGAGCTCGCCTGGCGCCGCCGCAAGATCAAGCCATTGCGTCTGGTCGTGCTGCTCGACGCCTCCGGATCGATGAGCCTCTACACCGCGTTCTTCGTTCGATTCCTGCACGGGGTGGTCGATGCTTTCCGCGAGGCGGAAGCCTTCATCTTCCACACCCGGCTGGCGCACGTATCGCCGTCGCTGCGCGACCGCGACGTTACGCGCGCGGTCGACCGCCTTGCGCTGATGGCACAGGGCATCGGCGGCGGCACCCGGATCGGGGAAAGCCTGGCGACCTTCAATCGCTGGCATGCGCGTCGCGTCATCAACTCGCGCACCGCGGTGATGATCGTCTCGGATGGCTATGACACCGGTGCGCCGGAGCAGCTGGGGGAGGAGATGCGGCGCCTGCGCCGCCGCTGCCGCCGCATCATCTGGCTCAATCCTTTGATCGGCTGGCGCGACTACAGCCCAGACGCGCGCGGCATGCAGGCGGCATTGCCCTATGTCGACCTGTTTGCGCCGGCCCACAATCTGGCGAGCCTGGCGGCGCTCGAGCCCTATCTCGCGAGGATGTGAGTCATGCGCCTTACGGCAGACATTCTCGGCGCGATCTCGACCCGCAAGGATGCAGCAGAGCCTTTTGCGGTCGCGACAGTGGTGCGCACGGTGGCGGCCACCGCGGCAAAGGCGGGCGCCAAGGCCGTGATTCTGCCGGACGGCACGATTTCCGCGGGCTGGATCGGAGGCGGTTGCGCGCGCGCGGCGGTGCTCAAGGCCGCGAGAGATGCAATCGCCGACGGCCGCGCCCGCCTCGTTTCGGTGCAACCGCCCGACGCGCTGGACGATCAGGGCGTGAAGGCCGGCGACGAGCAGGGCGGCGTGCGCTTCGCCAAGAACCTGTGTCCGAGCGAGGGCACGATGGACATCTTCGTGGAGCCGATATTGCCGAGGCCGCAGGTGGTAATCCTCGGTGTGAGCCCGGTGGCGGTCGCGGTCGCCGATTTTGCCAGACGCACCGGCTTCGCGGTCACCGTCTGTGCTCCGGCGGCTGAACAGGCGGCGTTTGCCGACGTTGATCGCCGCATCGAGGGCTATGCGCTGCCGGTCGAAGACGCTGGCGCGCGCTACGTTGTGGTCTCAACCCAAGGCCGTAACGACGAAGCCGCGCTGCTGGCGGCGCTGGCCATCGACGCCGATTACGTCGCCTTCGTCGGCAGCCGCAAGAAGGCCGAGTCCCTCAAGACGGCGCTGCTGCGACAGGGCGCGAAAGCCGAGCGCCTGGCGAAGCTCAAGGCGCCCGCGGGCCTCGATCTCGGGGCGATCACCCCGGATGAGATTGCGGTTTCCATCATCGCAGAGATCGTGGCATCCCGGCGGGGCAAGGGCTTACGGCCTGCTGCCCCGGGCCTGACGGGGGCCTGATCCGCGCCGATTGATGAGGTGCGGCAACCCCTTGGGCCCGCTTGTCGGAGCACTGCCCCGGATGCCGCCGCGCGATGGAATGCGGGTCGATAGTTTGAACCAATCAGCCGCTGCGGACGACTAAGTGGTGGTAGGCCATGGGTGGCGTATTGCGGGGGGCATGAAATTGCGTTTCAGCGGTTCAAGATCGCGCGGATCATCTGCCTTGGCAGTGATCGGAGGCGGGCTCGGCGTCTACGCCGTGGCCGCCGTAGGCTTTCATTGGTTCGTGGAGCCCACTGTGGCTAATAGCCAAGCGGTAGCTACTTACCAGGCGCCGGTGCAGTACTCAGGTTCCGCGTTTGCGCCTGCAGTCCGCTCGGACCAGCCCGCGAGTGTCGCAACGAAATCGCCGACGCCGGGTACGGCAACCGCCGCGAAGTCCAAGGACGCCGCCCGCTCGCAAGCGTCACGCGCCGCGCCGAAGTCGGCGCCGCCAATGGTCGTGACAAACCCAGCGACCTCGACGGACACCGCCCGCTCGGAAGCGCCGCCGAATGCCGCATCGAAGCCGGCAGCCCCGGCTGCCGTCGCAGCGACGGCACCGGCTCCAACCGAAATCGCCCGCTCCGAGCCGTCGTCGGGTGCAGCGCCGAAACCGGCGACGCCCCCCGCGGTCGCGGCAACGGCGCCCGACGCGACGGAGACCGGCGTGGCATCGACAGCAGCAGCGCCGGCCACGGTGGCGGCAACGGAGTCGACGGAGTTCCCCGCTGCCGAGCCGAAGAAGACGCCGAAGAAGCCACGCAAGACCGCTCGCCGCGATCAACCGCAACAGTTCTTCAACCCGTTCAGCTTCTTCGCCTCGGGTCCAAACAACGGCTATCGTCGGTTCTGATCCTATAAAGCCGTCAACGACGGTACGAAACAAACGGGGCGCGATCAGCATCGCGCCCCGTACGTTTTTGGAATCGGCGATATGGCGCTGCCGTCGTGCAATCAGTGCGCCGCGCCGGGCGCGTTACGTCGCACCTCGGCGATAATTGCGGCGATGTCGTCTGCAATCCTGGGCCCATGCATTCTCATTTCCGAGAATTCCGCGTCGGAGATCAGGTCCCGCAGTCCGGCTTTGAAGCTCGGCCATTGCCGCGCCAAAGCCCACCACGCTCCTGCGCGCGGGCGTTCCTCGAGCCAGAGATCGAGGAGGCCGAGATAGTCGAGCCGCGCCGCGAACGGCATCAGGTTGATGTCGGCAAGGGTCGGATCCGAGCCCAGGATCCATGGCCCGTTCTCGGCGAGCGTATCTTCCAGCGTCTTGAAGGCTCGCTCATAGGCAGCAATCCCGTATTTGACGAATGGCGATTGTACGCCGTGCTCGTAGGTCGACATGAAACGGTCGCGGCGGCGTGGATCGCCGATATTGCGAAAGCGCCGTTCACGGATTTCTACCGGCATGTTGCGCATGCGCTCGCGAAACATCGCGCAGAAGCTGATCTCGGTCACCCCCTCGAATAATCCCTCGTCCACCATCTTGCTCCAGAGCCGCATGCGCGTTCGCAGCCAGGGATCAGTAGGTACGAGCCGCGGCTGCGGAAACGTGTCGTCGAGATACTCGCAGATCAATGTCGACTCGATGATCGCCTTGCCGTCATGGACGAGCGTCGGCACCATGCCCCTGGGATTGAGCTTCAAATATTTCGGGTCGTACTGCTCGGCCTTGAACAGATCGACCTTGACGGATTCCCAGTCGAGCCCCTTGGCGCGCATGGTAATGCGCACCTTCTGGCAGCACACCGAATTGCCGAAATCGTAGAGCGTCAGCACGACTGCATCCTTTCGGTCCTGTCCGCGCGGCGGTGATGCGAGAAACCTCGTCCTGTTTCGACTCATGGACCGCGTGGTGTGGACTGGCAAGGGCTCGCGCGCGACGTTGGGGCGGTCGCTTAACTCGAACGGCGATCTGTGCTTGAAAGAGAGTGCTCGCCGGTGGCACGTGCCGAGCGGGCGCATCTGGGGGCCTTCACGAGCCGTGCCGGGATCGCGCCGTGGACCTTCGATACGACAGCGAGCACGTCCTCTTGCGCGACAGCGCCGAGAAATTCCTCGGCGAGCGCTACGACTACCGCACGTTCCAGAAGATCGCGGCGGGCGAGGCAGGCTTCAGCCGCGAGATCTGGGCGGACTTTGCCAAGCTCGGTTGGCTCGGCCTGCCGTTCGCGGCGGAGGACGGCGGCAATGGCGGCGGCGCGGTCGAGCTCTCCATTCTCATGGAAGCGTTCGGCCGGCACCTCGTGATCGAGCCCTACCTCGCCACGGTGGTGCTGGGTGGCGGGCTCGTCGCGGCTTTGGGGTCTGCCGCCGAGCGCCGGGCGATCCTGCCCGGCGTGATGGAAGGACGCTGTTTCCTTGCCTTTGCCCATGACGACCAGGAAGCGCCGACTCGCGCCCAACGCACGAGCAGCGGATACGTATTGCAAGGACGAAAGAAGGTCGTGGTCGGCGGTTCGATAGCGGACATGCTGCTCCTTTCGACCCGGCTCGATGGCGACGGCATTGGTGTTTTCGTCCTGCCCCGTGAGACGCGCGGGCTCACGCTGCGACCCTATCGCATGGTCGACGGCGGCCGCGCCGCCGACGTGGACCTAACCGATGTCGCGGTGTCGTCCTCGGCGCTGCTCGGCGGCAATGAAGACGCGGGCGGCGCGATCGACGCCGTGCTCGATCGCGCGATTGCGGCGCTGTCGGCCGATGCCGTCGGCGCGATCGGCGCCATGGTCAAGGCGACCGTCGATTACACCAAGACGCGGGTGCAGTTCGGCCAGCCGATCGCCAACTTCCAGGCGCTACAGCACCGCATGGTGCGCATGAAGATCAAGGAAGAGGAGGCGCGCGCGGCCGCGCTGTTTGCAACGCTGAGCCTCGAGGGCACGCCGCAGATGCGCGCACGCGCAATCTCGGGCGCCAAGGCCAAAGTCGGGCGGTGTGCGCGTTCGGTGCATCAGGAGGCGATCCAGCTCCACGGCGCCATCGGCACCACCAACGAGCTTTCGCTCGGCGGCTACGCCAGGCGCCTGATCGCTTATGAGACCTTGTTCGGCTCGACCCGCGAGCACCTGCGCCGTTACGGCATCATCATCGCCGATGCGCAGGTCGCGGCTACGGGCCTTCTGCTGGAGCCAGCGACCACGGGCACCATATCGAGGGGATGAGATAGAGATGAGCGAAGCACAATTGCTCGGCGGCAGCGCCGAGGATCGGCAGGAGATTCTCCGCCTGCACGAGAGATACATCGACGTGAACGCCCGCTTCGACTGGGAGAACCTGCAGCCGATCTTCAGCCCCGCCCCGGAGGCGCTGTTCTTCAACCTCAACGGCCACACCTACAAGGGACGCGAGCACTGGACCCGGCTGTGGAAGTTTTACGTTCAGCAGGTGCAGTCGACCTACTGGACGCCCTATGACATCGGCGGCGTCGTGAGCTCCGACATCGCCGTGGTGTGGTGCCACCGCAAGACCAAGCGGGTATGGACCGGCAAGGAGCCGCCACCGCGCGATCTCCACTACGACGGCACGGAGTTCGTCTCCCGCTCGACCATGGTGTTCCACAAGGAGGACGGCACCTGGCGCGTGGTGCACGCGCATTTCTCGCCCGCCGATTCCGGCGCCCGCCCCGGCGGGGTCTGACTCCCTCGCGATCGGAGAGCGCTGCCGTGGACCTCTTGCTCAATTCCGACGATCTGGCCTTTCGCGACGAGGTGCGCTGCTTCCTCGCCGACAACATCACCGCCGACATGCGGCGCGCAATAAATCTCACCACCGGCTTCATCATCGAGCCGGATATCCTCCGGGACCTGCACCGCGCGCTCGATCGCAAGGGCTGGTCGGTGCCGCACTGGCCGGTCGAGCACGGCGGCACCGGCTGGTCGCCGGTCCAGCGCTACATCTTCGATCTCGAATGCGGCCGCGCCGGCGCCGCCGCCTACAACACCTCCGGCTCGCATTTCGTCGGGCCGGTCATCATCCACTATGGAACGCAGGCACAGCAGGACAAGTATCTGCCGCGCATCCGCTCGGGCGAGGATTACTGGGCGCAAGGCTATTCCGAGCCGGGCTCCGGCTCCGATCTCGCGTCGTTAAAAACCAGGGCCGAGTCGGACGGGGACTCGTATGTGGTCAATGGTCAGAAGATCTGGACCAGCAATGCCCACCACGCCAACCGCCTGTTTGCGCTGGTGCGCACCTCCAATGTCGGCAAGCGCCAGGACGGCATCACCTTTCTGTTGTTCGACATGGACATGCCGGGCATCAATGTGCGGCCGATCATCGGTACCGGCGGCGATCACGAATTCAACGAGGTGTTCTTCAACGACGTGCGAGTGCCGAAAGCAAACCGCATCGGCGAGGAGAATAAAGGCTGGGAAGTCGCCAAGTACCTGCTTGAGTTCGAGCGCGGCGGCCGGGTGCTGGCGGGCCAGGTGCGCGCGCACTTCGCCAGGCTGGTGCAGCTGGTCGCGGCGCGCGGCCCCGACGATGCGCACCTGCGCGCGCGCCTGGCCGAGATCGGCAGCGACCTCGACGCCATGGAGATGATCGACATTTCGGTGCTCTCCACTCTGCAGGCGGGCGGCAATCCAGGACCGATCTCCTCGTTGCTCAAGCTGCGCTGGAGCGAGATCCGCCAAGCGATCACCGAGCTTGCGGTGGATGTGATTGGCGACGAGGCGCTGCGCTGGCGCCCCGACCGGCCGTTCTACGCGAGCCTGCAGCTTCCGTCCGAGGAGGAAGAGATCGCCGCCATCTTGCCGCGCTATCTCAATTCGCGGGCGTTCAGCATCATGGGCGGCACGTCGGAAATCCAGACCAATATCTTGGCGAAGACGCTGGTCGGATTGTAGGTCCGGCGGGTCAGGCATTCGCGCCTCGACATTGCGACAACGTG
>JBKPUA010000274.1:0-5390 GCA_046735815.1 Pseudomonadota bacterium
GCGGTCTACGACGCCATGAACGCGGTGCTGGCGCGGCTGCATTCGTTCGATCCGGCCGCGCTCGGCCTCGTCGATTTCGGCCGCGGCGAGAACTACGTGGCGCGCCAGATCGAGCGCTGGTCGAAGCAGTACCGCGCCTCCGAGACCGATAGGATCGATGAAATGGAGCGGCTGATCGCCTGGTTGCCCGCGCATCTGCCACCGCCCGCGCCGGTGCGGCTCGTGCACGGCGACTACCGTCTCGACAACCTCATTCTTGCGCGCTCCGAGCCGAAGATACTCGCCGTGCTGGATTGGGAGCTGTCCACCTTGGGCGATCCGCTCGCCGATCTGGCCTATCATCTCATGCAGTGGGACATGCCGCCGTCCGAGACTGGCGCCGGCGTCGGCACGCTCGTCGGCCACGATCTCGGCCGCCTCGGCATCCCCGCGCGTGCCGACTACGTGGATGCCTATGTGGCGCGCACCGGGCTCGATCCGCGGCCGCATCTGCCGGTCTATCTCGCCTACAATTTCTTCCGCCTGGCCGCGATCCTGCAGGGCATCGTGGGCCGCGTGCGCGACGGCACCGCAACCAGCGAAAACGCCGCCGCCATGGCGCCGTTGGTGCGCCCGCTCGCCGTGAAGGCCTGGGAGTTCGCGCGCGAGGCGGGCGCGCGATGAGCAGGAGCTTCGCGCTCGCGTTGGGCGGCGGCGGCGCGCGCGGGCTCGCGCACATCGCGGTGCTCGAGGCGCTCGACGAGATGGGACAAAAGCCCGTCGCCATCGCCGGCACCTCGATCGGAGCGCTCATCGGGGCCGCTTATGCGGGGGGAATGTCGGGCCGGCAGCTTCGCCGTTTCGTCATCGCGCTTGCGCACAATCGCGCCGAGGTGTTCCGGCGGCTGCTCGCGACGCGCGCCGGCACGCTCGCCAACCTGTTCAATATCGGCTTCGGCAGCGCCACCTTGGTCGATGCGGAAAAATTCTGCGAATGGTTCCTGCCCGGCGACGTGCCCGAGGATTTCGAAGAACTCGCCATCCCGCTGACGGTCATTGCCACCGACCTGCATCGCCGCCAACAGGTGGTGTTCTCGTCCGGCGAGCTGCGGCCCGCGCTGGCGGCCTCGATCGCGCTGCCGCCGGTGATGCGGCCGGTCGTTGTCGGCGATCGGGTTCTGATCGACGGCGCCGCCACCAATCCGCTGCCGTTCGATCTATTGCGCGGGCGCGCCGACGTCATTGTGGCGAGCGACATTACCGGCGGGCCGGCGGACAAGCGCGATGACATCCCCAATCCCTGGGAGTGCCTGCTCACCACCATCGTGGTGATGGGCAGCGCCATCACCGCCGAAAAGGTCAAGCACGCCCCGCCCGAGCTCATCGTACGGCCGAAGGTCGGCATCTTCCGGGTGCTCGATTTCCTCAAGGCGAGCGCCATCTTGCGCGCGGCGGAGCCGGTCAAGGCCGAGCTCAAGGAGAAGCTCGCGGCGCTGTTGGAGGAGTAACTGCTGATCACCGCACGTCGCAGCGCTTGGAGTCCTCGAGCGAGGCGGGACTCAGATTGATCCAGTTGGCGGCCGCGAAGTAGCAGACCGCGACCGATTTCTCCTTCTGCAGCGTGACCACGAAGATCTCCCGGTTGTCAGTGGCTTCCCCGCGCGCGAAGGTGACGGTCTTGATCTCATAGCCCTTGCCCATGATGGTCTTGAACGACTGCTGCTCCTGCGCCAGCGCGTGCGCGGGCTGGATCACGGCGGGCAGAGCGACGGCGAGCGCGCAGAGTGTCTTCACGAAGGCCTCCTCGATTCGCTGATTCCACTGGGTGCGCGATATTATTGAGGCGCGCGCGCGAGGTCATCCTGTATGCGGCCGTGAGTGCACGGGGCACGCGCGCCACGAGGACGGCAAGTCAGCGGCGGACGGTAAAAAACTCGCGCAACAGCGCCGCCGCCTCGGTCTCGGCAATGCCGCCATAGACCTCGGGCCGATGCAGGCAGGTCGGCGCCGAGAAGAAGCGCACGCCGCTCTCGACCGCGCCGCCCTTGGGATCGCTGGCGCCGTAGTAGAGCCGCCGGATGCGCGCAAACGAGATCGCCGCCGCGCACATGGTGCAGGGCTCGAGCGTCACGTAGAGGTCGCAATCGACCAGCCGCTCGCTGCCGAGCGCCGCCGCCGCCCGCCTGATCGCCACCATCTCGGCATGGGCGGTGGGATCGCGCTCCGCCAGCGTGCGATTGCCGGCCTGCGCGATCAAATCGCCGTCGCACACAATGACGCAGCCGATCGGCACCTCGCCGGCGCTGCGCGCCGCGTAGGCCTCGTCGAGCGCGAGCTCCATGAAGGTATGCATGTCAGTCATCAGAGGTCAGTAGTCAGTCATCAGAAAAGTGCATTTCTTCTGATGACTGACTACTGATTACTGACCCCTGATTTGCTATCACGCCGCGACGTCAACGGCGAGCCCCGACGAGCACGCGCATGGCTGGGCAAGACCATCCTCCGGCTTCCGGCGAGCGCATCGCCAAGGCGATCGCGCGTGCGGGGCTCGCGTCGCGGCGTCAGGCGGAAGCCTGGATCGCGGAGGGGCGGGT
Organism: Pseudomonadota bacterium; assembly: GCA_046735815.1. Lineage (GTDB taxonomy): Bacteria > Pseudomonadota > Alphaproteobacteria > Rhizobiales > Xanthobacteraceae > VAZQ01. The sequence continues at coordinate 2,574 of JBKPUA010000274.1, forward strand.
CGCGATCAACGGCAAGCCCATCGCCTCGCCCGCGCTCAACGTGACGGCGCAGGACCGCGTCACCGTCGACGGCGAGCCGCTGCCCGTGCGCGAGCGCACCCGGCTCTTCCTCTATCACAAGCCGCGCGGCCTGCTGACGAGCCACGCCGATCCGGGCGGGCGCCCGACCATTTTCTCGGTTCTGCCCAAGGGGCTGCCGCGGCTCATCAGCGTCGGCCGGCTCGACCTCAATACCGAGGGGCTGTTGCTCCTCACCAACGACGGCGGGCTCGCGCGCACCCTCGAGCTGCCGGCGACTGCATGGCTGCGGCGCTATCGCGTGCGTGCCCACGGCACTATCGCGCAGGAGGCGCTCGACCATCTGCGCGCCGGCGTCACCATCGACGGCATCCGTTACGGCGCGATCGAGGCCACGGTCGATCGCGTGCAGGGCAGCAATGTCTGGCTCACCTTCGCGATCCGGGAGGGCAAGAACCGCGAGGTCAAGAACGTGCTCGGCCATCTCGGCCTCGCCGTCAACCGCCTGATCCGGGTGTCGTTCGGCCCGTTCCAGCTCGGCGAGCTGCCGGCCGGCGCGATCGAGGAGGTGAAGACGCGCGTCCTGCGCGAGCAGCTCGGCGCGCGCGTGGCGGCGCTCGCCGGCGCGGATTTCGCCGGGCCCCGCATCGAGCGCGAAGCGCGTGAATCGCCGCTATCCAAAGCTGTCGTACCCGCGACGCGAGCGTCGCGGGGTGCCCCTCGCGGGGAGGGTACCAAACGCAAACAGCGCCGCGGCGATCCCGACCGCATCGGCCCGACCGAGCTGGCGCGGCGGGAGAAGCGCCGCGGCCGCCGGCCCGCGCGCGACCGGAAGCGCTGATGCGCATCGTCGGCGGGCGCCTGCGCGGCCGCGCGCTGACGGCGCCGAAGTCGCGCGCGATCCGGCCTACCGCCGACCGCCTGCGTGAGGCGTTGTTCAACATTCTCGCCCATGCCTACGACGATCCGGTCAGCGGCGCGCGCGTGCTCGACCTCTTCGCCGGCACCGGCGCGCTCGGGCTCGAGGCGCTCTCGCGCGGCGCGGCCTTCGCGCTGTTCGTCGACAACGGCGCGGAGGCGCGAGCCCTGCTGCGCGAGAACATCGCGGCGCTGGGGCTCGGCGGCGTGGCCCGCGTGTTCCGGCGCGATGCCGCCCAGCTCGGCGCAGCGTATCCGCTCGCGCCGTTCTCGCTCGCCTTTCTCGACCCGCCCTACGGGCAGGGCCTGGCTCAACAGGCACTTGCCGCGGCACGCGCCGGCGGCTGGTTCGTGTCCGACGCGCTCATCGTGGTGGAGGAGGCGGCCAAGGCGGATTTCGTCGCGCCGGAAGGATTCGACGAGCTCGAGCGGCGCGACTACGACGATACGATGCTAATCGTATTGCAGCATCGCGCGATCAATCCGCGCTGAACCCGCTGGCTTTGATCGGCGGCGCCCACTTCGCGATTTCCGCCCGCAGGAGCTTGCCGAGATGCTCCGGGGTGCGCCGCTCCGGCGGCGGCACGGTCAGGCCGAGCTCCTCCATGCGGCGGCCGAGCGCCGGATTGTCGAGCGCATCGCCAATGGCGGCGTTAAGCCGGCGGATGATCGCGTCCGGCGTTCCCGGGGGAGCGAACAGCGCGTTCCATCCGTCGGCATCGACGTCGGGGAGGCCCTGCTCCAGCGCGGTCGGCAGATCGGGCAGCACCGCCGCGCGCCGGGTCGAGAGCAGCGCGATCGGGTTGACCAGCTTGCTTTGAATCGGCGGCAGCCCGGTCGAGATCACCTCGCACATGAAATCGACGCGGCCGGCGATCAGGTCCTGCAGCGCCGGCCCGGCCCCGCGATAGGGCACGTGGGTCACGTTCGTGCCCATGCGATAGTTGAGCAGGAGGCAGGCGATGTGGGTGGCCGATCCGGCGCCGGCCGAGCCGTATTGCAGCTGGCCTGCGTTCGCTTTCACATAGGCGACGAACTCCGGAACGGTGCTCGCGGGAAAATCCTTGCGCAGGATGAGAACCTTGGTGTTCTCCACCACGACGCCGACCGGCGCGAACTCGGTCTCGGAATTGTAGAGCGGCTTCTTGTAGAGCGCCTGGTTATAGGCGTGCGTGCCGGCATTGCCGAGCACGAATAGGGTGCCATCAGGCGTCGCCTTGGCGACCCGGTTCGCGCCGGTCATGCCGCCGGCGCCGCCCATGTTCTCGATCACGATCTGCTGGCCCAGGCTGTCGCCGATACGCGGCGCTATCAGGCGCGCCGCGACGTCGACCGGCCCTCCGGCGCTGAACGGCACCACCAACGTGATCGGCCGCGTCGGCCAGTCCTGCGCGCTCGCGGCGCCCGCAAGCGCCGGCGCGCAAGTGATGAGCGCAGCAATGATGGCGTTGCGCATGGTCCCACGGCTCTGTTGGGAAAGCGGATGTTGGCGGCGCATCAATCCGCGCTCGCTCCGCTCGCCTTCACCGGCGCGGCCCATTTCTCAAGCTCGCTCGGCACGAGCTTGGCCAGATACTCCGGGGTGCGGCGTTCCGGCGGCGGGACGTTGAGGCCGAGGCCCTCGAGCCGCTCGCGCACGCACGGGAGGTCGAGCGCGTCGCTCGTCGCCTTGGCGAGGCGGCGCACGATCGGGTCAGGAGTGCCGCGCGGCAGGAAGAACGCGTTCCAGGCGTCGGCATCGAAGCCGGCGAGCCCTTGCTCGTCGGCGGTGGCGAGCTCGGGCAGCACGGGGTTGCGCCGCGGGGAAAGGAGGGCGATGGCCTTGGCCGACTTGCTGCGAATGAGCGGCAGCGCGGTCGAGATCACGTCGCAGATGTAATC
>JBKPUA010000275.1:0-9661 GCA_046735815.1 Pseudomonadota bacterium
CGAGGTGCTGTCCCCGAACAATCCGCTCGGCGTGCGCGCGGGGGGCGAAGGCGGCACCACGCCGGCGCTCGCCGTCGTGGTCAATGCCGTGGTGGACGCGCTCAAGGAGTTCGGGGTCACGCATATGGAAATGCCGGTCACCCCCGAGCGGGTCTGGCGTGCGACGGCGGGGAAGGCCACTTCGATCTCGGGCAAACGGGGCTCTCGGACCGCTGGAAACGCAACCCGCTCTCGCCTATTGACTTGACGGCTGCGGCGAATGCCGCGCGCCGCTTTGGAGGGACATGCATGTCGAACGAAATTCTTACCGTCCGCAAAGGTCCAGTGCTGGAGATCACGCTCAACCGGCCGCAGATCGGGAACGCCGCGTCGGACGCAATGGCGGTCGAGCTGGCGAAGCTGCTGCTGGGCGCCGGCGAGAGCGCGGAGATCGTAGTGTTGCGCGGCGCGGGCGAGGATTTCTGCGTCGGCCGCGAGACCATGGGCAAGCGTCCGCCGGGAGCGCCGCCGGAAGCGTTCGAGCTGCGTCGTCGCAACGACGTGGTGTTCAACTGCTATGGCGCCTTCCGCCGTTGCGAAATCCCGGTGATCGGGGTGGTGCGCGGGCGCGCCTTCGGCTTCGGCTGCGCCATCGCGGCGGTCTGCGACATCACGCTCGCCGCTGATACCGCCAAGTTCCAGGTGCCCGAGATGGCGCATAACATCATGCCGACCATGGTGATGTCGGCGCTGGTCGATCGCGTGCCGCGCAAGGCAATGACCTATCTGGTCTGGTCGACAGCGGTGGTCAGCGCGGTGCGCGCACGCGAGGCCGGCATTGTGAGCGAGGTCTTTCCCCCGGCCGAGCTCGACGCCGCGGTCGAGGCGCTCTGCAAGCAGATCATGCAGGCGCCGCGGCCGGCACGAGTCGGCTGCAAGGATTACGCGCGCGCGGGGCTCGACATGGACGTCACCGGAGCGGTCGAATACGCCCGCAGCATTCACGCGGTGATCAACTCGTCGAGCGAAATGCTTCCTTCCGGACACAAATAGAGGCACGCGATGTCGGCCCGCAACGTCGACCTCGACAAGTTCCGGCTGCGATCCTTCGTCGAGAAGCTGATCGCCATCGGAGAGATGGAGGTGCGCGAGGAGCCGGTCTCGCTCGCCGAGCTCAGCGCGGTGATCGAATCCTCGCCCAAGGCGAAATACTTCAAGCACGTGGGCGCCGAGCAGTTTGAGATGGTGGCGGCGGTGTCCGGCAGCCGCAAGCGGCTTGCCGCCGCCTTCGGCACCGACGAGCGCAACGTGATCCACGAATACATGCGGCGGATGAACGATCCGCAGCCGATCGTCGAGGTGCCGTCCACGGACGCGCCGGTGCATCAAGTGGTGCTCACGGACGAGGCGATCGATCTCACCAAGCTGCCGTTCCATCTCCAGCACGAGCTCGACGGTGCGCCCTATATCTCGTCGGGCATCGACTACAGCGTCGATCCCGCGACCGGGCGGACCAATGTCGGCTGCCGCCGCCTGATGTTCCGCGATCGCACCACCATGCGCGCCAACCTCTCGCAGCCGTCCGACCTCAAGAACTGCTATCTCGGCTGCGTCGGGCGCGGGCAGACATTGCCGGTGAGCTTCGCCATCGGCTCGCATCCGCTCGACTATCTGGCGGCGGGGCTACGGCTTCCCACCGACGAGTTCGCGCTGGTGGCGACCTTGCGGGGCGAACCGGTGCCGATGGTGCGCGGGCTCACCAACGGGGTGTTGGCGCCGGCGGACGCTGAGATGATCATCGAAGGATATTTCGACGAACTCGGCTACCGCGAGCAGGAAGGCCCCTACGGCGAGTTCTACGGCTTCTACGGACCGGTGCACATGGACCCGGTGTTCCACGTCACCGCCATCACCATGCGCAAGGACGTGCTGCACCAGACCGTGCTCCACAGCGGCACCCATCTGAGCTGGACTGACTCGGGCAATCTCGGCGGCCTCAATGCCGAGCTGCAGATCTGGAAGGTGCTGCGCGCCGCCGGCATCGAGCCCGCCGCGGTGCTGGGCGTGCCAGGATCGAATGGACGCCAACACGTGCGCGTCGCGCTGCGGCGCGGCCAGCGCGGCCAGGCGCGTCACGCGATCTCGGCGCTGCACGCCATTCCCAGGATCAAGCACGTCTTCATCGTCGACGACGACGTCGACGTCTTTTCCGACGAGCAGATGGAGTGGGCGATGGCGACCCGCTTCCAGGCGGCGAGCGACATAGTGGTCGCGACTGGCTATCCCGGCTTCTACATGGACCCAACCCGTCACCAGGACGGGCTGGTCGACAAGGTCGGATTCGACCTGACCGCGCCCTACGGCGTTCCCGATACCATCGAGACTCGCCGGCCGCGCGCACCGCGTTTCAATGGGCAGCGCCGTCACGACAATGTGCGCGCGGCGCTGCGGTCCGGGCCGATGTTCTTCGGTCAGCTCATGGACGCGCTCGGCAGCCACGACGGCCGCGAGGTTGCGCTCGAGCTGCACGCTTTGCACGAGCAGGGCTTGGTGACGCGGCTGCGCGACGGCGAATGGGCGCTGAAGGAGGTGCCCGCCAAATAGCGTGACCGCGCGCGAAGCGGAACCCGGGCCGATGCGGGGGCGACAACGGACGGCGATGCCATGTGGAAGTGGCGTGTTTCCCTCCTGCTTGCGCTCGCGCTGCCGCCGCTCGCGGCAGCGGCGCAAGAGCTGCCGGCACGGCCGGTCCGCATCATCGTGCCCAATCCGCCCGGCGGCGCCGGCGATATCAGCGCGCGGCTGATTGGCCAGAAATTGAGCGAGAGCCTGCGCCAACCGGTGGTGGTCGAAAACCAAGCGGGCGCGTCCGGATCGATCGGCATGAATATGCTCAAGCGCGCGACGCCCGACGGCACCACCATCGGCGTCGTGATCTCGCTCGCGCAGACCATCGACCTCATTCAGAACAAGACGGCATCGTTCGACATCGTCAAGGATTTCACCCCGATCACCGCGATCGCCGACAATCCGGCGGGGCTGGTGGTCAATGAACAGATCGCGGTGTCTTCGCTTACCGCGTTCATCGAGCTGGTGCGGCGGCGGCCGGGCGAAATCGCCTATGCCAGCGCCGGCATTGGCAGCGCCCATCACCTCTACGGCCAGGTGCTCAATAAGGCCGCCGGCATCGAGCTGCTCAACGTGCCGTATAAGGGTGTGGCGCCGGCGCTCAACGACCTGTTGGGCGGCCATGTCCCGACCGCGATCGTCAGCCTGGCGGCGGCCTTGCCGCATATCCAAAGCGGCCACCTGCGGCTTTTGACAGTGTTCGACACCAAGCGCTATCCGAAGCTTCCGGACGTACCCATGATCGGCGAGGAGGTCCCAGACTTCGCACCCGGTCGCGCGTGGATCGGTTTGCTCGCGCCGCGCGACATGCCGGCTGCGACCACGGCGCGCCTGCACGGCGAGATCTTGCGCATCCTCAAGCTTGCCGACGTGCAGCAGGTGCTTGCCGACAACGGGCTCGAGGTCATCGCCAATACGCCGTCCGAGTTCGCCACCATGATCCAGGAGGATGCCAGGATCTGGAATGCGGCTGCGGCGAATGCAGGGTTGATTTCGCAGTGACGATTGCCGGCTGACTCGATAGCGGCTCAACCGGTCGGCTTGCCGGAGCGCGGACGGATCGGAACGTCGTAGGACGCGGCCGAGGCTGGGCTCCCATAGCCGAAGTGCCACCATTCCCGGCGATAATTGGTAAAGCCGCGCTTGGCCATGGCAGCCACGAGCAGGTTGCGCCAGCGCCGCTGCTCGGCGCCGATGGCCGGGTTGGCGGTGTGGCTGAGGACATCGAGGCAGTCGTAGCCCGTCCCCATGTCGACGCTGCTGTCGGGAGGGCGCTGGGCGACTGGACCGGTGCATGATCCGTAGGCGGCGGCGGGATCGAACGCGGGCGTCTCGCCGCGCGTGCGCTCGATCAGAGTCAGGTCGATCGCCGTTCCGGTCGAATGCTGCGAGTGCGCGGCGATGTAGCCGAGCGCGAACAACTGATTTTTCGGCAGCCGTGGGAAGAATCGCTTGGTGGCGCCGGCATCGCGACCATCCGCCGCCCATTGCGCCATCGCACGCACCGCCCGGGTCGGACGATAGCAATCATAGACTTTGAGCCCGAGGCCGGAAGCAGCGAGATCGGCCTCGACTCGCGCCAGCGCGGCGGCGACGTCGCGGCGCAAGATGCATTCGGCGGCATCGTAGCCGGGGAGCGGGCGCCCCACGAAATTGTTCGATCCCGCGTAGCGGATGTCCTGGACGATGCCGGGATGGATGTCGCGAAGGTAGACCAAGCCTCCCGGCAAGGTGCCTTGCGCGATCGCCTGCGCGACGGTCCAGATCAGCATCGGCACTGCCGCGCAGGCCGCGCCGCCGAGCCTCATCGCGGCTTGGCGGGATTGGACGACTGGACGGCCGCGTTGAGCGGGAGCGCCGGCTTGGCGACGGCAGCGCGGGCGACATCCGGACGGCGCGGCCGCCGCATGGCGCAAAAGCCATCGACCGCGCCGACCACCGCGGCGCTGATGAGCGACTGGCGCTCGGGCGCGCTCAGGGCCAATTCCTCGGCGCGATTGATGATGGAGCCGGCTTCCAGCAGAACCGCCGGCATCTGCGTCGTTCGCAGCACGATCAGCTGGTCGTAACGGTAGACTCCCACATTGGCATCCACCAGGATCCGCTGCCGATGGCCCATGAACTTCTCGATGTAATGGGGCGTGTACCGCAAGCCATGCGCCTGCAGCTGCGCGCCCAGCATCTGGCCGAACAGCAGGCTGCCGGCAAAATCGACATTCTCATTGGAGATGAAGATCGAATGGCCCTTGAACCGGTCGCTGAAGGTGTGCCGTTCGCCTTCGTACTCCCATGCCTCCAAGAACGAGTCCGGCACCGAGTCGTGATGGATCGAAAGGAAGAGATCGGTCGACAGGCGGTTCGCACGCGCCACCCGGTCGAACAGACTTTTCCGCGCCGGCCCGTCGGTCACCAGCAACACGGTCTTGCCGAAGCCGGCCTGCAGCAGATCCTGCTCGATCACCGACGCGAGCCGAAGATTGAAATCATATTCGTAGGCCCCGCGCGCGCTGATGGCGCCAGGCGACTCGGCGGTGTGTCCGACATCGACGACGACGCGAAATGCCGCGCGATCGCAGGCGGAAGCCTGCGATTTCTTCGCGGAACCACCTGCAGGTTCGGCCCAGCCGGAATGCCACGCACTTTGCGATACCAATAGCGCACCAACCATGGTTGCGACCGCCCCGAGCCTTCGGAGCAGGCTTATGAAACGAGCCTCGACGAGATGGCGCACGCCGCCCCCTTCGGTAAAGCTTCGGCAGCCCCGGAATCGTTTCTGCAATGCAATTTAGGACCATATGTGGCGTAATCGCGTCGAACCCGGGGGCGTGACCCCGCTTCGATCGCCAGATCGCGCCGAGGGTTAACCGTGGCCCGGCGACACCACCTGCTCGATGGCGGCGGCGATTGCGAGCAGCCGGCGGTCGGCGCCGTGCTCGCCGATCAGCATGAGACCGACCGGGGCGTCGCCCGCACGGTGACACGGGAGCGAGATCGAGCAGCGGTCGAGGAAATTCGCGATCGACGGATTGCGCAGCACCAGGAAATTAACCCGGCGGTAAGCATCGTCTGACTCGAGATCAGCGAGCCGGGACGCGGTCACCGGCACCGTCGGCATCACCAGGGCGTCGTAGGGCGCCGTGATGGCGGCAAGGCGGCGGATGAATTTCTTCCGCGCTTCCGCCAGGTCGATGTAGTCGGCGGCATCCTGCTCCTGTCCGCGCAGGATACGGATAAGCACGCGCGGATCGTACATTTTTTCGGCCTTGGCGATTAGCGCGCGATGGATGGCGTAAGCCTCGGCCGCAGGCAGCCCGCCCTTCGCGTTGATATCGGGCAGCTCGGACAGTTCGCGCAAGGGAATATCGACGATGCCTGCCCCTGCCTTGCGCAAAGCAGCGAGCGCCGCCTCGAAGGCGCGCGCCACCGCCGGCTCCATCCCGTCGAGCACCGTGGTCTGCGGCACCGCCAGGCGCAAGCCTGAGAGCGGAAACGGCGCAAGCTCGACCACCGGCTCGCCGGCGAGAACAGCGTCGAGCACGGCGCAGCATGCGACCGTCGCGGCCAGCGGACCGACGGAGTCGAGCGAGGTCGAGAGCGGGAACGCGCCGGCCGTCGGCACACGATGGGCGGTCGGCTTGAAGCCGACGATGCCACACAGCGCTGCCGGAATGCGGCAGGAGCCGCCGGTGTCGGTGCCGAGCGCGCCGTAAGCCATGGCGTCGGTCACCGATACCGCCGCGCCCGAGGACGAGCCGCCCGGAATGCGCGCGGCGCCGCGGTCGTACGGATTGAGCGGCGTGCCATAGTGCGGATTGATCCCGAGCCCGGAGAAGGCGAACTCGGTCATGTTGGTGCGCCCGATGGGAATAAAGCCGACCGCCCGCAATCGCGCCACGCAAGGTGCGTCGCGCGTTGCCGCCAGCGCGTCGCGCAGCACCCGCGAGCCGGCGGTGGTGACGTCGCCCGCCATGTCGAACAGGTCTTTGATCGAAATCGGGATGCCGGCGAACGGCGACGGTGTGGCGCCATGGGCGCGCAGGCGATCGTAGAAGTCCGCCGCCGCCGCTGCGTCGTCGCCATGGACCTTGAGAAAGACGCGCTCGCCCTCCCCCGCACGATCGGCGATGCGCGATAGGCACTGCTCGACGAGGCGGCGGCTCGAGCTGCCGCCGATGAGCCCGGCCGCGAGTTGCGCAAGTGTTTGCATCGGCACCGCCCCTTGCCCGAGGTCACTTCATCTCACGGAGTTGAAATGACCATGTCAATGACCTATCAAACCGAAGCAAGCGCTCCTATTTGCTGCTGCCACGCGGTTCTGCGATCCGGTGCCGCAACCCACATGTCGGATGTGCCGTGTCACCACGCATTCTCTCGCTGACGTTGCAGGACAAGTCGGGCACACGGCCGAGCGAGATTGCGATCGAGCAGGCCGTGGTGGCCGGCTGGACTGGACGCGATCCGGCCGCGGTCGAGAAGCACATCAGGGAGCTTGAGGCCCTCGGCGTGAAGCGGCCGGCAACGACGCCGATCTTCTATCGCGTGTCGGCGGCGCGCATAACCACCCAGAACACCATCGAAGCGGTGGGCGAAGCCTCGGGCGGCGAGGTGGAGTTCGTGCTGCTGCAGCACAAGGGCAGGCTGTGGGTGGGGACCGGCTCCGACCACACCGACCGCGAGGTCGAGAAATATGGCGTGACGGTCTCCAAGCAGGTGTGCGACAAACCGATCGCGCCCGTGTTCTGGGCCTACGACGAGGTGGCGCCGCACTGGGACCGCCTGCTGCTACGCGCGCACGTCGTCGAAGGCGGTAAGCGCGCGCTTTACCAGGACGGCAGCGTGGCCGCGATGATGGACCCACGCGCTTTGATCGCTCGCCATGCAGGCGACGGCGGGCTCCCTGAAGGTACGCTGATGTTTTGCGGCACGCTCGCTGCCCGCGGCGGCGTGCGCCCCACCCCAGAATTCGCATTCGAGATCGAAGATCCTGTGCTCGGCCGCAAGATCACCCACGCCTATCGGGTGCGCACGCTTCCAAACCTGGGATAAATTGGCCCGATCTCCGGAGATGCTCCAATGCCGATGAACAAGCCCCACCTCGAGTTCACCCGCGTCGATATGAACGCCGGCTGGGCGACGCCGCCCGGCTATCCGGCCGGCATCCAGCAGAAGATCCTGGCGAGCGACCTCGACGAGAGCCGCAAGATGGGAAGCCGCACGCGGCTCCTGCGCTTCGATCCCGGCGTCTACACTACCGCTCCATTCGTGCATGACCATTGGGAAGAGGTCTATCTCGTTTCGGGGGACCTCATCGTCGGCAACGACACGCAGGGCAAAGGCGGGGAGCCGTTCGACGCCCCGACTTATGCTTGCCGGCCGCCTGGCGTCTATCACGGGCCATTCAAGTCCGAGCGCGGCTGCCTGCTGTACGAAATTCACTATTACGACGAGAGCTCAAACAAGAAATAGTCGGGCCAATCGGCCTTGCGGAGGCATGATCATGCTGGCGCCGGACGCGACGCTGAAGCTTGCGACCAAGCCGTATTTGTCGGAGACGGCGAACTTTGCGAGCGGCGCTGACACGCCGCGCCAGTTCCTCGAGCGCTGCCTTGCCGATCTCGCCGCGCTCGAGCCGAAGATCGGCGCCTTCGTCCATCTCAACCTCGACGCGGCGCGTGCGGCCGCCGACCGCGCCAGCGCACGCTGGCGCGAAGGCCGGCCGCTGTCGAAGATCGACGGCATGCCGGTCGGCATCAAGGACATCATCGAAACCGCCGACATGCCGACCGAGAACGGCTCGCCGCTGTTTTTGGGTTTCCGCTCCGAGCGCGACGGCGCCAGCGTGGCCGCGCTGCGCGAAGCGGGCGCGGTCATCGTCGGAAAGACCGTGACCACGGAATTCGCGGCCACCGAGCCGCGCGGCACGCGCAATCCGCACGACCTGCGCCGCACGCCCGGCGGATCGAGCAGCGGCTCGGCCGCTGCGGTCGCAGCGGGAATGCTGAGCGCCGCGCTCGGCACCCAGGTGATCGGCTCTACCATTCGCCCCGCCAGCTATTGCGGGTGCACCGGCTTCAAGGTGACGGTCGGCGCGCTCAATCGCGGCGGCAGCTATGACGGGCTGAGCCAGAGCGCGACCGGCGTGCTAGCCGCGACCTTGGAGGATGCCTGGCAGCTCGCCTACGAAATCGCGAAGCGGGCCGGCGGCGATCCCGGCTATCCGGGACTGTTCGGCCCCGCCAGCATGCCGGCGCCAAAGCTGCCGCGCCGCATCGCTTTCCTCGAAACGGCAGGCTGGGCCGCCGCTTCGGCAGGCGCCAAACAGGCGATGGCCGACGCGCTGGCGCGGCTCAAGGCCGCCGGCATCGAAGTGTCGACGCGCCAATCCAACCCCAAAGTCGCCGCGGTCGAGACCGCGATCGGGCCCGCGCGGCCGCTCTCGATGCGGATCAACGGCTGGGAATCGCGCTGGCCGCTCAACACCTATCGCGAGCGCGACGCGAGCAAACTGAGTCGCGTCATGCTCGCGCGCTTAGTGGAAGCGGAGAGCATGAGCCTTGCCGATTACCGCAACGACTTGGCGCAGCGCGACCAGATCAGAGCGCGCTACGCCGAGCTGGCGGCGGAGTGCGACGCCTGCGTAAGCCTGTCCGCGCCCGCCGCCGCGCCGATGGGGCTCGAATCGACCGGCGACCCCGGCTGCACCGTGCACGCGTCATTGCTCGGCATCCCTGCGGTTTCGCTCCCGGTGCTGGCCGACGAAGGGCTGCCGCTCGGCCTGCAGGTGACCGGGTTCGTCAACGGCGACGCGGAGACATTCGCGGCGTCTGCCGCGATCAAGGCTTTGTTCTAGACTCCGGCTCAGGAGTGCGCGTCGGGCGGAGACGCCGATGGACGAGCGAGCTGCCGATATCTCGAGCGTGCTCGACCGCTACCGCGACGGGCCGCCCCGGCATGCGCGCAGCTATCCCGATCTGCACGAGCACGTGCTGGCGCTTGCGCGCGCAGGGCTGCTCGTCGTGGTCGATGAGCCGATCAACAAAGACACTGAGATGCA
>JBKPUA010000276.1:0-2322 GCA_046735815.1 Pseudomonadota bacterium
ACGTCGATGACTGCGTCAATTGGGCCGGCGCGAGTCGAGGAGCGATGAGCGCATCGCGATCGTGCTTCGACACCGCCGGCTCGGATCGACGACAGAGGGCGTCGGCGAGACAGGGTTTCGAGCTTCATCAGTCGGCGCACCCGCGCGGCGGATGAAGAAGGGCCGAACGAACAAACGTTCGCGCCCCGCCGCGGCGGTTCCGACGGCGCACTCGAACACCCAGCCTCTCGCCGACGCCCTCGGGGCGTTTGAGATCACGCTACACGCTTCGAATTCGACGACGGCTAGCGCCCGGTTTTCGAAGTTCGTCATATAGCGCGGCACCCTCGGGTGCGAACTTCGAAAACCGAAGGGCACTAGCAACTTTATGATTCTAGTGCCGCTTTTCGATTTGAAATTCCTGAGCGGACTCGCGGCATAGGGTGAGGAATTTCAAATCGGCGGCACTAGGCCGCGTTCCGCCTGTGCAGGAGATGGTATCCTGTCCGTAAGGGAACGCCGCATGTCGGGTCGCCCCAAGAAGCCAAGCCGGGCGAAAGCCCGCAATACCAACCGCAGCACCAAGTCCAAATCGGCTGGCGCAGGGCGGCCGGCCGCGGCGCGTGGCGGCAAGCCGATCGACCTCTATTACTGGCCGACCCCCAACGGCTGGAAGATCACGATCATGCTGGAGGAATGCGCGCTGCCGTACACGCTCGTCCCGGTCGACATTTCCAAAGGCGAGGAGTTCGAGCCGGCGTTCCTGACGATCTCGCCTAACAACCGCATGCCGGCCATCGTCGATCACGACGGCCCCGGTGGCAGGCCGATCTCGATCTTCGAGTCGGGGGCGATCCTGCAATATCTCGGCCGCAAGACCGGCAAGTTCTATCCGAGGGAAGAGCGCGCCCGGGTGGAGGTCGAGCAGTGGCTGTTCTGGCAGATGGCCAATCTCGGTCCGAAGGCCGGAGAGGCGAACCACTTCCGCAAATACGCGCCGGAGCAGCTGCCATACGCCATCGACCGCTTCAGCAACGAGGTGAACCGCATCTACGGCGTCATGGACGGAAGACTTGCGGATCGCGCGTTCATCGCCGGCGACTACTCGATCGCCGATATCGCCTGCATCGGCTGGGCGAGCCGCGCCGAGCGGTTCGGCTTCGACCTGACCGGTTTCCCCAATGTCAGGCGCTGGCTCGAGGCAGTGCTGGCGCGTCCGGCGGTGCGGCGCGGCCTCTCCGTCAAGGTGGAGGCGGCCTTCCACGTCGACACCAACGATCCGAAGGTGCGCTCCATCCTGTTCGGGCAGAGAGCGCGCTGAGCTGTTTCGGCGCTTCTCCCCAGTTTCGCTGCGATCAGTGACCAATGCGCTTTCCGCGCTACCGGGCAATCAACTGCTGCTAATGATGAAGCCCCGGCGAGCTGGCGCCGGGGCTTCGACCGTCACGTGGCGAAGCGTGTGATCAGGCGCGCTTCTTTTTCTTGCCGCCGCCGCCACCCATTGCCGCTCGGCAGCCGGCGCTGACCTGGCTTGCGTTGCGCGCCATGCACGCATTGAGCTGCCCGGGGTTGGCCAGGGATTGGCTGCACAGCCGCATGGCGTCGCCCTGGCAGGCGGCCCGCTGCTTCGCCGAAAATTGCGCCGCTGCCGGCTCCGGCAACGTGAGCAGGGCGAGGCCGAACATGGCAGCGGAAGCGACAATCAAGCTTTTCATCATCATTTCGTTCTCCTTGGGTTGCAACCCTCCTGGTGGAGCGTTCATGCGCGTCGATTAGTGACAGGGGTAAGAATGCCGGACTGTGATCCACGTCACACTTGCCCCCGTCGAAATGGACCTATGACCAGCTCCCCGAGTGGAGGAGCATTGTCATGGCCGAAGGTTGCACGGCGGACGCGACGCAGGACCGCGACAGCTGCGCCAAGCGGCTGCGGTTCGAAGGCGGTTGGTCCGAGGCGGAGTTCCTCGCAATCGAGAAACGCTGGTCGTTCTTGGCCCGTCTCGGTGAGCGCACGGCGGAGCAGCCCACGGCGGAGTAGCGAGGCGCACGCTCTCTGGCGCTGCAGCGGACCGACCTCTCGGACACAATCGACAAGGACCGCGCGGATTGGAACCGTCGGGGCACGTCGGCTGCTCCCCACGTTGGATTTCCGTCCCCATATCCTGCCGAGGATGCAGACTGACGCGAGCGCGTTGACGCGGCGATCAGGGCCGCGCTAGATCGGGGCCGCAAACGGACCAAACGGTCGCAAAGCGCCGTTTGTTCTGGCGTGCTGCATGGCATATTCTGGCGATTGCAAGGCTTGGAGAGGTGGCCGAGTGGCTGAAGGCGGCGGTTTGCTAA
>JBKPUA010000277.1:0-40974 GCA_046735815.1 Pseudomonadota bacterium
CATCCGGGCGGAGCTCGAAGCCTATGGCCACGGGCTTACAGCAAAGCCCGAGACCGTGGCGCTCAACAAGGCCGATGCGCTCACTCCGGAGCAATTGAAGCAGCAGACCGCGCGGCTCAAGCGCGCCGCCGGAAAGGCGCCACTCGTCGTCTCGGCGGCGACGGGGGCCGGCGTGCGCGAGGTCGTGCGCGCACTTTACAAGGTGATCGACGAAGCGCGGCACGAGCAGCGGCCGCCTGCTCCGCTCGAGGTGTGGCACCCGTAAGAGGACGCCGGGCCCTCAGCGTCGGGCGATGTTGAGCACGGCCATCAGTCGGCGGGCGTCGGCCGGCGCGGCGCTCTTCTGATCGTTGTCGAAATAGACGAACACCGTGCGCCGCTGGCGCCGCCATTTGGCAATGTGACGCGCCCAGGCGCGCAGCGTTTGATCTGGATAGTTGTCGCGATAGCGCCCGTCCGGTCCGTGCCCGCGCACGTAGACGTGGCGCGCGGTCACCTCCCAGGGCGCCGGAGCGTCGTGATGGTCGGAGAGGCAGAGTGCGACGTCATGCTCGCGCAGAAGATCGAGCACATCGTCCTCGTACCAGCTCTGGTGACGAAACTCGAAGGCGTAGAGGTAGCGGCGCGGCAGCATGTCGAGAAACGAGGCCAGCCGCTCGCGCTGCTTTGCGAACTGCGGCGGCAACTGGAACAGCACCGCACCGACCTTCGGCGATAGCGCCTCGAGCCGCGTCTCCATCAGCTCGATCGAGTTCGCGCTCTTCTCGCTCAGCCGTTTCCAATGGGTGATGAACTTCGAGGCCTTCCAGGCGAACACGAAGTCCGCCGGAGTGTGGTCCCGCCAGGCGCGCACCGCCTCGAGCGACGGCGTGCGGTAGAACGAGCCGTTGATCTCGGCGGTGGGGAACTGACCGCCGTACCAGGCGAGCCACTCCTTCTTCGGCACGTCCTTGGGATAGAACGGACCGCGCCAGCCGTCGTAGGTCCAACCCGAGGTCCCGATCCACACCTTGCTCATGGTGGTTGCGCCTTGGCAGGCAGCCGAAAGCCGTTATTGAGTGGCGCATGTTCTTGGCGGCGAAGCGGTATCCACTTCGCCGGAACATGCGCTAAACAACGCGCTGGCGCGGCAATGGTTGGCGCGCCGCCGGTGTCGGCCCGCGCATGTCCCGCAAAGCCCCTTCGCTCACCGACTTCCGCCGCATCGTGGTGAAGGTCGGCTCATCGCTCCTGGTCGACAGCGACGGCGGCCGGCTGCATGACGCCTGGCTCTCCGGCCTGGCCGAGGACATTGCCGCACTGCAGCAGGGCAAGCGCGACCTGTTGGTGGTCTCGTCCGGGGCCATTGCGCTCGGACGCGCCGTGCTCAAGCTGCCGGCAGGGCCGCTCAGGCTCGAGGACAGCCAAGCCGCCGCCGCGGTCGGCCAGATCGCGCTGGCCCGCACCTGGGCGGAGGTGCTCGGCCGCCATGGCATCACCGCCGGGCAGGTGCTGGTCACGTTGCAAGACACCGAGGAGCGCCGGCGCTACCTCAACGCCCGCTCCACCATCGACAAGCTGCTGGAATGGCGGGCGGTGCCAGTGATCAACGAGAACGATACGGTCGCGACGAACGAAATCCGCTACGGCGACAACGACCGGCTGGCCGCGCGCGTCGCCACCATGGCGAGCGCGGACCTCCTCGTGCTGCTCTCCGACGTCGACGGGCTCTACGACGGCCCACCTGCCGACAACGCCAAAGCGGAGTTCGTGCCGCTGGTCGAGCGCATCACGCCGGCGATCGAAGCGATGGCGGGCGCGGCCGGCTCCGAGCTCTCGCGCGGCGGCATGCGCACCAAGATCGAGGCCGGCAAAATCGTCACGCATGGCGGCACGCACATGGTGATCGCGTCCGGGCGCGTGGCGCATCCGCTCCAAGCGATCGCCGACGGCGGACGCTGCACCTGGTTCCTCACCCCGGCCAATCCCGTCGCCGCCCGCAAGAAATGGATCGCCGGCTCGCTCGAGCCGAAAGGGATCCTGACCATCGACGCCGGCGCGGTGGTAGCCCTGCGCAGCGGCAAGAGCCTGCTGCCGGCGGGCGTCGTTCGCGTCGACGGCGTGTTCGCGCGCGGCGACGCGGTCGTCATCCGCGGACCCGACGGTTCCGAGGTCGGCCGCGGCCTCGTTGCCTACGACGCCGAGGACGCCGCCAAGATCAAGGGCCGCTCGTCGGCTGATATCTCCGCGATCCTGGGATTTGGCGGCCGCACCGAGATGGTGCACCGGGACAATCTGGTGGTGGGGCGAGCCTAGAGCGTCGGGGTCATGCTCTAGAAAAAGAATTGCGCCGGGTTTCGTTTCGTCCCGAAGGGGATAGGTCCGCCAACCCGGCGCCGACGCCAGCCCTCATAGGGTAACGCGCCAAGCATGCAATTACGAGCCGGGCCATGAGTTCCATGGCCGATGACATTTTCCACAAGCCCGCGCAAAAGAAGACCCCGGCGCCAAATGGGGGCCAGGGTCTGTCGCCGGATGGGTGAGGGGTTGGGGGCTGGGGGGCACGCCACCCGGCGTTACCCTCACAACGCCGGCGGCGGCGATGCGTTCCTGACAGGCGAATTATTTTCGAGCTGCGGCGCGACGCCGCGGCGGGCGGCGGCGCGAGCGCCTCCGATCCGCCGGGTCGGCCGGTAGCTCGACGTGGCGACCGTCGGGAAACTCAAGATATCGCAAGTGGATGCGAAGCTGGCCCCGGTCGCCGCCGCGGCCCTCGAGCACATAGCGCGTGCCGTCCGGAAAGTGACTCGGCAGACGATCGAGCGACGAACCCATGGCAACCTCCTGCCGGAACCCGCCCCGGCCAGCCTGTAATGCCGGATCAGCACGACAGTTCCGAGACAGTGCGGCAATGCAGCGCGGATTCCTGTGAATCACTGTGGACAAGCCGCCCCCAACGCGGGGCATGTCGATGCGCCCGCGCGCAGCGTTCAAAGGTCGAAGCCGTTGTCGCGCGCCAAATCCTTGAGCGACGTCTCCGGACGCGCGCCGAGATGCTGAATCACCTCGGCGGCGGCGAGCGCGCCGAGGCGCGCCGCCGTACGGTAGTCGGCCCCACGCGAGAGCCCGACCAGAAAGCCGGCAGCGAACAAATCGCCCGCGCCGGTGGCATCCACCACGCGCTCGATCGGGGTCGCCGGAACCGCGTCGGTCTCCTCTCGGGTCACCACCAGGCAACCCTTTTCGCTGCGCGTGATTACCGCGAGCCGCGCATCGTTGCGCAGCGCGTTGAGCGCGGTGTCGAAATCCGCGGTCTGGTACAGGCTGTGCAGCTCGCGCTCGTTGGCGAACACGAGGTCGACGGTGCCGGTGCGGATGAGGTCGAGAAATTCCGCACGATAGCGATCGACGCAGAACGCATCCGACAGCGTGAGCGCGACGTCGCGTTCGGCGCCATGGGCGATCTTCGCCGCCTTGAGGAAGGCCTCCTTGGCGTGCGGGGGGTCCCACAGATAGCCCTCGAGATAGGTCACCTGCGCAGCCGCAACGGCGTCGGCATCGATGTCGTTGGGATGCAAGTCCTGGGCGGCGCCGAGGTAGGTATTCATGGTGCGCTCGCCGTCGGGGGTGACCAGCACATAGCAGCGCGCAGTCGATGGTCCGGCGGAGGCGGGCGGCGTGCCGAAGCCGACGCCTGCGGCGCGAATGTCGTGCGCGAAGACGCGGCCCAGCTCATCATCCTTGACCTTGCCGATGAAGGCCGCGCGGGCGCCAAGGCTCGCCACGCCCACAATGGTGTTCGCGGCCGAGCCGCCCGACACCTCCACCGCCGGACCCATGGCGTCGTAGATCCGCGTCGCCTGCGCCTCGTCGATCAGCTGCATGGTCCCCTTGCGCATCTTCTGCCGCGCGAGGAAGTCGTCATCGGTGCGGGCAATAACGTCGACAATCGCGTTGCCGATGCCGAGGACGTCGAATTGCGTGGCGGCCATACGTGAGCTCCCAACCAAAGGCGCGCACTATAGCGGCCGAATGGTCGGAGGCAATCGCGCCCCCGCCGGCGGCCTACGTCCTGCCGGTATCGACAAGGCAGCGCGGCGATGCCAGGACGGCGGACGCTCGCGTGGCGAGCGTGCAGCCGAAGAGGGCGGCCCATGTCGCTGGCGCGCGACGTTACCACCGTGGGCGGCGCGACGCTGGCGTCGCGGCTACTCGGATTCGCGCGCGATATGGCGATTGCCGCGATGCTCGGCGCGGGCGCGCTCTCCGACGCGTTCTTTGCGGTGCTGCAGGCCACCAACTTCTTCCGCCGACTGCTGGCTGAGGGCGCGCTCAACGCCGCTTTCGTGCCGGTGTGGTTGCGAACCAAGGAGACCGAGGGCGAGGGCGGTGCCTACCGGTTCTTTCATCAGGTGTTCGCCGCCATGTTGCTCGCGGTCGGCGTGCTTGCGGCTGTCGGGATATTATTCGCGCCGGCGGTGGTCGACGTGCTCGCGCCGGGCTTTGCGGGTGAGCGTCGCGCCTTGGCGGCGGACTATGTGCGGATTGCGGCGCCCTATGTCGCGCTCGCCGGCACGGTCGCGATCATCGCCGCGGTGCTCAATGCCGAGCGGCGCATCGCCGCCGCGGCCCTCGGCGTCGTGGCATTCAATGCCGTCCTGCTCCTGGCGTTGGCGGCGATCGCGGGTTTCGGCCTGTCGCAGGGGCCGGACGTCGGCGCATTGCTCGCCCACGCTATCGTGCTCGCCGGGATCGCGCAGCTCGCCGTGACCGGGATCGGATTTCTGCGGCTGCGGACCGCACCAGTGCGCCGGCAATTCGGCTTCTCTGCCGACGCGCGGCGCTTCTTCGTGCTCGCCGTTCCCGGTCTTGTCGCCGCCGGCATTCCGCAATTGAAGCTGATCGCCGGCGCGATGATCGCGTCGTCCTCGCAGGCCGCGGTGTCGTGGCTCTATTATGCCAACAGGCTCTACGAGCTGCCGCTCGGCGTTGTCTCGATCGCCATCGCTTCGGTGCTGGTGCCGAGGATCGCGGCCGGCGTGCGCGCTATCGAGCGTGCACCGATCGCGGCGGCGCAATCGCGCGCATTGGAGATTGCGCTCGGCCTGGCGCTGCCCTCGGCCGTCGCCTTTGCCGTGCTGGCGCAGCCGATCGCCGCCGGCTTGTTCGAGCGCGGCGCCTTCGGACCCCGCGACAGCTCGGCCGTGGCCGCAGCACTGGCGGCGATCTGCGCCGGATTGCCCGGACACGCGCTCGAGAAGGTGTTCGGCGCGGTGTCCTTTGCACACGAGGACACGCGCACCCCGATGCTCGCGGCACTTGCGGGGCTGGCGGCCGCCGTCGCCGGATCGCTCGCGCTGTTTCCCGACTATGGTCACGTCGGCGTGGCGGCGGCCATCGCCCTGTCCGGCTGGGTGGGCGCCACGCTACTCGGCGCGATCCTGCGGCAACGCGGCTGGCTCCATCTTGACATTGACGCAATGCGCCGGCTGCCGCGCATCGCGTTGGCGACGCTCGTAATGGCAATCGCGATCTTCGGCGCGCGTGAGCTCACCGCGCCGTGGACCTTGGCGAGTGGAACGCTGGCGCGGCTCGTGGCGCTTGCCACGCTGGTCGCGATCGGGCTCGGCATCTATCTCGCGAGCCTCGAGATGCTCGGCGTCGCGCGCCTGCGCGACCTGCTCGCAGCCATGCGCGCGTCGGCGGAGCAGCCATCGACGGCCGACAAGCGGCAAGCGAGCAGTCCCGATCATTGACCACTCTTGCGCCGTGGCCGCCGGTCATGCCATGTGGCGGCGCAATCGACGGGGTTTTCCAGCCATGGCGTTCAAGGAGCGGGTGTTTTCCGGCGTGCAGCCGACCGGCAATCTGCACCTCGGCAACTATCTCGGCGCGCTCGTGAAGTTCGTCGCGCTGCAGGACAAGTACGACTGCATCTATTGCGTCGTCGACCTGCACGCCGTGACCGTGTGGCAGGACCCGGCCGAGTTGCCGAAGGCAACGCGCGAGGTCACCGCCGCGTTCATTGCCTGCGGAATCGATCCCAAGAAGCACATCGTGTTCAACCAGAGCCAGGTTGCCGAGCACGCCGAGCTCGCCTGGATTTTCAATTGCATCGCGCGCCTCGGCTGGCTCAACCGCATGACCCAGTTCAAGGAGAAGGCGGGCAAGGATCGCGAGAATGCCTCGGTCGGTCTTTATGCCTATCCGACACTGATGGCGGCGGACATCCTGGTCTACCGCGCCACCCATGTGCCGGTCGGCGAGGATCAGAAGCAGCACCTCGAGCTCTCGCGCGACATCGCGCAGAAGTTCAACAACGACTACACCAAGTCGATCCAGGCGCACGGCTACGGCGATGCGTTCTTCCCCCAGCCTGAGCCGCTGATCCAGGGTCCGGCGACGCGGGTGATGTCACTACGCGACGGCTCGAAGAAGATGTCGAAGTCCGACGCTTCGGATCAATCGCGCATCAATCTCACCGACGACGCCGAGGCCATTGCCCACAAGATTCGCAGAGCCAAGACCGATCCGGAAGCGTTGCCGAGCGAGGAAAAGGGCCTCGAGCCGCGACCCGAAGCCGACAACCTCGTGGGCATCTATGCCGCGCTGGCGGAGCGGAGCAAGGCGGAGGTTCTCAAGGAATTCGGCGGCGCACAATTCTCGACCTTCAAGGCCGCCCTGGTCGACCTCGCGGTCACCAAGCTCGGGCCGATCAACGCCGAGATGAAGCGCCTCGTCGCCGATCCGGTCTATATCGATTCGGTCCTCGCCGAGGGCGCCATGCGCGCGCAAACCATCGCGGCCGAGACTATGAAAGCGGTGAAGGACATCGTCGGCTTCGTGCGCCGCTGACGAACGCGTAACCCGACCATCTGCAACCGTCTTCCGCGCGGCCTTGTGCCCGGACCGAGCGGCGTGGCAGATTCTCGCGTTGGCCGGGGGAGCCGATGAGAAAGAAGCGCCGCAGCTACGAGGCGGGTCACTCGCCCAAATTCATGGTCGTCATCGACGACACGCCGGAATGCGATCGCGCGCTCTACTTCGCCAGCCGACGCGCGCTCCGGATCGGCGCGACCGTGCTGATGCTGCGCGTGATCGAGACCCACGACCGCAATCAGCAATGGCTCGGCGTCGCCGACATTATGCGGGCGGAGGCGTACGAGGAGGCGAATGCGGTGCTCGACCGCCACGCGGCGCGTTCGGCCAGCATCACCGGCGTCATGCCGCAGCGCGTGATCCGCGAAGGCGAAAAATCCCAGGAGGTGCTCAATCTCATCGAGGACGACGAGGACATCGCCATCCTGGTGCTCGCCGCCGCAACCGGCAAGGAGGGGCCGGGGCCGCTCGTTTCCAGCATCGGCAAGAGCGCCGGCGACTTCCCGATTCCGGTCGCCATCGTGCCCGGTCACCTCAGCGACGAGGACCTCGATTCAATGTCGTGAGCGTAGGGCGTCCGCCATTGGGGCGGGGAAAAGCGCTTGAACTTCCGCCGCGCGGCGCCACCTATTACAATGACCAGACTTCCGCGCAGGCGCCTGGTCCTGCAGGCGAAGGAGCCAGCCATGTTCATCCAGACCGAGCCGACCCCGAATCCGGCGACGCTCAAGTTCCTCCCCGGACGGGCCGTCCTGGCGAGCGGCACGCTCGACATGCGCGACAAGGAAGCGGCGGCGCAGTCGCCCCTGGCCGAGCGCCTGTTCGAGATCGCAGGCGTATCCGGGGTGTTCTTCGGCTCCGATTTCGTCGCTGTCACCAAGTCGGGCGGCGAATGGCAGCAGCTCAAGCCCGCGATCCTCGGCGCCATCATGGAGCACTTCATGTCCGGCGCCCCACTCGTGCGCGAAGATGACGCTGCCGCGCCGGCCGGAGGCGGAGAGTTCTTCGAGCCCGAGGATTCCGAGACCGTCGCCACCATCAAGGAGTTGATCGAAGCACGGGTACGGCCGGCGGTCGCCAACGATGGCGGCGACATCACCTTCCGTGGCTACAAGGACGGCATCGTCTATCTCGATATGAAGGGCGCCTGCTCCGGCTGTCCGTCGTCGACAGCGACGCTGCGCCACGGCATTCAGAACCTGCTGCGCCATTACCTGCCTGACGTGGTCGAAGTCAGACCGATGAGCTAGCACCGAATGGCGAATAGCGAATAGATTCGATCCGCCAGTACTATTCGCTATTCGCTACTCACTATTCGCTAATTCTCGGATCATGCGCATTCTCGCCATCGACACCGCGCTCGGGGCCTGCTCGGCTGCCGTGCTCGACATTGATCGTGGCGGTATTGCCGCGAGCGAGACGCTGCCGATGGTTCGCGGCCACGCCGAAGCGGTGATGCCGCTCGTCGCCCGCGTAATGGACCAGGCCGGGATCGAGTTCGCCGAGCTCGACCGTATCGCTGTCACCACCGGCCCCGGCAGCTTCACCGGGCTGCGGGTCGGAATATCGGCGGCGCGCGGCATCGCGCTTGCGGCGGGAAAGCCGGCGATCGGGCTGTCGACGCTGGCCGGTTTCGCCGCCCCGTTGATCGCCGAGGACGACGGCACCCACGTGGTGGCGGCGATCGATGCCCGTCACGGCAACGTTTACCTGCAGGTCTTCGGCATCGGCGGGCGAACGGTTGTTGCGCCGCGCGTCGCGACGCTGCGCGAAGCGGTGCGCGCTGCCATCACCGCGCCGGCCCGCATCGTCGGCTCGGCCGCCAATCAGGTGGCGACGGCTTGGCCCAGAGGCACCGAGCCGCCGCTGCTGGTGGAGCAGCGCAGCGCGCCCGACATCGGCTGGATCGCCCGTCTTGGCGCCGCGGCGACCGAGGGGCACGGCAGACCCAAACCGCTTTATTTGCGCGCACCCGATGCCCAGCCGCAGGACGCCGCGCGCTTGCTCCGCCGATGATCGCGCTCGTCACTCGGTTGTTTGCCCGCGGCGAGCCGGCGTTGTCGCAAGCGGGCCCGAGCGACGCCCGTGCGTTGGCGGCGCTGCATGGCGCCTCGTTCCATCGTGGATGGAGCGACGGTGAATTCGAGCACCTCCTGCTCGACCGCAATATCATCGCCCACCGCGCCACCGCCGGACGCAATGTGGTCGGCTTCATTGTTTCGCGTCTCGTTGTCGACGAGGCGGAGATCTTGTCGATCGCCGTCGCCGCATCCCGCCGCGGCAAGGGGCTGGCGCGGCAATTGCTCGATCTCAATCTGCGCCGGCTGGCCGGCCTCGGCGCGCGCACGGTGTTCCTCGAAGTGGAGGAGGGCAACGTGCCGGCGCGGCGGCTCTACCGACGCGCGGGATTTCGCCAGGTCGGCCGCCGAGAGGGCTACTACCCGGCCGCGCAGGGCGCTGCTGCGCTGATCCTTCGGCGCGATCTGGCTTGAGTCACAGGCTACCCGTCGGGCTATCTGACCCGACCACAGATGATAACCCGTGGCCGACCATGGACTCCGATGGATTCCAGCCCCCCGGCGTGATAATTCGGTCGGACGGAGAAGCGTCGTGAACGCGCCGAAGCCGAAAAACATCGAACTCCTGTGTTCTGCCAAAGGCATGCGGATGACCGAGCAGCGCCGCGTGATCGCCCGCGTACTGGCGGCCGCCGATGACCATCCCGATGTCGAGGAGCTTTATCGGCGCTGCGCGGCGGTCGACGACCGCATCTCGATCTCGACGGTCTACCGGACCGTGAAGTTGTTCGAAGACGCCGGCATCATCGAGCGTCACGAGTTCCGAAACGGGCGCGCACGTTACGAGCAGATGCCCGAGAGCCACCACGACCACCTCATCAATCTGCGTACCGGCGAAGTGATCGAGTTTCAGTCGGAAGAGATCGAACGGCTGCAAGCCGAGGTCGCGCGGCGTCTCGGCTACCGGCTGGTCGACCACCGGCTGGAGCTCTATGCGCTCCCGCTCGACGACAAGCCCAAACGCTAGCGCATGTTCCGGCGAAGTGGGTACCGGTTCGCCGACAAGAACATGCGCCGCTCAATATTGCGGCTCGCGACCAAGAGGCGAGGGTTGAGGACATCGTTGCGCATCTTGCTCGGGCTCGCGCTCGCCGTCGGCTTGCCCGCGCTCGCGTGCCAAGCGCAAACCGCAACGTACCCGGACAGGCCAGTCAAGATCGTCGTGGGCTTCGCCGCCGGCGGCGGCACCGACGTCGCCGCGCGCGTTCTGGCGCAGAAGCTGAGCCAAACTCTGGGTCAGTCGGTGGTGGTGGAGAATCGCCCCGGCGCCAGCGGCATGATCGCCGCCGAAGCAGTGGCGAAATCGACGCCCGATGGATACACGTTGATGATGGGCACGCAGACGACGCTCGCGGTCGCGCCCGCGCTGTATCGCAAGTTCTCCATCGATGCGACCCGAGATTTCGCCGGCGTGGCCATGGCCGGCATTTCGCCGCTGGTGCTGGTCGTTCACCCCTCGGTGCCGGCGCGCTCGGTCGCGGAGCTGATCGCACTCGCCAAGGCGAAGCCGGGTACGATCAATTTCGGATCGGGCGGGCTCGGCACCACGCCGCACATGGCGGGCGAACTGTTTTCGATTCAGGCCGGCGTGAAGATGGTGCACGTCGCCTATCGCGGGGAGGCGCCGGCGATCAACGATCTGCTCGGCGGCCAGCTCCACCTGATCTTCGCGAACCTTTCTGCTGTCGTCGGGAACGTCAGAGCGGGGTCGCTGCGGGCGCTGGCGGTGACGAGCGCGCAACGCGCGGCCGGTGCACCCGACATTCCCACCATCGCCGAAGTTGCTCTTCCCGGTTTCGACGCGGCGACATGGTTCGCGCTCGTTGCGCCGGCCGGCACGCCGCGCGAGATCGTGCTGCGGCTGAACGCGGAGGTGACGCGGCTCGTCGCGCAGCCCGATACCCAGCAGCGCTTCGCCGAGCTCGGGATGTCGGTCGCGGCCGGCACACCCGACGAGCTCGATGCCTATATCAAAGCCGAGATCGGCAAGTGGTCGAAAGTCATCAAGGATGCTGATGTGCGCGCACCGGAATAGCGGATGGCGCCGACTATCCCCATTTTCTTTTGCTGCCGAACCCGCTAAGACCGGGGTCCTCGGCCAGGCTCGGTAGGCAACCAGGATTCGTGAGAGGCGTCAAAGAGTTGACACCATAGCGAGATAATGAGGGCGGAACCCAAGCCGACCGGCATGACCCGACCGCGCAAGCTCTTCGTCAAGTCCTTCGGCTGCCAGATGAACGTCTACGATTCCCATCGTATGGCGGACATGCTCGCGCCCGAAGGCTTCGCCGAGACTTCTTCCGTTGAAGATGCTGATCTGGTCATCCTCAACACCTGCCATATCCGCGAGAAGGCCGCGGACAAGGTCTATTCCGAGCTCGGCCGCATCCGCGTGCTCAAGCAGGCGGCCGCGCAGCAAGGCCGCAAGTTGACGATCGCGGTCGCGGGCTGCGTCGCGCAAGCCGAAGGAGAAGAGATCATCCGGCGCGCGCCAGCAGTCGATCTCGTGGTTGGCCCACAGAGCTATCACCGCCTGCCGCAGCTGCTCGACCGCGCCGAGCGCGAGGGCGCGGTGATCGACACCGAATTTCCGCTCGAGGACAAGTTCGACATCCTGCGGCCGCCGGCGCGCGAGGCGATTCGCGCACGCGGGGTATCAGCCTTCGTCACCGTGCAGGAAGGCTGCGACAAGTTCTGC
This sequence comes from Pseudomonadota bacterium, assembly GCA_046735815.1. Taxonomy (GTDB): domain Bacteria; phylum Pseudomonadota; class Alphaproteobacteria; order Rhizobiales; family Xanthobacteraceae; genus VAZQ01. Next base: position 11,635 of record JBKPUA010000277.1, read on the forward strand.
ACGTTTTGCGTCGTGCCCTACACGCGCGGCGCCGAGGTGTCGCGCCCAGTGATGAAGATCGTCGTCGAAGTCGAGCGCCTCGCCGATGCGGGCGTGCGCGAGGTGACGCTGATCGGCCAGAACGTCAATGCCTATCACGGCGAAGGACCTGACGGCCGGCCCTGGACGCTCGGACGATTGCTGGAACGCGTCGCCGAAGTGAGCGGGATCGTGCGCTTTCGTTATACCACCAGCCATCCGTGCGACATGGAGGCGAGCTTGATCGCGGCGCATCGCGAGCTGCCGAGCCTGATGCCCTATCTCCACCTTCCGGTGCAATCAGGCTCCGATCGCATCCTCGCCGCCATGAATCGCCGCCACACGCGCGCGGACTACCTCGAGACCATCGCATCGATGCGCGCGGCGCAGCCGAACATCGCGTTCTCGTCGGACTTCATCGTCGGCTTTCCCGGCGAGAGCGAGGAGGATTTTCGTGCCACTCTCGCACTCGTGGACGAGGTGGGTTACGCCGGCGCGTTCTCGTTCAAATATTCGCCTCGACCGGGAACGCCGGCCGCGGACATGGCGGATCAGATCGCAGACGAGGTGAAGGCGGAACGCCTCCACCGGCTGCAGGCCGCGATCGATCGTCACCAGGCCGCTTTCAACGCGCGATGCCGCGGCCGCACCTTCGACGTTCTGTTCGAAAAACCGGGGCGCCATCCTGGCCAGATCGTCGGCCGCTCCCCATATCTCCAGCCGGTTCAGGTCACGGGGCCATCGACAATGATCGGCGATATCGCAGCGGTGACGATCACCGAGATCAGCGCGAACAGCCTGTTCGGCGCTCTGATGCAAACGCGCAGCAACGCCGAGCCGATGCTGGTGGAGGGCTGAACCGTTGCGCTCATCCCGATCGGATGACGGGTCGCTCGTGTCCGCGCCGACCAGCGCCAACGCGGCGACCCAGATCGTGCTCGCCTTCGACGACAATCGGCTGGCATCCCTGCTGTTCGGCCAATACGGGCAGAACCTGGCGCTGATCGAGCGCAGGCTCGGTGTGGTCGCCGAGCAACGCGGCAACCATGTCACCGTCGCGGGTTCGCGCGACGGCGTCGAACGCACGCGACGCGTGCTGGAAGGGCTCTACGAGCGGCTCAAGCGCGGCGACGAGCTCGTCTCCGGCGACGTAGACGGCGCGATCCGGCTGGCGATCGCGCAGGGCTCTTTGTTCGATTACGACGCGGCGACCGCACAGCCGAGCTTCGAGGAGATCAACCTGCGCAAGCGCCCGGTGCGCGCGCGCACCGCGGCGCAGGACGCCTATATACGTGCGCTGCGGCGCTACGCCCTGGTGTTCGGAACCGGGCCGGCGGGCACCGGCAAGACCTGGCTCGCAGTAGCGCACGCGGTGCAGCTGTTCGAGCGCAAGGAGGTCGACCGCATCATTCTCTCGCGCCCGGCGGTGGAGGCGGGCGAGCGACTCGGATTTCTCCCCGGCGACATGCGCGAGAAGGTCGATCCGTATCTGCGCCCGATCTACGACGCGCTCTACGACCTGATGGACGCGCGTATCGTCGAGCGCGCACTGCAGACCGGCGAGATCGAGATCGCGCCGCTCGCCTTCATGCGGGGACGCACGCTCTCGAACGCGGTCGTCATCCTCGACGAGGCGCAGAACACGACATCGATGCAGATGAAGATGTTCCTCACGCGGCTCGGCGAGAACAGCCGCATGATCGTCACCGGCGATCCGAGCCAGGTCGATCTGCCTCCGGGACAGACCTCCGGGCTAGCGGAGGCAACCCGGCTGTTGCGGAATGTCGAGGGCATCGGTCACGTCGTCTACACCGCCGACGACGTCATTCGGCACGAGCTCGTGGCGCGCATCGTCGACGCCTACGACAAGGCGGGGGCCAAGCCCGCGCGGGTGCGCGAGGCCCGGGAATGATATCTTTGGCTCGCGTGGCGTCTCCCGCAGATGGGGGAACGAGATGACATCGCGTGCGAACAACCGTCGCACACGGCGAGCGGTGCATCCGCGGGCTCGCCCCACGATCGAGATCGTGATCGAATCTCCGCTGTGGAAGCGAGCGCGCGACGCCAGGACGCTGCTGCGCCGCGCCATCACCGCCGCCGCCACCACGATATCAACAACCGAGGGCGAGCTTGCTGTCGTGCTCACCGACGATTCGGCGATCCGGGCGCTCAATCGGGACTGGCGTTGCAAGGACACAGCGACCAACGTGCTGTCGTTTCCGGCCAGGGAAACACGAAGCGCGCGGGGAACGCCGCACCTGCTCGGCGACATCGTGATCGCCTACGAGACCACGGAGCGCGAAGCGCGCGCCGAGCACAAGCCTTTTGCGCATCACCTGGCGCACCTCGCGGTGCATGGATTCCTTCATCTCGCCGGCTACGATCACGTCGCGGAAGACGAGGCGGATGCGATGGAAAGGCTCGAAGCCGCGATCCTTGCCCGGCTCGACGTCCCCGATCCCTATAGTGCGCGCGACAATGCCTGATCCCGATCCTCCCAGTCCGAGCGAGCCGAGCGGGACGCGCAATCTGCCGGTCCCGGTAGCACGGCCGAGCGCGGCCGCGCACGAGCAGGCGGACGGCTGGCTGCGGCGAGCGCTGCGCACGATCCTGGGATTCCGCTCCAGCACCATCCGCTCGAATCTCAAGGACGTGCTCGAAGACGGCGCGGGCGAAACCGGTTTCTCGCCCACCGAGCGCACCATGCTCAAGAACATCCTCGGCCTGCGCGAGCGTCGCGTCGCGGACGTGATGGTGCCGCGCGCCGACATCATCGCGGTGCAGCGGGACATCGCGCTCGGCGAGCTGATGAAGGTGTTCGAGAGCGCAGGCCATTCCCGCCTGGTGGTCTACGACGACACGCTCGATGACGCCGTCGGCATGGTTCACATCCGCGACCTGGTGGCGTTCATGACGGAACGCGCGGCGGCGGCCGCCAAGGCCAACACGCGGCGCAAGCGGCCGTTTCCCGCCGGCCTCGATCTCAAGGCGGTGGATCTGTCGATGCCGCTGTCGGCGACGAAGATCATTCGCGAAATTCTTTACGCGCCGCCGTCGATGCCATTGCTCGACCTGCTCGCCAAGATGCAGACGACGCGCATCCACCTCGCGCTCGTGGTCGACGAATACGGCGGCAGCGACGGCGTGGTGTCGATCGAGGACATCGTCGAGCAGGTGGTGGGGGAGATCGCCGACGAGCACGACGAGGACAGCCCGCCGGGCGTGGTGCGCCAGTCCGACGGCTCGTTTCTCGCCGACGCGCGCGCCAGCCTGGAAGACCTCGCCTCCACCGTCGGGGCCGAATTCGACGTCGGCGAAGTCGCCAACGAAGTGGATACGCTCGCCGGCTATGTCGCCACCCGCATCGGCCGCGTGCCGGTGCGCGGCGAGCTCGTGCCCGGACCCGGTGCGTTCGAGCTCGAGATCCTCGACGCCGACCCCCGCCGCGTGAAGAAGCTGCGCATCTATCGCAATCCGAACCGCGACAACGGGGCACGCCACGACGAGCGGAGGCAGCCCTCTGCTGGGGCGACCACGTCCGCGCCTGCGTTGCCGATGACCAGCGACGAATCCCTCAAGCTTTCCCCCGACGCAGCGCCAGCGAAATCCGCGCGCCGGCCGTGACGCTCACCCACCTTGCTCAAACCATCGTGCTGGTCCAGGGGTGGCGGCGCATCCTGATTGCTTTCCTGGCGGGTGCATCCTCCGCGATGGCGCTGCCCCCGACCGACGTCTGGCCTGTGCCTTTCGTCACCTTTCCGATCCTGGTGTGGCTGATCGACGGCGCGAAAGGCCGCTTTGGTGGAGCGCTGGCCGCCGCCGTCGTGGGCTGGTGGTTCGGCTTCGGTTACCTGCTCGCGAGCCTCTACTGGATCGGGCACGCGTTTCTGGTCGACGCCAAGACCTTCGGCTGGCTGCTGCCGTTCGCCGTTACGGCGCTGCCGGCGGCGATGGCGCTCTACACCGCGCTGGGCCTTGCGCTCGCGCGGCTGATCTGGACGCGCGGTGCCGCGCGCGTGCTGGCGCTGGCGGCGGCGCTCACGCTGTCGGAATGGCTGCGCGGCCACATGTTCAGCGGTTTTCCCTGGAACGCCTACGGCTACATGCTGATCTCGCCGCTCTGGCTTGCGCAGGGTGCGGCGCTGATCGGCCTGTGGGGAATCACGTTTCTCGCTGTCGCAGCTTATGCGTCGCCGGCAGTCCTTGCCGATGATCGCGCCGACACCAAGCGCCGCTGGCTGGCGCCGGCGCTCGGCGTAATTGCAATCGCCGAGCTGGCGGCTTACGGCGCGGTGCGGCTCGCCACGGTACCGACGAGCTATGTCGAGGGCGTTCAGCTGCGCATCATGCAGCCCAATCTGCAGCAGGACGAGAAGTTCAACTATTCGCTCAAACAGCAGGTGATGAGCCGGTATCTCGCGCTGTCGCAGCGCCCGAGCACGACGCATCCGGAGGGGCTCGGCGGCGTGACTCACCTGATCTGGCCGGAATCCGCCTTCCCGTTCTTCCTCACGCGCGAGCCTGATGCGCTCGCTCAGATCACGGCGCTCTTGCCGCCGGGAACCGTGTTGATCACCGGCGCGGTTCGCGCGCCGGAGACGCAGCCCAATGCCGTGGTCACGCGCGCGTACAATTCGATCTACGTGATCGACCATGACGGCTCAGTTCTGTCGATCTACGACAAGGTCCACCTGGTTCCGTTCGGCGAGTATCTTCCCTTTCAAGGCTTGCTCGAGCGGCTCGGGCTCGAGCAGCTCACCAAGGTGCGCGGCGGGTTCATCGCCGGCGAGCGCCGGCCCAATCAGCGCGTGCCGCGGGCGCCGGAGTTTCTGCCGCTGGTCTGCTACGAGATCATCTTTCCCAGCGACGCGGTGCCGCGGCGCGAACAGCCGGGCTGGCTTTACGAGCATTTCGGCCGCTACGTCGATTGGCCGTTCGTCGCCGGGAACGGGCAGCGGCCGGGCTGGCTGTTGAATCTGACCAATGATGGATGGTTCGGCGCGAGCGCCGGGCCGTATCAGCATTTCCAGCAAGCGCAGGTACGCGCCATCGAAGAAGGGCTTCCGCTGGTCCGGGCGGCGAATACCGGGATCTCGGCGGTGGTCGATCCGCTCGGGCGCGTCATCGCGTCGCTGCCGCTTGGGACGGATGGCGTGCTCGACGCACGCCTGCCAAAACCGGTCGCGCCTACCGTCTACGCCCGCACTGGAGACAGCATTGCCGGAATTGTCATTGGCATGGCACTCGTCTGGGTGTTCGTTGCACGCTGGCGGCGTAGGCAGAGCTGATGCAGGACAGCTCAGCGCGCCGTGCATAGCGTTATTTCACGTTAAGGTTGTGCGATCCGGGCCAAGGTACAACTTTACGCCTGGACGTTACATCTGAAACTAACAGGGAATTACCTTTTCTTATCAACCATCTGATATAAACTGAGAGTTGTAGGCTGATTTCAACAGTTTTTCACGGTGATTGCGATTCTACGCGGAATGCGATTGCCTTCCGTCCCAGTAGTAGGGACATTACCGGAAACAATGGCTGCATAGGAGATCGTTATGGCCGCCGCGAAAAAGGCCCCGAATCCCATTGATAAGCACGTCGGCAGCCGCGTGCGCATGCGCCGGATGATGCTCGCGATGAGCCAGGAGAAGCTCGGCGACGCGCTCGGCCTAACGTTCCAGCAAGTGCAGAAATACGAGAAGGGCACCAACCGCATCGGCGCGAGTCGATTGCAACAAATTTCTCATATCCTGCAGGTCCCGGTAGCTTTCTTCTTCGAAGGCGCGCCGAACCTTCATGGGACGGGCGATGGTCTGAAGGAGGCGCCCTCCCCTGCCTACGTGTCGGATTTTCTCGCTACCTCGGAAGGGCTATCGCTGACCAAAGCCTTCATGCGCATCAAGGAGCCCAAGCTACGGCGGCGCATCGTCGACCTCGTCGAGGAGATTGCAGGCGACGGCGAAGACTGAACGCCGACGGGGCGAACAAATTCACCGCCAGCACAAGCGGTCATGCTGCCGTCGTTCCGCGGCGGTATTCCATCATCCCACCCTGCCCACATCTTGACCCCGCTCGGGGACGCTGCAAGAAACTCCCCGCGAGACAATCGTAGCGGTTGCAATCGATCCTGCCAGGGGAGCCCTCAGTGCCACATATCAACTACCTGTTCACCAGCGAGTCTGTTTCCGAAGGCCACCCCGACAAGGTCTGCGACCAGATTTCGGATGCCATTCTCGACGCCTTCATCGAGAACGACGTCAAGCTCGGCATCGCCGATGACAGCCTGGTGAATACCCGGCTCGGCTGCGAGACGCTCTGCACCACCAACAAGGTCGTCATTGCCGGGGAAGGCCGCGGCCAAGCGCCGTTGTTCACCAAGTACGGCAACCACGCGGTGATCAATCGCGAAATGATCGCGCAGATCGCCCGCAACGTGGTGCGCGACATCGGATACGACCAGGACGGCTTCTCCTATCACGGCGCCGACGTCGAGGTGCTGCTGCACGGACAATCGCCCGACATCGCCATGGGCGTCGATGCCAAGAAGAAGAAGGGCGAGGAGCAGGAGGGAGCCGGCGACCAGGGCATGATGTTCGGCTTCGCTTGCACCGAGAGCGAGGTCTACGAGAAGGGCTCGTTCATGCCCGCCCCGATCTACTTCGCGCACAAGATCCTAAAGGTGCTGTCCGAGAAGCGCCGCTCGAAGCAGCTGTTCGACCTGCAGCCGGACGCCAAGAGCCAGGTGACAGTGCAGTACATCGACGGCAAGCCCGTCGGATGCACCAAGGTCGTGGTCTCGACCCAGCACAATCCCGAGACTCGCAACGGGAAGAAATACTCGCCCGCCATGGTCAAGGACCTGATCGGCGACGCCGTGGCCTCCGCGCTGCCGGAGGGCTGGATGCCGAAGCGGCCGTCCGATTTCCTGGTCAACCCGACCGGCAATTTCGTGGTCGGCGGCCCCGACGGCGATTGCGGACTGACCGGCCGCAAGATCATTGTCGATACCTACGGCGGCTACGCACCGCATGGCGGTGGCGCGTTCTCCGGCAAGGATCCCACCAAGGTCGACCGCTCGGCGGCGTATGCGGCGCGCTACCTCGCGAAGAATGTGGTCGCAGCCGGGATCGCCGAGCGCTGCACCATCCAGATCGCCTATGCCATCGGCGTCGCCGATCCGATGTCGCTGCTGGTCGACACCCACGGCACCGGCAAGGTCGACGAGAAGAAACTCGAAAAGGCGCTGCCCGAAATCTTCCGACTCACGCCGACCAACATCCGCCGATCGCTCAAGCTCAACCGGCCGATCTATCGCCGCACCGCCGCCTATGGTCATTTCGGCCGCGCGCCGGACAAGGACGGCGGCTTCTCCTGGGAGAAGATGGATCTGGTGAAGGACATCAGAAGCGCGGTGGGCTGATACGCGTCCGCTGGGCTGCTGTCGCCGGCCGGCGACCGCTGCACGCCATCGGCTTTTTCGGTGTCTGGTGCCACGTTCGTTGTGCGGGCATGCCATCGAGATGACGCCTGTCATGGCGGTCGACCACGACGCACGACAATCGCGCGCCTTTTTTGGACGCCGCAAGGGCCATCGCTTGCGGCCGCGGCAGGCCGCGCTGTTGCAGACGCTGCTGCCGCGACTCGCACTCGATCTGGCCACACCGGTGTCCGAGCTTCGCTCGCTCTTTCCCGAGCCGATCGATACGGTGCGGCTCGAGATCGGTTTCGGCGGCGGCGAGCACCTGGTGAGCGAGGCGCGGGCGCATCCGCGCACCGGCTTCATCGGTGTCGAGCCGTTCCTCAACGGCATGGCCAAGGCGCTCGCGGCCATTGCCGCGGAGCATCTCTCCAATATTCGGCTTCACCACGGGGATGCCACCGAGGTGCTGGCTTGGCTGCCGCCGCGCTCGCTCGCCCGCATTGACCTCATCTATCCCGATCCTTGGCCGAAGCGCCGGCATTGGAAGCGACGCTTCGTCCAGGACCACAGCATCGCTGCCATCGCGCGCGTGCTGCATCCGGGCGGCGAGTTCCGGTTCGCAACCGACGTCCCGGACTATGCGGCCTGGACGCTCAAGCACTTGCTGCGATCACCCCATTTCGCCTGGACCGCAGAGCACGCGGATGACTGGCGGCAGGCGTGGCCAGGCTTTACCGGCACGCGCTACGAGGCCAAGGCGGAACGCGCGGGCCGAGCGCCGTGCTATCTGATTTTTCGCAGGACGGAGGCCGGACGGCAGACGACGGATGAGCTCTAGTTTTTTGGCGCGACGTCTTCGTCCGAACTCGCCTGCCAGAATCGCAAGACGCGCTGGGCCGTCATCGGCGACAGGCGCTCGAAATTGTCATGGGCAGCGTCGAGGCTTCCGGGTGACATTCCCCGCCCGCGCGGCCGCAGCGTGATGATCGCTTCCGCGATCGGCCAGTCCCAGCCTGCCGACTTGCAAAGGATCAGCATCGGGTCGGGCCACTCGGCACCCATCAACCGATCCACCACCTCAATCGGCACGACACAGAGCGCGGCCAGTGCCGCGACCGCTTCGTCGTATTGTTGGTTGTTGGCAAAATCGACGATGGCAGCTGGGCCGAGCGTTCCTTCCCGGCGCAGTGCTTCGACTGTGCGCCGGGCCAGCGCGTAGTCGCGCCCCGCGCCCGCGACATTCGCCAGCACCCCCCGACTCTCGGATTGGATTTCGGGCGCGGCCGTTGCGAGCAGGCGCTGCCGCACCGCATCGGTCGTCTTGAGCAGGAGGTCGCGCAGCAGCAGCCGCGGCAGATCGGGCCGCAGCCCGATCTTTTCAGCCAAGGCGCTGTCCGTCTGCGCCCGTTCGATCAGCACGACAAGAGCGTCATGGGACAAGCGCGCACCGCGGTTCTCCGCCACCCGGCGCAGAACCGTGCGGTCACCCCGACGCACCAGCACGTCGGTCACCGGTTCCGTAACGTCGGCACGCGCGGCGATGGCGAGTAAATGCGCTTGGCCCATGCGCTCGGCAATGTCGACGAGCTCGGGCTCGGCAAGCCGCCGCGACTGCCGCAGGATCGCGCCGGCAACGGCGATGTCGTCGTCGTGCGCGAGGCGGCGCACCGCCTCGAGCGGCGCATTGGCGAGCGGGGCGAGGCGATGTGACAGCTCGCTGCGCGCCCGCGTCTCGATCTCGGGAAGCAATCGGCTGAACACGGGATCGAACAAACGCACCTGATCGTCGCTGAACCGGCTCGCACCCTCGACAAAGAAGGCGGTGATGCGCTCGAGCGCCCTCGTTCGCCGAGCGGGCGAGCTGCGCCGGATCACCTCTTCCAGCTCCGGAATGAGCGGCGCGTGAGCGAACATTCGCAGCTCCAAGAGGATGCTAATGCCCCGAACCCGAAGTTCGCATCAGAGGTTGCCGCAAGGGTGTGCGAACTTCGGAATCGGGACACACTAGTGTCGGTGCGGCCCAAATCGCGCCGCAGGCTAGGAGACGAATCCTCTAGGAAGTGTTGGTTAATGGCGCCTTAGCGACCCTTGCGCCGACGCGGTAAATCGCTATATTTGCCGTGTCCAGCTTTTGGATATCTCATAACGATCGGATAGGCTCCGATCGGCTTTTGAGAGTGGGTTCCCCCGGGGCCCGCTCTTTTTTGTTAGCGGAATCGGGCCTTGGAATTCGGTCCCAAGCGGGCACATCCAGCTGGAAGTGGCAGACCGAAACGAGCGAATGACGGAAACCATCGACACCCCAGGGCCGGCCTCCGAGCCGCGCCTCATCGTGGAACAGGGCCTCGCTGCCCGCGTGGCCGCGGTTGCCGAGCCAGCGCTTCTCGGCATGGGTTACCGGCTGGTGCGGGTCAAGGTGTCGGGGCTCGACGGCTGCACCGTCCAGATCATGGCCGAGCGGCCGGACGGCACGATGACGGTCGAGGGCTGCGAGGAGGTCTCGCGTGCGCTCTCGCCGGTGCTCGACGTGGCCGACCCGATCGATCGCGCCTATCGCCTCGAAATATCCTCACCCGGGCTCGACCGCCCGCTGGTGCGACGCTCGGATTTCGAGCGCTTCGCCGGCCACCAGGTCAAGGTGGAGATGGCGATCGGGATCGGCGGCCGACGACGCTTTCGCGGGCTTCTGCTCGGCATGGACGGCGAGGCCGCGCGCATTCGCCGCGATGATGCCTCGCCTGACGAAGCGGACGAAATTCTGCTGCCGGTCGAGGATATCGCCGAGGCCAGGCTCGTGCTGACCGACGCGCTGATCGCCGAATCGCTCAAGCGCGGCAAGGCGGCGGAGCGCGCGGCGCGGCAACGACAACGGCAGCACAGAGGACAGGAGACGGAGGACGAGGGACCGAACGGCCGTCGTTCACCGCCAGATCGACATAACACGCATGCGGCGGATGCCGCGCGTGTCAACGCGGTGGACGCCGCCCGTAACGAAGGAGAATGAGCAATGGCCGTCAGCGCCAACCGGCTCGAGCTGCTGCAGATCGCCGACGCGGTCGCGCGCGAGAAGGCGATCGACCGCGGCATTGTCATTGCCGCCATGGAGGATGCCATCCAGAAGGCGGCGCGCTCGCGCTATGGCAGCGAGACCGAGGTGCGCGCCGAGATCAATCCCAAGACCGGCGAGATGCGGCTCTCACGCCTGCTGCTGGTGATCGATCAGGTCGAGAACGACTCGACGCAGATCGCGCTCGAGGATGCGAAAAAGCGCAACCCCGCTGCCCAGGTCGGCGACTACATCGCCGAGCCTCTGCCCCCGCTCGAATATGGCCGCATCGCCGCCCAATCGGCGAAGCAGGTGATCGTGCAGAAGGTGCGCGAGGCCGAGCGCGACCGCCAATACCAGGAATACAAGGACCGCATCGGCGATATCGTTAACGGCATCGTCAAGCGCGTCGAATACGGCAACGTGGTCGTCGATCTCGGGCGCGGCGAAGCGATCGTGCGCCGCGACGAAATGCTGCCGCGAGAGACGTTCCGCAACGGCGACCGCATCCGGGCCTTCATCTACGACGTCCGCCGCGAGCCGCGCGGGCCGCAGATCTTCCTGTCGCGCACCCATCCGCAATTCATGGCCAAGCTGTTCGCACAGGAGGTGCCGGAAATCTACGACGGCATCGTGGAGGTCAAGGCGGTCGCGCGCGACCCCGGCTCGCGCGCCAAGATCGCGGTCATCTCGCGCGACTCCTCCGTCGATCCGGTGGGCGCCTGCGTCGGCATGCGCGGCTCCCGCGTGCAAGCCGTGGTCAACGAGCTGCAAGGCGAGAAGATCGACATCATTCCCTGGACCGCGGACCCGGCCAATTTCGTGGTCAACGCGCTGGCGCCCGCCGAGGTGGCCAAGGTCGTGCTCGACGAAGATCGCCAGCGCATGGAGGTGGTCGTCCCCGACCAACAGCTCTCGCTCGCCATCGGCCGGCGCGGGCAGAACGTGCGACTCGCCTCGCAGCTCACTGGCTGGGACATTGATATCGTCACCGAGCAGGAAGAGTCGGAGCACCGGCAGGCCGAGTTCGAGAAACGCACCAAGCTGTTCATCGAGGCGCTCAACGTCGACGAGGTGGTCGGGCAGCTGCTGGCCTCCGAGGGGTTCAACTCGGTCGAAGAGCTCGCCATGGTGGACGAGAAGGAAATCGCCGGCATCGAAGGCTTCGACGAGGACACCGCGCACGAGCTGCAGACGCGGGCGCGCGATTATCTCAGCCAACAGGAGGCCGAGCTCGACGCCCGCCGCAAGGAGCTCGGCGTCGAGGACGCGCTCAACGAGGTCCCCGGCGTCACCACGGCCATGCTGGTGAAGTTGGGCGAGAACGACATCAAGACCGTCGAGGATTTGGCCGGCTGCGCGACCGACGACCTTTTCGGCTGGAGCGAACGCAAGGACAACGAGACGACGCGCCATCCCGGCATCCTCGACGGGTTCGATCTGTCGCACGACGAGACCGAAGCGTTGATCATGCAGGCGCGCGTCAAGGCCGGCTGGATCAAGGAGGAGGATCTGGCGCCGCCCGCCCCTGAGGAGCCGGCCGAGACCGCCGCTGCACCGGTGTGAGGATATTGACCGACGAATGCTCGGACAGACGCACGATAATGGTGGGCTCGATGCCGGTCCGCGCAAAGCCGCGCCGGGAACGGAACGGTTTTGCATCGCCACCGGCAAGGTGAGGCCGGCGGGCGAGATGATCCGCTTCGTCGTCGGTCCGGACGACGCGATCGTGCCCGACCTCAAGCGCCGACTGCCCGGCCGCGGGGTCTGGCTCACCGCAACGCATAGCGCACTCGGCACCGCGATCGTCCGCAAGGCGTTCGGGCGTGCATTCAAGCGCGAGGTCAAAGTCGCGAGCGATCTCGTCGCGACGACCGAACGACTGCTCGAGCAAGCCGCGCTCGAAGCGCTCGCGATGTGCCACAAGGCCGGGAAAGTGGCGATCGGCTTTGGCAACGTGGACGGGGCCCTCGCCCGCGCCCGTATCCGGGCGGTGCTCAATGCCGCCGATGCCGCCGCCGATGGCACGCGCAAGCTCCTCGCCGCGCTCCACCGCCGCGACGACGCCGGCGATATCGCCGTACTCGACGCCTTTACCTCGGCGCAATTGGATTTGGCATTGGGCCGGTCAAATGTGATACATGCAGCCCTGCTTGCTGGGCCTGAATGCGAAACGTTTCTGGCGCGTGCTGCGCGCCTCGACTGTTTCCGGACCGGCGTAATGCCGGGTTCCCCCGGCATCCGCCAAGATCCAATGCGCAGGCCGGCGAGTGCCGGCCTGCGGCACGACCGCACGATGAAACACGGCAAAACGCCTGAGAATTGAGATTGGAATGCCTGAAACGCCGGAAAAGAGCGAAAAGAAGCTGAGCGTCCCCAGCAAGCCTCTGAGCCTGAAAGGGCGCGGGGTCGAGCAGGGCATGGTGCGCCAGGCTTTCAGCCATGGCCGCACCAAGACGGTCGTCGTGGAGAAGGTCAAGAGCCGGGCGCCGGCGCGGCCGAAGGCCGATGCGGCTGCTGGCGGGGCGGCCAAACAGCCCGCCACTGCCAAGGCGGCCACGGCAGCCCCCGCCGCACCGACCGCGGCGCCAGCCGCCCCGACGCCGAAGCCCTCCGGCGTGGTGCTGCGAACGCTGACCGAGGAGGAGCGCACCGCCCGTGCGCGCGCCCTCGGCGACGCCCGGCTGCGCGAGGCCGAGGAGCGCCGGATCGCCGAAGAGGAAGCGCTGCTGCGCAAATCGCGTGAGAGCGCGGAACGCAGCGAGCGCGATGCCGCGGAGGCGCGCAAGGCCGACGAGGAGAAGCGCCGCAAGCACGAGCTCGAAGCCAAGGTCAAGGCCGAGCAGGAGGCGAAGAAACGTTTCGGTGAGGACGCCGCCACTGCGGCAGGGCGGCCCGTTGGCGTGCGACCCGCGCTCGAGCCCGACGAGGAGGAGGCCCCGCGCACCCGCCGAGGTACCGGTGCGGCGCGGCCGGCGCCGGCACCGAAGCCGACTCGCGGCGGCGCGCAGAAGAGTCGCGGGCGACTGACGCTCGTGACCGCGCTGAGTGCCGACGAGGAGCGCGAGCGATCGGTCGCGGCGTTCCGCCGCCGCGTCCAGCGGCTCAAGGGGCACGCCAACGACGAGCCGAAAGAGAAGCTCGTGCGCGAGGTGATCATTCCTGAAACCATCACCATCCAGGAACTCGCCAATCGCATGGCCGAGCGCGCCGTGGATGTGATCAAACTCCTGATGAAGCAAGGCCACATGGCGCAGATCAACGACGTGATCGACGCCGATACGGCTCAGCTGCTGGCGGAAGAGCTTGGCCACACCGTCAAGCGCGTGTCCGAGGCCGACGTCGAAGAAGGGCTGTTCGACGCCGCCGACGATCCCGCCGCGCTGGAGCCGCGTCCGCCGGTGGTGACCGTGATGGGCCACGTCGACCACGGCAAGACCTCGCTGCTCGACGCCATCCGCTCGACCGAGGTGGCGGCGGGCGAAGCCGGCGGCATCACCCAGCATATCGGCGCGTATCAGGTGACAGGGCCGTCGGGCAACAAGATCACCTTCATCGACACGCCTGGCCACGCCGCCTTCACCGCGATGCGCGCGCGCGGCGCCAAGGTGACCGACGTCGTCGTGCTGGTGGTCGCGGCCGATGACGGCGTGATGCCGCAGACGGTCGAGGCGATTCACCACGCCCGCGCCGCCAAGGTGCCGATCATCGTGGCGATCAACAAGATCGACCGTCCCGACGCCAAGCCGGAACGCGTGCGCAACGAACTGCTGCAGCACGAGATTCAGGTCGAGACGCTCGGCGGCCAAGTGCTCGATGTCGAGGTCTCCGCCACCAAGAAGCTAAATATCGACAGGTTGCTGGAAACCATCGGCCTGCAGGCGGAAATTCTCGATCTCAAAGCCAATCCGAACCGGCCGGCGGAAGGGACCGTGATCGAGGCCAAGCTCGACCGCGGTCGCGGCCCGGTGGCGACCGTCCTGGTGCAGCGCGGAACGCTCAAGGTCGGCGACCTCATCGTCGCCGGCGCGGACTGGGGTCGCGTGCGGGCGCTCGTCTCCGACACCGGCGCGCCGGTCGAAGCGGCGGGGCCGTCCACCCCGGTCGAAGTATTGGGTTTCAACGGCACGCCCGAGGCCGGCGACCGTCTGGCCGTGGTCCAGTCGGAGGGGCGGGCGCGCGAGGTCACCGACTACCGTGCACGGCAGCGGCGCGACAAGATGGCCGCGCGGGCAACCGGCATGCGCGGCTCGCTCGAGCAGATGATGAGCCAGCTCAAAGCCGCGGGCCGGAAGGATTTGGCGCTGATCGTCAAGGCCGATGTGCAAGGCTCGCTCGAAGCGATCATCGGCGCGATCGAGAAGCTCGCGACCGACGAAGTCGGCGCGCGCGTGATCCATTCCGGCGTGGGCGGGATCACTGAGTCGGACGTGACGCTGGCGGAGGCCTCCGGCGTGCCGATCATCGGGTTCAATGTGCGCGCCCACAAGGAGGCGCGCGAGGCGGCCGAGCACGCCGGCATCGAGATCCGCTACTACAACGTCATCTATGACCTCGTGGACGACGTGAAGAAGGCGATGTCCGGCCTGCTCGCGCCTACGGTCCGCGAGACCACGCTCGGCAATGCGACGATCCTGGAGATCTTCAAGGTCTCCAAGGTCGGCAACGTGGCCGGCTGCCGCGTCACCAACGGCGTGGTCGAGCGCGGGGCCAATGTGCGCCTCATCCGCGACAGCGTCGTGGTGCACGAGGGCAAGCTCTCCCAGCTCAAGCGTTTCAAGGACGACGTGCGCGAAGTGGTCGCCGGCCAGGAATGCGGCATGGCCTTCGAGAATTACCAGGACATGCGGGCCGGCGACGTCATCGAATGCTATCGAGTGGAGACGGTGCAACGCACGCTGTGAGTTCAACTCTCTAGCGCGCAGACCGCAATTGGCCCACGCTGACGGGGCCCGATTTCCTTCGCCGAATAATAGATGCGCGGGCCGCAGGGCGCGGGCATGAGAGCATAGAGTCAGGACGGCCATGGCCCGACGACGCCATCAGCATGACACCGGCAAGGGCCGCGCACCCTCGCAGCGCCAACTGCGCGTCGGTGAGCTCGTGCGCCACACCCTCGCCGACATGTTCACGCGCGGGGAGGTGCATGACCCGGTGATCGAGGGTCACTTGATCACGGTGCCGGAGGTGCAGATGACCGCCGACCTGCGGCTTGCGACGATCTATATCGTGCCGCTCGGCGGACGCGACAGCGACGCGGTTCTCGCCGCGCTCGAGCGCAACAAGCGTTTCCTGCGCGGCGAGATCGCGCGCCACATTAACCTGAAATTTGCACCTGAGATCAGGTTCCGGATCGACGAGCGATTCGACGAAGCCGAACGAATCGAGAAACTGTTGCGAACGCCCGCGGTCCGCCGCGATCTCGAGCACAAGACGGACGACGAAAGTTGACGCGGACCACCGCCGAAGAACCGAGGGAGCAGCTGCAGCGCAAGCGCGAGAAACGCGACGTGCACGGCTGGCTGGTGCTCGATAAGCCCGTGGGCATGACGTCGACCCATGCGGTGAGCGTGGTCAAGCGAGCATTCCGGGCGAAGCGCGCCGGCCACGCTGGCACGCTCGACCCGCTCGCATCCGGGCTGCTGCCGATCGCCCTCGGCGAGGCGACGAAGACCGTTCCCTTCGTCATGGATGGGCGCAAGGTTTACCGCTTCACGGTGCGTTGGGGCGAGGAACGCGACACCGACGACGCCGAAGGCCACCTCACCGCTACCAGCGTCGAACGGCCGACCGCCGCGGCCATCCGCGCGCTTATTCCGCGGTTCAGCGGCGTGATCGAGCAGGTGCCGCCGCGCTTCTCGGCGGTGAAGATCGACGGCGAGCGCGCCTATGACCTCGCGCGCGACGGCGAGCAGGTAGAGCTCGCGCCGCGCCCGGTCGAGATCCATCGCCTGGACCTGATCGAGATGCCAGATTCCGATCACACCGTGCTCGCCGCCGAATGCGGCAAGGGAACCTATGTGCGCGCGCTCGCGCGCGACATGGGCCGCGCGCTCGGATGCCTCGGACACGTCGTTGCGCTCCGCCGCACGGCGGTCGGCCCCTTTGCGGAGAACGTCGCTCTTGGGCTTGAGTCCCTGCAACCGCTTGCACAGGCCGAGACCGCGAGCGAAACGGCTGGGCTCCCACCACTGCTGCCGGTCGAGGCCGGGCTCGCCGATGTGCCGTCGCTGCGGGTAAGCTCGGCGGATGCCGGACGGCTCGCCCGCGGGCAGGCGGTGCTGCTGCGCGGGCGCGACGCGCCGCTCATGGAGGGGTGGGTGTGGGTCTCCGCCTACGGAACGTTGGTGGCGCTGGCACAGGTCGAAAAAGGCGAATTGCGCCCCCGGCGCATCTTCAACCTATCGCGCGGCTAAAAAGCGAGGGCAAACAGAATCTTATGTCTCCCGGCGAGGATTTGGGGCGCTCCCAGGCGCCGACAATTTTCACTGGCGTCGGCAGCTATTTTGCGATATTGCGCGGCTGCGCGGGCTGGAGCGGCGTTCCGCTTCTAGCTTATTGATTTGGCGCGTTTTCCGCGGCGGACCGGTTCCACTCAAGCAAGTCCGTGGCAGCCCTGGATCAAGGTCCCGGGCAGGCTTCAACCGGACAACGCCGTCATTTGCCGCGCAAGCGATTGTGACCGCGCTGGACGACATCCCGGCCCGGCCGCAGACCATGACCCCCGACAGGAAAGGGACAGCCCGATGTCGATAACGCCCGGCCGCAAGGCCGAAGTCATCAAGACCTATGCAACCAAGGCCGGCGATACCGGTTCGCCGGAAGTTCAGGTGGCAATCCTCTCGGAACGCATCAACAGTCTCACCGAGCATTTCAAGACTCACGTCAAGGACAATCATTCCCGACGGGGACTGCTCAAGCTCGTGTCGCAGCGGCGGCAACTTCTCGACTACCTCGCCCGAATCGATGCCGCGCGCTACAAGTCGTTGATCGAGCGGTTGGGTATTCGCCGTTGAGGGTCATGCGCGGCGTGCTCGCGCGTTTTGAAGCGGATACCGGGGAAGTCCGCTGTTCATCCGGCAGCGAGACCGCTGCCGATTTGGCAAGACGGGTCGAATGATCACCCGTCGGTTCACTATGAAGGCTCGAAAGCCATGGCAGGATCGCTGGATGCTGTTGCGGTTTGCGGCTTGGCCGCAGCCGGCAGCCTCTCGCCGTCTTGCCCATGGCTTTCATCCCTTCGCGAAAACCATGAAAGACGATCGCAATGTTCGATATCCATCGTGTTGAGCTCGACTGGGGAGGGCGCAAGCTCGTCCTAGAGACCGGCAAGATCGCGCGCCAAGCCGATGGCGCCGTTGTCGCCACCTACGGCGAATCCAAGGTGTTGGCGACGGTGGTTGCCGCCAAGGAACCGCGAGAAGGCGTCGATTTCCTGCCGCTTACGGTCGACTACCAGGAGAAGTTCTACGCCGCGGGCCGCATCCCCGGCGGCTATTTCAAGCGCGAAGGCCGCCCGACCGAGAAAGAGACGCTGGTCTCGCGCCTGATCGATCGCCCGGTGCGACCGCTGTTCGCCGACGGCTGGCGCAACGAGACCCAGGTGATCGTGACGACCTTGTCGCACGACCTCGAGAACGATCCCGACATCCTGGCGATGATCGCGGCGTCGGCGGCGCTGACGCTCTCCGGCGCACCGTTCATGGGTCCGATCGGCGCCGCACGAGTCGGCTTCGTCAACAATGAATACGTGCTCAACCCGCTGCTCGAGGAGATGGGGGAAAGCCAGCTCGATCTCGTGGTCGCCGGCACTCAGGATGCGGTGCTGATGGTCGAATCGGAGGCGAAAGAGCTCACCGAGGAGGTGATGCTCGGCGCCGTAATGTTCGGTCACCGCCATTTCCAACCGGTCATCGACGCCATCATCAAGCTTGCGGAAAAAGCGGCCAAGGAGCCGCGTGAGCTGCAAGTGCCCGACACGTCAGCGCTCGAAAAGGAGATGCTGGCGCTGATCGAGCCGGATCTGCGCGCTGCCTACGCGATCCCGAACAAGATGGAGCGCCACGCCGCCGTCGATGCCGCCAAAGCCAAGGTGCTGGCGCATTTCTGTCCCGACGGCGTTGAGAACCCATCCTATCCTGCGCAACAGGTGGCCAACGCGTTCAAGACCATCGAGGCCAAGATCGTCCGCTGGAACATCCTCGACACCGGCCGCCGCATCGACGGCCGCGACCTGAAGTCGGTGCGCCCGATCATGTCGGAGGTCGGCGTGCTGCCGCGGGCGCACGGCTCGGCGTTGTTCACGCGCGGCGAAACGCAGGCGCTAGTGGTGGCGACACTGGGGACCGGCGAGGACGAACAGTGGATCGACGCGTTGCAGGGGACCTACAAGGAGACATTTCTGCTGCACTACAATTTTCCGCCGTTCTCGGTCGGAGAGACCGGACGCATGGGCGGGCCGCGCCGCCGCGAGATCGGCCACGGCAAGCTCGCGTGGCGCGCGATCCATCCGGTGCTGCCGCCGCATCACGAGTTCCCCTATACGCTGCGCGTTGTCTCGGAGATCACGGAATCGAACGGCTCCTCCTCCATGGCCACCGTGTGCGGCACCTCGCTGGCGTTGATGGATGCCGGCGTCCCGCTCAAGCGCCCGACCGCCGGCATCGCCATGGGCCTCATCCTCGAGGACCAGCGCTACAGCGTGCTCTCGGACATCCTGGGCGACGAGGATCACCTCGGCGACATGGATTTCAAGGTGGCCGGCACCGAGCGCGGTGTGACCTCGCTGCAGATGGACATCAAGATCGCCGGCATCACCGAGGAGATCATGCAGGTCGCTCTCGCCCAGGCGAAGGACGGGCGCATGCATATCCTCGGCGAAATGGCAAAGGCCCTCACCCAGCATCGCGCCCAGTTGGGCGAGCATGCGCCGCGCATCGAGGTGTTCAACATTCCGGTCGACAAGATCCGCGAGGTGATCGGCTCCGGCGGCAAAGTGATCCGCGAGATCGTGGAGAAGACCGGCGCCAAGATCGATATTTCCGACGACGGCACGGTGAAGGTGGCGTCGGCCAGCGGCGATGCCATGAAGGCCGCGATCAACTGGATCAAGTCGATCGCCTCCGAGCCCGAGGTCGGGCACATCTACGAAGGCACGGTGGTGAAGGTGATGGACTTCGGCGCCTTCGTGAACTTCTTCGGCGCCAAGGATGGTCTGGTGCACATCAGCCAGCTGGCGCCGCGCCGGGTGCAGAAGGTCACTGACGTCGTCAAGGAAGGCGACAAGGTCAAGGTCAAGCTGCTCGGCTTCGACGAACGCGGCAAGGTGCGCCTGTCGATGAAGGTCGTCGACCAGGCGACCGGCGAGGACCTCGAGGCCAAGCAGAAGGCCGAGGCCGAGCAGCAGCGCGAAGCTGCCGCCGGCGGGGAGTAGGTCTCGGCGCGCCTCTGGGCGAATCGTTGTGACAAGGGCGGCCCACGGGCCGCCCTTTGATTTGGAAGCGTCCCCGAAGAATTACCCCCGCGCCCGCTGAGGCTTTCGGCCATTGTTTTCCACACTAGTGGTCCGATTCCGAAGTTCGCATCATTTGTGCGGCACCCTCGTTTGCGAACTTCGGAATCGAGGACCACTAGCAACTCTATGATTCTAGTGCCCCTTTGAACCCGAAGTTCGCGGCCGAACGCGCGGCACGATATGCGCAAACTTCGGGTTCGGGGCACTGGCCGACCTTTGCCTCGTGTCCCGTCCAAGAGTTCCCGTGACGACCTGGCCGAGCGCCACGAAATCGACTTTGCGCGGGGAGCTCTGCCGCCAGGCGAGGCCGATGGTGCGGCCGGGCTGCGGCGGTGCGAACCGCAACAGCTTGACCCGCTCGTCGCGCACCTCGACGTCGACAGCCACCTCCGGCACCAGGGTGACGCCGTAGCCGTTGGCCACCATCTGCATCACTGTCGTAAGGCTGGTCGCGCCCAGGCCCATGGCGCCGCTGCCGCCCGAGGCGCGCCTGCTGTCGGCGCAATAGGCCAGCGCCTGATCGCGCAGGCAGTGTCCCTCTTCCAGCAGAATGAGCTGTTGCGGGTCGATATCGTGGGCGGAGACACGAGCCGTGGCCGGCCGCGGATCGTTGGCTGGTACTGCGAACAGGAACGGATCGTCGAACAATCGGACGCTCTCGAGCTCGACCTCCAAGACCGGCAATGCCAGCATCACAGCGTCGAGCGTTCCCCGCACCAGCTCTTCGAGCAGCACCTTGGTCTGGGTTTCCCGCAACTCCACACGCAGCTCCGGATAGCGGCGCTGCAACGGCGGCAGGATCTTCGGCAGCACGTAGGGCGCGAGGGAAGGGATGATTCCGAGCATCAGCCGGCCGCTGAGGATGCGGCTGCGATGACGGGCCAAGTCGACGAGGTCGCGCGACGCAGCAAGGATGCGCTCCCCGCGGCGGGCCACCTCGATGCCGACCTCGGTCAAGGCGATGTCGCCCTGACGCCTTTCCACCAGCTCCACGCCCAGGAACTTCTCCAGGTCGCGGATCTGCATGGAAAGCGCCGGTTGCGTCACCGCGCAGGCCTCGGCCGCCCGGCCGAAATGGCGGTGCTCGGCCAAGGCGCCGAGATATCGCAACTGGCGCAAGGTAATCATGGCCATAAGATATTATTATCAACCCGCTTAGGCAATACGATTAGACCTGATCTAGGTTGCAGGTCATGATGGCGGGCCGGTGCGGCCTCGCCGCATCGCATCGCGGCCGCCGGCGGTCGGAGACTCAGCTTGGTGTGTGGACGCTGATCAGCGACTGCCGGCGGTGTGAGCGGCGGATCTACTGAGCCGCGTCCTTGGCGATCGCCCGCTCGTTCGCCGCGGTTTCGTCCTTGAGCGAGCCGGGATGCGGCATGGCGATGACGTTGTAGCCGGAATCAACAAAATGCACTTCGCCGGTGACGCCGGTGGAAAGGTCGGAGAGAAGATAGAGCGCGGCGCCGCCGATCTCGTCCAACGTCACGCCGCGACGCAGCGGCGAATGGCGTTGCTGGAAGGCGAACATTTGCCGCGCATCGGTGATGCCGGCGCCGGCCAGCGTGCGGATCGGCCCGGCCGAGATGGCATTGACGCGAATGGCGCTCGAGCCGAAATCGACCGCCAGATAGCGCACCGACGCTTCGAGCGCAGCTTTGGCGACCCCCATGACATTGTAGTTCGGCATCGCACGCTGGCCACCGTTGTAGGTGAGCGTCAGCATCGCGCCCCCCGCAGACATCAGGGCGGCTGCGCGCTTCGCCACTTCGGTGAAGGAGAAGCAGGAGATGATCATGGTACGCACGAAGTTCTCGCGCGTGGTGTCGGCGTAGCGGCCGCGGAGCTCGTTCTTGTCGGAAAAGGCGATGGCATGAACGAGGAAGTCAAGCGAACCCCACTTCTCCGCGATGGCAGCGAAGGTGGCCTCGACCGAGGCAAGCTGCTCGACGTCACACGGCAGCAGCAGGGAGGCACCTACCGATTCCGCCAACGGCCGCACACGCCGGCCGAGCGCCTCGCCCTGATAGGTGAAGGCAAGCGTCGCGCCCTGCGCCGCCAGCGTCCGGGCAATGCCCCAGGCAATCGAGTGGTCGTTGGCGACCCCCATCACCAGCCCGCGCTTGCCTTGCATCAACTGCGTCATCGCGTTCAAGCCCACCACGTTGCCGTCCGCAACCCGCCGGCGGAAGTCGCCAGCCCCTTTCGTCGCGCGCTCACACCTCGAGGCGCTTGAGCACCACCGAGGCGTTGGTGCCGCCGAAGCCGAACGAATTCGACAGCACACAGCCGAGCTTCATGTTGTCGCGCCGCTCGCGCAGGATCGGCATGTCGGCGAAGGCCGGATCGAGCGTCTCGATATGAGCGCTTTCACAGATGAAGCCGTTGTTCATCATGAGCAGGCAATAGATCGCCTCCTGCGCGCCGGCGGCACCGAGCGAATGACCGGTGAGCGACTTCGTCGCCGCGATCGGCGGGCATTTGTCGCCGAACACCTCGCGGATCGCTTCGATTTCCTTGAGGTCGCCGATCGGCGTCGAAGTCGCGTGCGGGTTGATGTAGTCGACCGGCGCCTTGACATTTCGCAGCGCCATCCGCATGCAGCGCACCGCGCCTTCGCCCGAGGGCGCCACCATGTCGAAGCCGTCGGAAGTGGCGCCGTAGCCCGCAACCTCGGCGTAGACGCGCGCTCCGCGCGCCCTGGCATGTTCGAGCTCTTCCAGCACCAGCACGCCGGCGCCCCCGGCAATGACGAAGCCGTCGCGATCGATGTCGTAGGCGCGCGACGCCTTGCTTGGCGTCTGGTTGAAGCCCGTGGACATGGCACCCATGGCGTCGAACAGCACCGAGAGCGTCCAGTCGAGCTCCTCGCAGCCGCCCGCGAAGATCACGTCCTGCTTGCCCATCTGGATCACTTCGGCCGCGTTGCCGATGCAATGGTTCGAGGTCGCACAGGCGGACGAGATCGAATAGTTGACGCCCTTGATCTTGAACCAGGTCGCGAGTGTGGCCGAGGCGGTGGACGACATGGCCTTGGGTACGGCGAAGGGACCGACTCGTTTCGGGCTCTTGTTGCGCGCGACATCGGCAGCCTCGACGATGGCGCGCGTCGATGGTCCGCCCGAGCCCATGATGATGCCGGTCATCTCGTTGGAGATGTCCCCCTCGTCCAGGCCGGCATCGCGGATCGCCTGCTCCATCGCCACGTGATTCCAGGCGGCGCCGCCGCCGAGAAAACGCATGGCGCGGCGATCGACGGTCTCTTCAGCGTTGAGCGAGGGCGCGCCATGCACCTGGCAGCGGAAACCGAGCTCGGCATATTTGTCGGCGCGCGAAATCCCTGACTTGGCTTCGCGCAGGCTCGCCAAAACCTGCTGGGTGTTGTTGCCGATGGATGAGATAATGCCCATCCCGGTGACGACGACCCGTCTCATGCATGCCTCGTCCGCATCTTGGTCGCGGCGGGAGCGCGCCGGCCGGCGTCAGCCGCCGCTCGGCTGCATTGCCTCGTCGCGGAACAGGCCGACCTTGAGGTCCATGGCCCGGTAGATGATCGACCCGTCTGCCGAGAGCCAGCCATCGGCAATGCCGAGCACCAGCTTGCTGCGCATGACCCGTTTGACATCGATCCCATAGACGACGTTCTTGACGGTCGGAAGCACCTGGCCGGAGAATTTCAGCTCACCGAGGCCGAGCGCGCGTCCCTTGCCGGGCGCCCCGAGCCAGCCCAGGAAGAATCCGAGCAGTTGCCACAGCGCGTCGAGACCGAGGCAGCCGGGCATGACCGGATCGCCTTTGAAGTGGCAGGGAAAGAACCACAGATCCGGCTTGAGCTCGAGCACCGCCCGAACCAGCCCCTTGCCATACTCGCCGCCGGCCTCCGCGATCTCGGAGATGCGGTCGAACATGAGCATGGGCGGAAGCGGCAGCTGGGCATTGCCGGCGCCGAACAGCTCGCCGCGCGCGCACGCCAATAGGTCATCGTATCCGAAGCTGGTGCGCCGGTCCTGCATCCCGCATCCCTGTCCTTGGCCGCCCGGAAAGCTGGAACTTCTCCTAACATAGCTAACATTCGGGGGGCAAAGCCAGCTGCCCCCGCCAATCGGGTCAGATTAGAATTGCCCCAGTCTTGTTGCGAGGGAGTTGCATCTTCGGGGCCATATGTTACAAACGCAACAATTGCTGCCGAGTTAGAGTAGCGGAAGGCTAGGCGTGCCCATGACACCGTCGCGCATTGCGTACACCAGCACGGTCGAGAACCCCGGACGGCTCGCGAGCCCGGCCGCACGTTCCACGCTCACCGGTTGTCCGTGGCACGACGTGAAATCGATGCTGCGAGACGTCGGCTTGCGCCCGACCCGCCAGCGCATGGCGCTCGGCTGGATCCTGTTCGGCAAAGGCGACCGGCACATCACCGCGGAGATGCTGTACGAGGAGGCGACCAAGGCCAAGGTCCCGGTCTCGCTTGCCACCGTCTACAACACGCTGCACCAGTTCACCGACGTGGGCTTGCTGCGCCAGGTCGCGGTCGACGGCTCCAAGACCTATTTCGACACCAACGTATCGCAGCATCACCACTTCTTCATCGAGGGCGAGAACGACCTTCTCGACATCCCCAACGCCGACGTGGTCGTCGGCAAGACCCCGGTGCCGCCGGAAGGTTATGAAGTCGCGCGCATCGACGTGGTGGTTCGACTGCGCCGCAAGCCGCGTTGATCTCCCGCCGTAAGGTCTGCAACTGTTACGGCGAGCGGGTTTGATCCGCTCTCACTGCAACGTCAATAGCCGACTCGAACGGGCGCGATTCCGCAGCCCGTGACCTTCATCGACCGAAGCGCTACTCCACCTTTTCGTTGGGATAGACGCCCCACAGCTGCTCCTGCACGATCCAGCCGTCGAAGCCCGGCCCCGCGATGCGGCACCAGCTGCCGGTGCATCGCTTCACCGAAGCAAGCACGCCCGCCTGCAGTTTCGCGACCACTGCGCCCTTGCTGTCGCCGACATCATAGAGCGGCACCAGCTGCGTCTTGTCCTTGAGCGTGACCACGGCGGTACGCCGTCCCGAGAGCAACGAGTGGTACACCCACCCTTCGGATCCTTCCCAGTCGCGGATGCGCCGCCAATTGTCCGACTCCGCGGTGATCTCCACCGGCAGGCCGGCGCGGGTATAGACGAAGGTCACCTCGTGATCGCGGGTCGGTCCGCCGCGCACATTGACGCGATCGGGCTTGAGGCTGACGAAGCGAGGCATCGGTAATCCGCTCTTCGGCCCGACGGCAGTATCTCCTGCCGCCCGCGCCGGCGAGGCGCAAGAGAGCACCGTCATCATGGCAAGCACGCAGCAATGCGCGGCGGTCGGAGAAGTGTGCTTCGAACTCATCCGTGTGCGGCACCGAAACAACATGATTGACAGGCGGGCCGCGGAAAGCAGCCGTATGGCGGTGGCGGCGCGAGCGCTTGTCTTCGCACCTCCATCTGTTACAGAGGGTGTCTGCGACAGAGGGACTTGCGGTCCCGCCCGCGTCGAACTTCGGAATCGAGACACTAGTGTCGGGCATGGTGGTTAAGGAGGCCTGAACGGAGGGAGCGGCGCCCTTCGCGGGTCGCGGGCTGGCGAGGGGTCGAACCATGACGAATCGCAAAAAGCCGCTGGTCGTCGTCACACGCAAGCTTCCGGACAGCGTCGAGACGCGCATGCGCGAGCTCTTCGACGCCCGCCTCAACCTCGATGACAAGCCCATGACGCCGGCCGAGCTGGCCGCGGCGGTGAAGAGTGCCGACGTGCTGGTGCCCACGGTTACCGACCGCATCGACGCATCGGTGCTGAGCAAGGCGGGCGACCGGCTCAAGCTGATCGCCAACTACGGCAACGGGGTCGATCATATCGACGTCGCGACCGCGCTCAGCCGCGGCATCACCGTGACCAACACGCCGGGCGTCCTTACCGAGGATACCGCCGACATGACCATGGCGCTCATTCTCGCGGTACCGCGTCGTCTCGCCGAGGGCGCCGCCGTGCTGAGCGAGGACAAGCCGTGGAACGGCTGGTCGCCCACCTGGATGCTCGGCCACCGCATCTGGGGCAAGCGCCTGGGGATCATCGGGATGGGACGGATCGGCCAGGCGGTGGCACGTCGCGCCCGCGCCTTCGGCCTGCAGATCCACTACCACAACCGTCGCCGCCTGGCGGCGAAGATCGAGGAGGAGCTCACCGCGACCTATTGGGAGAGCCTCGACCAGATGCTCGCCCGCATGGACATCATCTCGGTCAATTGCCCGCACACGCCTGCGACCTACCATTTGCTCTCCGCGCGCCGGCTCAAGCTCATCCGCCCGCAGGCCTATGTCGTCAATACCGCGCGCGGGGAGGTGATCGACGAGAACGCGCTGGTGCGCCTCATCGGGGCGAGCGAGATCGCCGGCGCGGGTCTCGACGTATTCGAACACGAGCCGGCGGTGAACCCGAAGCTCGTCAAGCTCGCGCGGCTCGGCAAGGTGGTGCTGCTGCCGCACATGGGCTCGGCGACGCTCGAGGGCCGCGTCGACATGGGCGAGAAAGTCATCGTGAACATCAAGACCTTCCTCGACGGGCATCGCCCTCCGGACCGCGTGCTGCCATCGATGCTGTGAGGACGTCGCCCCGTCGGACCGGTGGCGGCAAGGCGCACTCGATCCCCATCGGCACTCGTCATCAGGCCCGCACCTCCTGATCCGAGCGCGACGGCCGCCGACGCGTGCTGCGGTTCCCCACAATTTGCTGTATCATCAAACCAACGCAACTGCAGGGGGAAACGCTGATGCGCGCATTGTTTGCGGCTGCTGTGGCCGTCATTGCGGTGACCGCGCCTGCCTTGGCCGCGGCGCTGGCACCAAACGAAATCCAATCGACCTTCTTCACCGGTCAGGCCTTCACCTCGTCCACGCCATCGAACATCAAATTCAAGATGGTGTTCACGGCAGACGGCAAGATGACCCGCGAGCCGGTCGGCACCGCCGGCGCCAAAGGCGAAGGCACTTGGAAGCTCAGCAATGACGGCTTCTGTACCACCTGGAAAGGCTCCAAGCCGAACTGCTTCCGCATCCTTACCGCCGGCGACAACAAATGGTCGGTGGTGAAGGGGACCGCAGCGGTCGCGACCTGGAGCAAGTGAGGAGGTCAGATGTCGGATGTCGGATACCCGAGCCCGGCACCGCCTCTCTGACCTCTGTCATCCGACCTCCGTCCTCAGTCCCCTGATCGTGGGGTGCTCGCCGGAGAGCGGATTGGCGGGATCCCAGCCGTACTGCAGCGTCTCGAAGCGCATAGAGCGCGCGTCGAACATGACCAGCCGGCCGACCAGGCCCTCGCCGAAACCGACGATCTCGCGGATGACCTCAAGCGCCATCAGCGAGCCGAGCACGCCAGTGAGCGCGCCGAGAATGCCGGCCTCTGCGCAAGCCGGCACGGTGCCGGGCGGAGGGGGCTCGGGAAACAGGCAGCGATAGGTCGGGTTGGGCGTGCCGTCCGATCTTTTTTCGTGCGCGCGAATAGTGGTGAGGGTGCCGTCGAAGATGCCGACGGCGGCGGTGACCAGGGGCTTCTTCGCAAAGAAGCAAGCATCGGAGACGAGATAGCGCGTGGCGAAGTTGTCGGAGCCGTCGGCGACGATGTCGTAGCGGCCGATCAGCTCGAGGGCGTTGGTCGCGGTGAGCCGCGATGCATGGGTCTCGACCGCGACATGGGGATTGAGGCGACGAATCGCCGCCGCCGCGCTTTCGGTTTTTGACGCGCCGATCTCGGGCGTGCCGTGGATCACCTGGCGCTGCAAATTCGACAGCGCGACCACGTCATCGTCGATGACCCCGAGCGTGCCGACCCCGGCCGCGGCCAAGTAGAGCAGCGCCGGCGCGCCCAGCCCGCCGGCACCGATCACCAGCACACGCGCACGCTTGAGCGCCTGCTGGCCCGGACCGCCGACCTCGTGCAGGACGATGTGGCGCGCGTAACGTTCGAGCTCCTGCGGACTGAGCATGGTCCTTGCTCCTCGCGGTACCGTCGTCGGCATACACTGGCACGCGCGAGAAGTCCTCGTTGGTGTAGCCCCGCTAGATGTATGATCGGGCTGCTTTGGGCACAGGGGTTCCGATGCTGACCATAGCTGCGATTCTCGCTGTTCTCCTTTTTGTGCTGCCCGCGGTGGCCCAGGCCGACAGCGCGAGCCCGCAAGCAGGCGCGACCGCGAAGCCGGCCGGACGGAACGCCAAGGCGCGCAAACCGGCGCCACCCACACCGACGCGCGACGCTGCCCTGACGCTCGCCGAGCGCATGGCCATCCAGTTCGATCTGGCCTGGACCGGCGACTACAACGGCCTGGTCACTGGCGAGCTCAACGACCGAACCACGGCGGCCATCAAGGCCTTTCAGCGCGATCGCAAGTTCAAGGAGACCGGCGTGCTCGACGCGCAGCAGCGCGCCGCGCTCGCTGACGCCGCCAGGGCCAAGCAGGCCCAGGTCGGCTGGAGCATGGTGGACGATCCGGTCACCGGCGCGCGCATGGGGCTGCCGACCAAGCACGTGGCCAACAAGAGCCAGAGCCGGACCGGCACCCGCTGGTCCTCGGCGCAGGGGCAGATTCAAATCGAGACCTTCAAGATCAGGGAGCCCGGGACGACGCTCGCCGCCGTATACGAGCAGCAGAAGAAGGAGCCGCCGACGCGCAAGCTCGAGGTCAACCTGCTGCGGCCGGATTTCTTCATCCTGTCGGGCATGCAGAACCTGAAGAAGTTCTATGTGCGCGCCGCGATCAGGGATGGCGAGGTGCGCGGCATGAGCGTGCTCTACGACCAGGCCACCGAACCTATCATGGATCCGGTCGTAGTGGTGATGTCGAGCGCATTCGCGCCGTTCCCCGGCACAGCCGACGCCGCGCAGCTCGGTCCACCACCCAAGCGCAAGGTGGAATACGGCACCGGCATCGTGGTGAGCACGGCCGGCCACATCATCACTGACCGCCAGCTGACCTACGGCTGCAACGTGTTCGTGGTGGGCGGATATGGCGATGCCGATCGGCTGGCTGAGGACAGGAGCAGCGAGCTTGCGCTGCTGCAGGTCCATGGCGCAGGCGATCTTGCGCCCGCGGCGCTCGACGGCGATGCCACACAAGCACCAGACCTCACCGCTATCGGCATTGCCGATCCGCAAAATCAGGGCGGCGGCAGCGCGGTCTCGACCGCAGCCGTGAAGCTCAAGGGCGAGACGCTGGAGCCGCCGCCGCAGCCTGGCTTCTCCGGCGCCGCCGCGCTCGACCCGCAAGGACGCGTCGTGGGCATGGTAACGCTCAGAGTGCCGATCATCGCCAATATGGG
>JBKPUA010000278.1:0-2144 GCA_046735815.1 Pseudomonadota bacterium
CTCAAACAGTGCACGTGGCACGATATCGGTTGCGCTGCCGGCGGCGAATGGAATGAAGGCCCGGATCGGTTTGGACGGCCAAGGCTGGGCGAGTGCCGCGCTTGAACCAAGAACAATCGCCGCCGCCGTGATCGCCGGATACCAGCAGGATTTCATGTCACCTCTCCTTCATCGACCGCGCCCCAGTCCAGCTAGTGTTCCGATTCCGAAGTTCGCAACCGCTTTTGCAGCACAACGTGTGCGAACTTCGGGTTCGGGGCACTAGCGGGCGCGCCGCGGATCATGTCGGCAAACGGAATAATAAGCATCGCACTGCATCTTTTCTGGCGGAATTGTCCCAGTTGGGTCAAGCTCAGAAACCCTCACGCCGCAGCGGATACGGGATCAGCCCCCTGACCTGCCCCAGATCTAGAAACGCCAGTCACTTGTACTCGGGGTGCCCTTGATCAAGTCCCCTTCGAGCCTGGTGAACGGCACGAAAGAAACTCGGCCGCCGTGATAGATGTCCGAGCGCGCGATGCTGATCGAGCCGTCGGCCGCCTCCTGCTTGGTGATCTTGAGCGCATGCTGCGCGCCGGGTGGGCCGACCGGAATCACCATGATGCCGTTCGGCTTCATCTGCTGCAAAAGCGGCGGCGGGATATGGTCGATGGCGCAGGTGACGATGATCTTGTCGAAGGGAGCCTCCTGCTCCCAGCCGTAGTAGCCGTCGGCGTGCCTGGTCGAGATCGACTTGTACTCGTCATAGCCGCGCTCGATCAGGGACTCGTAAAGACGGCGGGTGCGCTCCGCCAGCGGCTTGATGATCTCGATCGACCACACCTTGTCGGTCAGATTGGCGAGATAGGCCGATTGGTATCCGGAACCGGTTCCGACCTCTAGCGCTCTGTCGCCGCGCGCAACATTCAGCGCGCTGGTCATGCGCGCGACGATGTGCGGATCGCTGATCGTCACTCCGTAGCCGATGCCGAGAGGATGCGGTCCATAGGCGCGGCTGAGATTGAGATTGGTGACGAAATGTTCGCGCGGCGTCAGAAGAAATGCCCGCATGTCGCGCTGGTCCCAGAGGTCGCCCCTGGCGACCGCCTGCCTGAACCGATCCCAGCGCTGGCCGAGAAAGCCCGCCTCCTCGTCGCGGTTCCTGACCATCCACTCGATGAAGCTCAATTTGTCATCCATCGGTGGCGCAGCGTCCCAGTCGTAAGGGACCGGGACGTTGGCCTCGGCGGGACAGCAGCCCACCGCCAAGGCGGCAGCGGTTCCGAGCATGAAGCGACGCCGGCCGAGCAGCGGCGAAGGGCAAAGTTGGACCGCGGCCGCATGCCGCCTTTCGCCACGCGCGAACTGGTTTAGCTGATGGAATTGCATCCGACCCTCAACGAGCCAGGATCGCATCGCAGGATATCCAATTCGCGGGGGCCAGTCAGGAGGCAAATGAGTCTGCGCGCCGAGCTTGTCCGCTTCTGCCTGCCCTGGTTCATGCGGCCACGGTCTCCATCGGACATTCAAATCGAGGATGTCCGTCGACGGGTGGCCCGCTTCGCGCATCTCGTGCCACCCCCGCCGCGCGGAACCGAGCTGATGGTAGTTGACGCCGGTGGTGTCAAAGCCGAGCGGATCGCCACGCTCCGCTCGCTTCCAAACCGATACGTCCTGTACCTGCACGGCGGCGCCTATGTGCTCGGCTTTCCCGCGCTGTTTCGCGATTTTACCTGGCGCATCGCCGACGTGACCGGCGCGCGGGTGTTGTGCATCGACTACCGGCTTGCGCCCGAGCATCCGTTTCCGGCGGCCATCGAGGATGTGACGGCTGCCTATCGATGGCTCATCGCCGAGTGCGCCGAGCCGCGCCACGTGGCGTTTCTCGGGGATTCGTCCGGCGGCGGGCTTGCGCTCGCGAGCATGATGCGTCTGCGCGATGCGGGTTCACCTTTGCCGGCCGCTGCCGTCGTGCTCTCGCCGTGGACCGATCTGGCGCTGACCGGGCAATCCCTCACTGAGTGCGGCTTTTCCGATCCGATGGTGCCGGTTGAGTTGATGCCGAGGGCAGTCGAGCTTTATCTCGCCGGCGCCGATCCGCGCTCGCCCTACGCCTCTCCACTTTACGGCGATCCGGCGAGCCTGCCGCCGACTCTCATCCATGT
>JBKPUA010000279.1:0-5427 GCA_046735815.1 Pseudomonadota bacterium
CCGGTCGAGCTCGACTCGCGCAAGCTGCCCGGCAAGGTGTCGGCGGGGGGACCCGGCGACGTCAACCCGGCCGACTACGATCTCGTCGGTCTCGCGATGCAGGAGCCGCAATACCGCTCCCCCGGCGTACGCCAGCTGCTGGACGCCGTGGCCAAGTCCAAAGTGCCCTGCATGTCGATCATGAACATGCCGCCGCTGCCCTACCTCAAGCGCATCCCGGGTCTCGACACCGACCCATTGAAGCCGGCCTACACCGACCCGAGCGTTTGGGACAGCTTCGATCCCGCGGTCCTGACGCTGTGCAGCCCGGACCCGCAGGCGATCCGTCCGCCGGACGAGAAGGTCAACGTCCTGCAGGTCACGCTGCCGACCAATTTCAAGGTGGCGCGTTTCGATGCCGACAAGGACACCGCCATCCTGCGCCAGCTGCAGGACGAGATCGAAGCCATCCGGCTCGACACGCCCGAGGGCAAGATCGAGCTGCCGGTAAAGCTCAAGGTGCACGACTCGATCTTCGTGCCGCTCGCCAAGTGGGCGATGCTGTTGACCGGCAACTACCGCTGCGTCACCAAGGATGGCGCCATCAACATCAAGGACGCGGTGCATGCCGACGTCGCGGCGTCACGCTCGGTCTACAATTTCGTCGTCGACCTCTGCGTCAAGCTCGGTGCCGAGCGGGACGACCTGGTGCCGTTCGAGAAATATGCCGCGGCCGCGCAGTCGCTCACGCGTCCATCGTCGGCGGCGCGCGCGCTCAACAACGGCGTGCCCAATATCGAGCGCGCCGACAAGCTGGTGCAGCTCATTGCGGCGCAGAAGGGGCTGCGCAACCCCGTGATCGACGCGACCGTGGCGCTGGTCGATTCTCGCCTCGACGCGAATCGCAAGAAGGCCGCCGCTTGAGCGGTCGCCGATAGCCTCGCCCTCCTCGCGGCGTGCGGTCGGCCGCCACATCGCGGCCGCCGCGGTGCTCTGCCTGTGCATTAGTTGCGAACGGGATCGTGCTGCCACCGTTGCCGACGGTGTCCTGTGCTGGGCCACCGTTGTGGTGGATTGGCAACACTTCGATTCTTTCAATCCTAAAATTCGAAATTCGCCTAATAAACAGGCAGTTGCTGCAGGATTCTCCTTCTCACATTTCTGGTCGTGTTGTTACGTGTCGATGACTGCAGGGGACGCGACTGTTGGGGGAAAACACGGTCGCGGTCGGTTTGGAAGGGGATAGCGCCGGGGTGGCGTGACACTGAAAAGGGGCATCAGATGAAAAAGCTTGTTCTATCCGCAATGACCGCCGTCGCGATCGCGACGCCGGCATTCGCTGCCGATCTCAAAGTGAAGGCGCCGCCGCCGGCGGCGCCGCCGAATCCGTGGGACTTCGCTTTCGGCGCGGGCATCACGAGCGACTACATTTTTCGCGGCATCACTCAGTCCAACCATAATCCGTCGGGCAACGTCTACTTCGAGCCGCGGTATAACGTGACCCCGTACCTCCAGCTCTACGCCGGTGTCGCGGCTTCGAGCATCTCGTTCCCGAACCGGGCCGCTGCCGAGATCGACGGCACCATTGGTTTCCGGCCGACCTTTGGTCCGCTCGCGCTCGACTTCGGCGCTATCGTCTACTGGTATCCGGGCGGATCCTGCTTCAACGGCAGCATCGCCCCCGTGTTCGGCAACGACTGCTTGGAGAACGGCTATCTGCCGGTCAACGGCAACGTCATCAAGAAGGACTTGACCTTCTGGGAATCGTACGCGAAGGCCACGTATACGGTGAATGACCAGTTCGGGTTGGCGGGCGCCGTGTACTACTCGCCCTCCGTGCTCAATTCCGGTGCGAACGGCACCTATGTGTCCGGTGGTGCGAAGTTCACGGCTCCGAGCGCGGCCATGCCCGAGGGCTGGGGCCTGTATCTCTCCGGCGAGGCCGGCCACTGGTTCCTGGGCACGAGCGAAGCGTTCTATTGCACCCAGGTGGGTTTCCCGGGCTGCACCCCGCCGTTCCCGAACGGCATTCCGTACAAGAGCTACACCACCTGGAACGTCGGCATCGGCATCACCAAGAGCGTGTTCACGCTCGACCTGCGCTATTACGATACCGACATGAACAAGGGTGACTGCAACGCCTTCACCAGCGACAACACCGCGCGCTTCGACGGGAGCTTCACCGCCATCAATCCCGGTGGGTTCGGCTCCAGCTGGTGCGGCTCGACCTTCGTCGCCACCGGCAAGTTCGATCTCACCGCCATGGCGAACCTGAAGTAAGTCGATATCGATACGATCCACGGGCGGCGGCTCTGCACGGGCCGCCGCCCTTGCTTTTGGTGCTGATCATGAGACGCACGCTGGAGACCTTCGCGCGCGGCGCTGCCGGTCCTGATCAACAATCGGTCGCTGTCGGAGCGTGCCTGCTGGCCTTCGCTTGGCACATGCTCCAGCTCTAATGCGCGGGCGCGAGCGCGGCCTCGCGAACGCGATGAAGGTGCCCTTCGCGCACCAGCGTGAGGCCGCGGCCGTGAAAGGCCGACAAGGTCGAGCGGTGGCCGATCGACACGATTGTGCAGCCCTTGAGCCGCTCGTCGAGCAGGCGATAGAGCGCGGCCTCCGCCGCTTCGTCGAGCGAGGCAGTGGCCTCGTCGAGGAACAGATAGTCCGGCGCATGCAGGATGGCGCGGGCGATGCCCAGGCGCTGTTGCTCGCCGAGCGATAGCATCCGGTTCCAGTGCGCGTCCTCGCTGAGCCGTCCGGCCAGCATCGGCAGGCCCACCGCGGTAATGACCTCGGCCAGCGCTGTGCTGTCGAAAGTCCCGGCCTCGGCCGGGTAAGTGACGGCGGCGGCGAGACTCCCGATCGGGAAATAGGGTCGCTGCGGCAGCGCCATCACCTTCGCGTCCTTGGGCACGGACACGGTGCCAGCGCCGAACGGCCAAGTGCCCGCGATCGCCCGGAACAGGGTCGACTTGCCAGCGCCCGAGGGGCCGGTGACGAGCACGCGATCGCCCGGCGCGATCTTGACGTCGTGGGCCGCGACCAACGCGGAGCCTTCCGGCAGCCGCACCAGCAGCCGATCGATGGTCAGCGAATCCTCCTCGGCGCGCGGCGCAACCACGACCGCCGGGTCCGCCACCGCCGCGGCCTGCGCCTTCTCGACCGCGATGTTGAAGCCATCGAGGCGCGCGACCACCGCCCGCCATTCCGCCAGCACGCGATAGGCGTTGATGAAATAGGAGAGCGCTGTCTGCACGCTGGTGAAAGCGGAGGCGGTCTGCATCAGGCCGCCCAATTGCACCGCCCCGGCGAAATAGGCGGGGCTGATCACGATGAACGGAAAGATGGTCGATACCTGGGTATAGCCTGCGGTCAGGAAGGTCAGTTGCTTGGTGCGCTGCATGATCAGCATGAAATTGGTGACTACCCGTCCGAAGCGGTCGAGCAGCCGCTCGCGCTCGGCGGAATCACCGCTCAGGAGCGCGATTTGCTCGGAATTCTCGCGTACCCGCACGAGATTGAAGCGGAAGTCGGCCTCGAACCGCTGCTGGCGGAAATTGAGCGTGACCAGCGGCCAGCCGATGAGATGGGTCAATACCGTTCCCACCAGCGCGTAGAGCAGCGCCGCCCAGACCAGATAGCCGGGGATGGTGAAGCTCGTCCCGAACAGGTGCAGCGGCGCGGCGGCGGATAGCATCCACAGGATGGTCACGAACGAGAACAGCGTCACGATTGCGCTGAGCAGTCCGACCGTGAGCGAGAGCGTGCGATCGATGAACAGGTTGATGTCCTCGGCGATGCGCTGGTCGGGATTGTCGGCGGCGTCGCCGAGGAGCTGCATGCGATAGTGATTGCCGGCGGCGAGCCAATGATCGAGATATTGCGCCGTCATCCATCGCCGCCAGCGGATCTGCAGCCATTGATTGAGATAGAGCTGATAGACCGCGAGCACGATGAAGACGGCGGCCAGCGCGCAGAAGAACAACAGCTCCCAGACGAAGTTGTCCCAATTGCGCTCCTGCAGCGCATTGTAGAATCGGTTGTTCCATTGATTGAGCATGACGTTGATGGCCACGATCGAGAGCTCGATGGCGATCACGGCGCCGAGCAGAATGCGGCCGGCCCAGCGGTCCTCGGAAAAGAAATACGGACGGGCAAGTCGCCAGATGATGGCGAGCGTCGAAAGGAGGCGTGACACAAGCGTTCTCCTGTCTGCCGGCGACGGTTGGAAGATTGCGGTCCTGGACGGTGCGGATCGCGTTGGCCGACTTCTTGGCCCGACTGGTTAGCGCATGTTCCGGCGAAGTGGGTACCGGTTCGCCGACAAGAACATGCGCCACTCAATAGCCTCGCGCGGGCCGATCGTCGCGCTCCACGGCGCTTGGAGCCGTGCCTGTGATCCGGTCGCGCCCCGCCGTATTCGACTTTAGCACAAGGCGGCGGCCGAAAGGGCATCGGCGCAGCCAATCCCGCTCGGCACCGTCGGCGCGGTGCAGCCGTTCGCTGCGGCTCCCCTGCGTCGCTGCGGCGCTTGCCGCGAGGCGATTCGAGCCTTGTACGGCGCGATGTCACCCCCTACAACCTACGCCACGCCGGAATAGTTGCTTATCCGGGCGGTTCATTGCAGAAGATGACAAAAAACGTCATCTCAAACCTTCAAAGCGAGGGAGGAAATACATGACCGAGAAATCTTCACCCGCGCCGACGACGCGCCGCCGATTCCTGCGCGGGGCGGCGTTGGCGACCGCCGCAACCGTGGCCGCGCCCAGCGTCGTCAAGGCGCAAGGGCCCGTGAATATGCGCTGGCAGAGCACGTGGCCCTCGAAGGACATCTTCCACGAATACGCGCTCGATTACGCCAAGAAGGTCAACGACATGACCGGCGGCGACCTCAAGATCGAGGTGCTGCCCGCAGGCGCCGTGGTGCCCGCCTTCGGCCTGCTCGACGCCGTCTCGAAGGGCACGCTCGACGGCGGCCACGGCGTGCTGGTGTATCATTACGGCAAGCAGACCGCGCTGGCGTTGTGGGGCTCGGGTCCGGGCTATGGCATGGACGCCAACATGCTGCTCGCCTGGCACAAATACGGCGGCGGCAAGGAGCTGCTGACCAAGCTCTACGCCTCGATCGGCGCCAACGTCGTGTCCTTCCCCTACGGGCCGATGCCGACGCAGCCGCTCGGCTGGTTCAAGAAGCCGGTCACCAAGGTCGATGATTTCAAAGGCCTCAAATTCCGGACCGTAGGCATCTCGATTGACGTGTTCACTGGATTGGGCGCGGCGGTCAACGCGCTGCCGGGCGGCGAGATCGTATCCGCCATGGATCGCGGATTGCTCGAGGCGGCCGAGTTCAACAACGCCACCTCGGATCGCGTGCTCGGTTTTCCCGACGTATCGAAGGTCTGCATGCTGCAGAGCTATCACCAGAACGCCGAGCAGTTCGAGATC
>JBKPUA010000280.1:0-3787 GCA_046735815.1 Pseudomonadota bacterium
GCTTCAATGGCGGCTGGAATGGCGGAGGCCGTGCCCCAGGATGCAGCGGTCATGTGCTGGGGACCAGCGCGCGTGTCGCCGATGACCGTCGCGACGATCGCCGCCGGAACGCCAAGCTTGCGGCCGACAGCGGCGGCGAGCGCGGTGCGCATCCCTTGCCCCATCTCGTGCCCGCCGATGGTGACGACTACGCCGCCGTCGACGGTCACCCTGAGTCGCGCGATGGCGGGTATGATGAGGCATGGATAGGTACCTATGGCGACGCCCCAGCCGATGAATGATCCATCGTGCGCGCGCATCGACTGCGGGGCCATGGTGCGCTTGCTCCACCCGAAGCGTTCGGCGCCGCGCCGCAGACACTCGGCGACATGGCGGGAGGAGAGCGGCAGTTGGGTGATGGGATCGATTGCGGTGTCGTTCGCCAATCGCAAAGCGACCGGATCCCGACCGAGAGCGTAGGCCAGCTCGTCGACACAGCATTCCAGCGCGAAGCAGGCCGCGTGCTCGAACGGCGCGCGCATATAGCCCGGGGTCTGCACGTCGGTGCGCACGAACCGCTCGCGCCCGCGAAAATTTTTGATCCCGTACAAACGCGATGACACCTCGGTATAGTGGGCGGGAAACAAGTCGTATCGCGACGTCTGCGCGTCCACCTCGTGGATCGCGGCGACCATATGGCCCGAGCGGTCGGCGCCGAGCTTTACCCGATGGTGGATGGCCGGACGGAAGCTGGAGTCATTAAAGATCTGGGCGCGGGGAACGACCAGCTTGACCGGGCGGCTCAAGCGGCGCGCTGCTACCGCCGCCAACACCGTCTGCATCTGCAGCGCGTACTTCTGGCCGAAGCCCCCGCCGACAAAAGGGGATACGACCTCCACGCGGTCCGGCGTCAGGCCCAGAGCGGCAGCCACGCCGTAGCGGAGGCCGTCTGCGTTCTGAGTGCCTTCGTGCAGGGTGAGCTTGCCATCCTTCCACTCGGCGATCGTGGCGATGAGCTCGATCGGGTTGTGGTGCTGCGGGGCGGTGATGAAGCGTGCGTCGATCTTTACCGGGGCTGCATCAAATGCCTTGTCGGCATTGCCGGCGATGATGTCGGAACAAGCTTTCTTGGCGGCGCCATCCGATTGATCGACAATTTCGGCCCCCGGCGCATCGAGCGTCACACTGGCAGGTTCCGTCGCGTACGTGGCTCGGATCAGCTCGGCAGCCTCGATCGCCATTTCGAGCCTGTCGGCTGCCACCAGCGCAATCGGCTGGCCGCGATAGGCGATGGCGGGCGACAGCATCGGCTGGAGGCTTTGAAAGGCATGGCCTCCGGCCATCACAAAGCCGGCGGACTTTACGTGGCCGAGATCTTCGTGGGTCAGGATCAGCCGAACGCCGGGAACGGCGCCAGCAGCCCGGGTGTCGATGCTCGTAGTGCGCCCCTTCGCGATGGTCGCGACAGCGAGCGCTGCGTGGAGCATGTCGGGTCGCGTGTGATCGGCGCCGAACAGGATCGCACCGCGCACCTTGTCATGGGCGTCGACGCGCGGGGCATCGCGGAAGGGCGCATCGCTCATCGGCCAAAAGCCCTTTGCTTCGCAATCATCAGGGCGTCGGCAACCGTTCGGGCGCCCAGCTCGATCCTGAAACGGTTGTCGTCGCTGGCCTTGGCACCCTGCAATGCTGCGTCGCCCGCCGCGCGAGCGGCCTGCGTGCTCAGCGGCCGGCCGATCAAAATCTTCTCGGCCGCGCGGGCGCGCCACGGACGAGTGGCGAGACCGCCAAGGGCGATGCGCACGTCGCCCACCGTGTCGCGATCCATCTGGAGGGCCACCGCCGCCGAGGCGAGGGCGAATGCGAAGGATTCCCGATCCCTGATCTTGTTGTAGGTCGAAGCACGGCCCAGCGGCGTCCGCGGCACACGAATGCGCAAGATCAGCTCGTTGAACTCCAGCGTGGTGTCGATATTGGGTGTGGCGCCCGGCTCCCGGTACAGATCGTCGAGCGCAATCGTTCTTTGACCATTAGGCCCGAGGACGTCCACCTTGGCATCGAAGACGGCCAAGGCGATTGCAAAGTCGCCGGGATAAACGGCGATGCAGCTCTCGCTGCCGCCGAGCAGGGCGAGGCCGCGGTTCAACCCGTCCCTGGCAGAGCAGCCGCTTCCGGGCTTGCGCTTGTTGCAGGCGAACGGCTCGCCGCCGCGAAAGTAGGCGCATCGGGTGCGCTGGAGTAGGTTGCCGCCGAGGCTTGCCATGTTGCGAAGCTGTGGCGACGCCGCGCTCCACAATGACTCCGAAAGCGCCGGATAGTCCGTCACCAGCCAGGGATCGGCGGCGACGTCGCTCATCCGCGCCAGCGCGCCGAACACCAACTCGCTCGAGCCGGAAGTGTCGAAATCGCGCAGCTCCGCGAGCGAATTGACATCGATGATGCTGGCGGGCGCCTCGACGTTGAGTTTCATCAGGTCGTAAAGCGTCGTGCCACCCGCCAGAAAGCGTGCTCCAGGACCGACGGCTGTGATCGCCCGAACCGCGTCGGCAGCCGTTGCCGCTTTCACGTAGGTGAAGGGACGCATCTTCAGGTGTTCCGCATCTTCGTCGCAGCGTCCTCTACGGCCGCGACGATGCCGACATAGGCGCCGCAGCGGCAGATGTTGCCGCTCATGTATTCGCGGATCTGTTCCGGCGAGGTGGCGTGTCCCTCGCTCACGCACGACACCGCCGCCATGATCTGGCCCGGCGTACAATAGCCGCACTGCAGGGCGTCGTGGTCGATGAAGGCCTGCTGCATGGGGTGCAAGCCGCCGCCCGGCGGGGAGAGGCCCTCGATCGTCGTCACCTGACGTCGGTCCACCTGCACCGCGGGCGTCAGGCAAGAGACCACGCTGCGGCCATCGAGGTGCACCGTGCAGGCGCCGCACTGACCGTGGTCGCAACCCTTCTTGGCGCCGGTGAGAGCAAGTCGCTCCCGCAGGATGTCCAGCAATGAGGAGCGCGGATCGAGCGTGAGTGCGTGAGACGTGCCGTTGACGGTCAGCTGGATCGAAATGCTCCCGGCACTTGACCGAGCGCCGATCTCGCTGGGAGCCTCGCGCTTTCGGTCAGCTTCTAACTCGGTCAAAGGCGGTCGCAAGTTCATCCGGCAAGTGCTCGCGCGGTAACGGCCAGCGTTCGATCGATCGCCGGTTGCATTGAGTGTACTCCAGCCATTGCCTTGCCACGCAAGCGTATCTCTTGCGGCTTAGAGCATTTTTCCGATGAGGTGCGCCAATCCCTCCATCGTCATTCCGGCGACCGAACGTAGCGAGGGAGCGCAGAATCCATAACCACGGCCCCGGGCTATGGATCCCGGGCTCGCGCCTTTTGGCGCGCCGCGGAATGACACCGGATCGATTAATGCTGGCGGAAACAGTCTTGCTGGGCGTTTGGGCCTATCCGCGGTGCCGCTCGCGGGTGAGGGGACGCGCCCAAAATCCGCTCGCTCTCAAAGCGAGTTAACAGCCCGCACGTTCGCGTCAGCGATGGGGAGCCTCAAGGGTGGCACGACTCTTAGCCGCAGCAGCGGCGGCGTTTGTAGCGCGCAGGGTGATGCAACCTCGCGCGCGCCGCTGCGCATCGACGTCCGTCAGTCGCAAACCTGCACGCGTGGCCGGACCCAGCGATAGCCGTCCCACATCGGCTCGCCGCGCGTCCAGTAGCATTGCGGCACCACATAGACCGGCGCGGGCGCCACGTAGACCGGTGCGGGTCGCGGTGCCAGTACCGAGCCGACGATGGCGCCGGCGGCGAACCCGCCGAGC
>JBKPUA010000281.1:0-4400 GCA_046735815.1 Pseudomonadota bacterium
CCGGCGCGCGGCGCGGGCGATCTCCTGGCGGGCGCCGTAGTTGAAGGCGACGATCAGGATGAGCTTGTCGTTGTCCTTGGTCAGCTCCTCGGCCTCCTCGAGCAGCCGCCGGATCTCGAGGTCGAGGCTCTCGCGCTCGCCGATGACGCGCACGCGCACGCCCTTGCGGTGGAGATCGGCGAGATCGTGTCGGATGAAGCGGCGCAGCAGCGCCATCAACTCGCGGACCTCACCGGCTGGCCGCGTCCAGTTCTCGGCACTGAAGGAAAAAATGGTGAGAAACGCGATGCCGAGATCGCCCGCTGCGCGCACCGTCCGGCGCAAGGCCTCGACGCCGCGGCGATGCCCCTCCCCGCGCGGCAATCCGCGCGCTGCCGCCCAGCGCCCGTTGCCATCCATGATGATGGCGACGTGCCGCGGCACGGCAATGTCGTCGCCGATCCCGGCAGTGCGCAGCGGCGCGGTCTTCGACATCCCGTTCCACCTCACACCGTGAGGATTTCCTTTTCCTTCGTCGCCAGCATCCGGTCGATTTCGGCGATCGCCTCATCGGTCGCCTTCTGCACCTGCTCGGACGAGCGCGTGCCGTCGTCTTCGCTGATCTTGTGATCCTTTTCGAGCTTCTTGAGCACGTCAAGGCCGTCACGTCGCACGTGACGCACGGCGACGCGCGCGTTTTCGGCGTATTTATGCGCCACCTTGACCAGCTCCCTGCGCCGCTCCTCGTTGAGCTCAGGGATGCGCAGGCGCAGCACCTGGCCTTCGGTCGATGGCGTGAGGCCGAGATTGGAGGCGGCGATCGCCTTTTCGACCGCGTGCACCATTGATCTATCCCACACCTGCACGGAAATGAGGCGCGGCTCGGGCACGCTGACGGTGGCGACTTGGTTGAGCGGCATGTGGGTGCCGTAGGCCTCGACCTGCACCGGCTCGAGCAGGCCGGCCGAGGCCCGCCCGGTGCGCAGCCCGCCCAGCTCCTGCTTCAGCAACCCAATCGCGCCCTGCATGCGGCGCTTGAGCTCGTTCATATCGTGCGTGGGATTTGCCATTGGCGACCCTCGAAGCCGTTAGACGCTCCCGTGAGCGTGCCGCTTGCGCGTGGCGGTCGGCGAAGTGCGCAACCGCCTCAACTGCCGACGACGGTGGAGCGGCCATCTCCGCGCAGCACCGCCGTGATCGCTCCCTTTTCGCGGATCGAGAACACGATGATAGGCATACGGTTTTCCTGGGCAAGCGCGAAGGCGGTGGTATCCATCACTTTCAGGTTGCGCTCGATCGCCTCCTGATGGCTCAAACGCTCGTAGCGGCGGGCCGCCTTGTCCTTCTTGGGATCGGCGCTGTAGACCCCATCGACGTCGGTGGCCTTGAGCACCGCCTCGGCGCCAAGCTCGGCCGCCCGCAGCACCGCGGTGGTATCGGTGGTGAAGAACGGGTTGCCGGTGCCGGCGGCGAGCAGAAGCATCCGTCCCTTCGCGAGATGGCGCAGTGCGCGCGGCCGCTCATAGGTCTCGCAGATTTCGGGCATGGCCAATGCCGACATGGTGCGGGCCGCAATGCCCGCCTTTTCCAGCACGCTCTCCAGCGCCAGCGCGTTCATGACGGTGGCGAGGATTCCCATCATGTCGCCGGTCACGCGCGGAATGCCGGTCTGGGAGATCTTCACGCCACGAACGATGTTGCCGCCGCCGACGACGACCGCCATGGCAACGCCCAGGCGCTGAGCGGCGATCAGATCGGCGGCGATGCGCTCCAGCGTCGGCTGATGGATGCCGAAACTCTCGGAGCCCACGAGCGCCTCGCCGGAGACCTTCACCACCACGCGCCGGTAGACGGGTTTGGTCACGGACGCTCCTGCGATCTATCGCCCGCGCGCGCGGCTTGCGCCGCGCCCGCGGAACAGGCCGCTAAATATTGCGCGGATGGTACTCACTTGGGTTTGACCAGGGCCGCGACTTCGCCGCCGAAATCGCTTTCCGGCCGATCAATGCCCTCGCCGAGCGCGTAGCGCACGAAGCCGCCGATCTTGATCGGCGCGCCGACCTTGCCCTCGGCTTCCTTGATCGCCTGGGACACGCTCTTGTCCGGTTCGTGGATGAAGGGCTGCTCGAGCAGACAGACCTCCTTGTAGAAGGTCTTGAGCCCGGATTCGACGATCTTGTCGATGACATTCGCGGGCTTGCCCTGCGCCTTGTATTTGTCGGCGAGCACCTCCTTCTCGCGACGGACAACGTCCGGATCGAGGCCGGAGGGATCGACCGCCTGCGGATTCGATGCCGCAACATGCATTGCCACCATGCGGCCGAAGCGCTTGAGCTCGTCGCCGCCCGCGGTCGACTCCAACGCCACCAGCACGCCGATCTTGCCGAGGCCTTCATCGACCGAATTGTGCACGTAGTTGGCAATGACGCCGTTGCCGACCGACAACTGCGAGGCGCGCCGCAGCGACATGTTCTCGCCGATCTTGGCGACGGTCTCGGCGATGGCCTCGGCCAGGGTGATATTGCCCACCTTCGCCGCCTTGATCTTCTCGACGTCGGGCCCGACGCCGAGCGCAACATTCGCGATCATCTTCACCAGGCCCTGGAACAGCTCGTTGCGGGCGACGAAATCGGTCTCGGAATTGACCTCGACCAGCACGCCCTTCGAGCCGTCCACCGCAAGGCCGATGAGACCTTCGGCGGCGACGCGGCCGGCCTTCTTGGCCGCTTTGGCGAGCCCCTTCTTGCGCAGCAGATCGACCCCTGCCTCCATATCGCCGCCGGTCTCCTCGAGCGCGGCCTTGCAGTCCATCATGCCGGCGCCGGTGCGCTCGCGCAGCTCCTTCACCATTTGCGCGGTGATCTTGTTGGCCATATCGGTGTCCTCTCATGCCGGCTGTTGCGCCGCGCATCCGCCTCGTTGGTGCGCCCGAGTCGCGGCCGCAGGCGGATGCGGCACGCGAGCGCAACGCTCAATGGCCGCCGCCTACGCCACGAGCCGCGTGCTCGCGCCCCGTGGCAGGCCACGGACGACCCGCATCACTCCGCGGTCAATTCTTTCGACTGTGCGATCCAGCCGTCCACGCGCGCCGGCAGGCCCACCTCCTCGCCGACCTTGCGGGCGGCTTC
Source organism: Pseudomonadota bacterium (assembly GCA_046735815.1). Classification (GTDB taxonomy): domain Bacteria; phylum Pseudomonadota; class Alphaproteobacteria; order Rhizobiales; family Xanthobacteraceae; genus VAZQ01. The sequence goes on from JBKPUA010000281.1 coordinate 3,108, forward strand.
GGGGGCCAGCCCGGCGATTTGCCAGTAGTGGAAAATCCCGAGATCGTTGAGCTTCTTCTCGATCGCAGGCGAGACATGGTGGAGCTTCTTGAGATCGTCCGCGACGCCGCGCGGGCCGGATAGCACCTCGTAGCCCGGTCCTTCGGCCGGTGCCGGCGGCAGTTCCTCCGCGATCGGCTCCGCCGCCGCCCCCGTGTCGATCCCGAGCTCGCCCTGCGCCCGCGAGATGCCGTCGATGGCCGCCTTCGCGACGAGATCGCAATAAAGCGTGATGGCGCGGCTGGCATCATCGTTGCCGGGCACCACGAAGCTGATGCCGTCGGGATCGCAATTGGTGTCGACAATGGCGGCGACGGGCAGACCGAGGCGCCGCGCCTCCTTGATGGCGATGTCCTCCTTGTTGGTGTCGATCACGAACAGGAGGTCGGGCAGCCCGCCCATATCCTTGATGCCGCCGAGCGCACGGTCGAGCTTGTCGCGCTCGCGCTGCAGCGTCAGCCGCTCTTTCTTGGTGTAGCCCTGGGATTCACCCGAGGACAGCATCTCGTCGAGCTTGCGCAGGCGCGAGATCGATTGCGAGATCGTTTTCCAATTGGTGAGCGTGCCGCCGAGCCAGCGCGAATTGACGTAGTACTGCGCCGACTTCTTGGCCGCATCGGCAATGGCGTCCTGCGCCTGGCGCTTGGTGCCGACGAACAGGATGCGACCGCCGTTGGCGACGGTGTCGCTCACCGCCTGCAGCGCGCGATGCATCATCGGCACCGATTGGGCGAGATCGATGATGTGGATGTTGTTGCGGGTGCCGAAGATGTATTCCGACATCTTCGGGTTCCAACGGTGGGCCTGATGGCCAAAGTGCACGCCAGCTTCCAGGAGCTGGCGCATAGAGAAGTCCGGAAGCATATTGTGTTCTCCGGTTGAGCCGCCGCGGACCCGTGAGCTCGCCCTTCCTTGCGGTCGGAACGCGCCACCGGATGGCTGTTGAGGCCGAGGTCCGCGTGTGAAGTTGCCGGCCTTATATAGACCTGAACCGGCCAGCGCAAGGATGGCCCGTCAGTCCAGCCGGATGTTCAGGCGCTTGATGACGGGCGCCCAGTCGTCGGCGGTCCTGCGCATGATGGCAGCCGCTTGGTCGGGCGTGGTGGCGGTGGGATCGAAGCCGATATCGGCGAAGCGCTGCTTCAGCGTGGCATCGCCGACGATCTTGTTGAGTTCCGCATTGAGCACGGCGACCACCTCCCGGGGCGTCGCCGCCGGCGCGTACAGCATGAAATGAACGCCGGCGTCGAGGCC
>JBKPUA010000282.1:0-7753 GCA_046735815.1 Pseudomonadota bacterium
GTTCGCTGCGGTGAAGGGCTTTTTCGACCCCTCGGTCCAGTTCGGCTTGCAGTTCGAGGAGATCGCGGAGACGCGCGAGGACGCGCAGGAGGGTGGCGCTGCGGGGAAGGATCGCGCACCGGCGCCGTTGGCGGAGCACAAAGAGGCGGCCCCAGCCGCGCTCGCCGTGCCCACACCGGCCAATCCCGAGCCGGGCGACGAACCGCCGAAGCCCGCGGGGGGCGCCGACGTGGTGCGGCTCGACCGCTTTCGCAAGAAGTAGCGCCGCGCGCCCAACCAACCGTCGGCGCGCTTGCGGACGTCCTACCGCGGTCCGCGCAGTACCCGGACGTCGTCGACGGAATTTGCCCGCCCCGGCTTTGGCCTGCTGCCGCGACTCACGCCACCCACCGCAGGACGGTAAAACTTTTGTGAGAAGCAATGGCGGTATGCTCGCAACGTGAGGCTCATGCTGCGTTGACGTCGGGGATGCGGGCCCCTGCGCTCTCCGAGACAATGGTGTTGGGAATTCGCGATGCCTTCCCCAGTTCAGATCGGCAACCAATTCGCATGCGATTTGGGCGGCTCGAACAGAGACCCACCTCTATCACCGGATATATTATTATAAACAAGATTAATACTGTGAATTTTGCAAGATATGCCGATAGATACGCGCCATACAAGGATTAATACTTAGATCGGGCGGCGCTAACGGAACTTTCCTGCCGAACGCGCCGCCACGCTATGGGCGCATTTGGCCCCGAAGCCACAGCCGGGGCACCTGCATCACCCCCAACCACCTCGTCGAGCGAAAGATGGGAGAAATCGTCAACCTTCGGAGGGCACGCAAAGGGGCGGAGCGGCAGCGCGCTGAACGCGAAGCGGCCGCCAATCGACTACTGCATGGGCGCAGCAAAGCCGAACGCGACCTCGCGAGCAAACGCGACGCCAAGGCCCGCCGTGACCTCGACCGCCACCGGATCGAAACGGGAGACGAGCGATGAAATCTCCGGTCGTCAAACGCTCCATCGTGATCGCTGGTCACAAGACCAGCGTCAGCCTCGAGGACGCCTTCTGGAAGGGACTCAAGGAAATCGCCGGCGGGCGCGACATGACCTTGTCGGAAATGGTGGCGGCGATCGATACCGAGCGCCAGCACGGCAACCTGTCATCGGCCATTCGGCTGTTCGTGCTCGATTTCTATCGCAACGGGCGCACCGAGCAGAAGGACGAGCGCGAGGGCAGCCGCGACATCATGAACGCCACCGCCGCTCCAACCGCCTAATTCAGCACGTCTCTGCCAGCTTAATCGACCGAGCATTTGCGCCTGCGCGCAGCGCGCTCTGGTGACGGCGCCGTTGGCGCGGCGCAGTGCCCCGAACCCGAAGTTCGCATCAGATTGCCGCAAGGGTGTGCGAACTTTGGAATCGGGACACTAGTGCCCGAACAGGATTTCCGACAAGGAGCGCTGCCGCGGCGGCGCGGGAGCTGCCGCCGGCTTTTGCTGTTGCGGCTGGCTGGGTGTGGCTTGCGCGCCCTGTTGCGTGCGCGGGGCGCGCGGCGCCGGCGCCGGGCGGATGTCGATCGGCGGCGGCAGCGGCGGGGCCTGTTCGGCCGCGGGCGCCGCAGGCTTGGGCTTGGGCGGGCTTGTTGCGGTGGGCTGCGTCGGCTGCGGACGCACGGCCGGATTAGGAGCCGATGCCCCCGGCTCGGTCTGCGCGGCACCGGGCGCGGCCGGCTCGACGGCGGGCGCATTCGGCGTCGGCACGCTCTGCAGCTTGATTGCGGGCCGCGCGGATGCCGCAGCCGGCTCGCGGCCTTCGAGAACGTCGAGCTTTTTCGCCTGCTGCTCCACCGCCCGCAGCGCAAGCCAGCTCGAGAGCGCGGCGACATCGACGCTGCGCTTGGGCGCGTCGACCGGCCCTTTCAGCATGATAAGGACCTCCGGCCGGGTGTTGGCGGGAGCACCCGCGCCGCCCGCGCCGAGCAGGGTCAGGCGCGCATCGAGCGCGCCATCGATCAGGTTGATACCGCCGTTCACGGCGAGATCGGCGCGCGGCGCCCGCACCATGAGGCTGCCGAGCCGCGCGTGACCGGCTTCGACAGTGATCGTGCCCTCGGCGAGCGGCGCCACAAAGACGCCGCTTGCGAGCGCGGCCTCCACGCGATCCCTGATCCGATTGGCATCGATGGGCAGGCCCTGGTCGACCGCGCGGATCACGGTCTCGAACGCAGCCGGATCGAGACGCACCACACGCGCGTTCTCGAGCTTGAAGCTGCCGTTGCCGGCGAGCGAACCCATCAGCGCCACCGCGCTCAAGCCCGAGCCTTCGGTGCTCAGGTCGAGCGTCAGCCGGCCGCCGAGCACGCCGTCGCTGGGGAGGAGCTCGGCCGCGTTGGCACCGGCGATTGCGACCCGGCTGCGTGCGATCAAGCCCTCGCCGTCGCGCAGGATCACCAACTCGCCCGTCAGGCGGCCGCCGGCGACGTTGCCGTCCGCCACCTCGAACGCCAGCTGCTTCTCCCCAAAGTGGACCGCGCCGCGGATGTTCTGCGCTGAAAGCTTGGGAGTGAACGCGAGACGCGCCGATTTGACCGCGACGTGTCCGCTGAGACGGAGCGCGTCTCGGTCGAATGGCTCGGACGGCCAAAGCCCGGATGCGCTGGCGGCTGCGGGAGCGCTCCCGCCGCCCGTCGGCGCCGGAATCCCGATCGCGGTTGCGACCAGGGCGGGCAGGTTCGCTGCGCCGAGCTCGAGATCGCCATCCACGGTCACCGGTTGCTGCCGCAGTCCAAGCACGAGTCGTCCGCGGACGCTTGCGCCCGCCACCGTTCCCGCCAAGTCGGTCAAGTGCAGCCGCCCTTCGATCAGATCGATGCCCGCGGCCAACGATGCCGGCACGAACTCGGCGGGGCGGCCCGCCGCGACTGGCCGCGGCGAGCGGATATTGGCGTTGGCGACCCTGAGATTTAGTCCCGCTGTCGGGCCCGCGTCGCCGCCGGTGCGCATCGTGCCGCTGGCCGCAATGGTGAGGGCACCGATCGCGAGTTGGCCGTCGAGCGCGAGCTCGCCGTCGAGCGGTCCCTTTGCCGTCAACGCCAGTTTGCCCGGTCGCTTGTCGACCGCGATGAAGCGGTCGAGCGCGATCAGCTCGTTCAGAGCTGTGCCGTCGTCGGCCTCGAGGCGCCCGGCGAGGTTCACCTTGGCGGCAGTGAGCGCCGCCAGATCCTCGAGCTTGAACCCGTCGCGGCCGCGGTCCAGGTCGCCCTGCACGGCGATGCGGAAGCTGCCGGCGCGGCCCTCGAGCTTCAACTTTGTGTTCGCGGTCGTGCTCGACGCCGCCGGATCGAGCGTGAGCGAGCCGCGCAACGCCACCGGGATAATGCGCCCCGCCACGCGGCGAAGCTGCTCGGCCGCTTGCGGAGCAAGTTTCTCCAGCACCGCCGTCAGCCCGTCGAGAGCGCGGGCATCGAGGTCGAACGTCAGCGCGCCGCGCGGCGTTTGCCCTTGGCTGTCGATCCGGCCCTTGACCGCCAAAGCCGCACCGCCGAAATCGCCGATGGCGAGCCGCTCGATCTCCACTCCGTTCGCGCCGATCCGCAGGTTCACGTCGGCTTGCTTGGCTTCAACGCCGGCGATCACCGAACGCTCGATCTTGAGCGCGAGCGCGCCTTCCCGCGGCCAATCGAACGCAGTGTCGCCGAGCAGCGCGGCGGCGAGCGCCTGCACGCGATCGAAATCGATCTCAGGCGCGGCCAGCGCGACGTCGAGCCGCGCCGGGCGATTGTCGTTCGCCCAGGCGTAAGCCAGTCGCCCGCTCACCGTCATGCGATCGAGCTCAAGATTGAGCCGGTCGACGGCAAAGGCGTCATTGCCGAAGCTGATGTCGCCGCCGAGGCGCAGCGGACCGGCTGCCGTGGCCTGCTGATCGTTACGCTCGGTCAGCCAGGCGAGGAATGTGCGCGGATCGGCCGCCTCGACGCGGGCGGAGCCCTTGAATTGCGGTCCGGCCGGCGCCTGGTCGAGCCGGCCGCTCAGGCGCACCTGAGTTACACCCGGCGCCCGCAGCTCCAGCGCCTTGATGTCGAGGCCATCGGCATCGATCTTCGCCTCCGCACCGACGCGCGTAAGCGTGGCGCCGCCCAGCGTGACGTTCTCGGCGCCGATGCTCAGGCTCGCGGGGATCGGCAGCCGCGATGTCGCCAGCAACGCCTCCGCCAACAGCCGGACGGCGGCCGCCGAGCGCCGCTGCGTCGCCTCCGGCAGTGCGAGCAGGCGGTCCACATCGATCTGCGGCGAGGATAGCGCGGCAGTCATCTGCGGCTGCTGCCCGAATTTCAGATTGGCGTTGCCCTTGAGCTTGATCGCCCGGTCGTCCGGGCCGTACTGGAACTCGATCTGCTCGAACGCCGCGGACGCGCTGTCGCCCTTGACGCGACTGCTGACGTGCCATGAATCGACGATGAGCTCCTGGCCGCCCGCCGGCGCGCGGCCCACAGTGCGGCCGAGCTGGATGCCGCCTTCGAAGCGGGGCTTGCCGCGCTCGATCCAGACCGTCACATCCGCATCAGCGGTCAGCGGCTGGTCGGTTGGATTGATCGCGAGCCGCACCTTCATGCCGCCGTCCGTGGCGAGGCGGCTGGCGGACAAGCGATAGGGATAGCGCTGCCCGCCGATGGCGAACGAGCCTTCGCCTTTGACCGGTCCGGTGAGCGCGCGCACCTCGCCCTTGAAGTCGAGCTTGTCGAGCACCAGGCGCGAGCCGCTCGCGGCGTCGCCGAGCAACGCGCGACCGTCCTCGATCTGCAGCCGCTCGATCGCGACGCTGTCGAGGTCGAGATCGAGCTTCGGCACCGGCCACGCCAATTGACCGGAGCTGTCCAGCCCGGCTTGGAATTCGGGACCTTCCAAGCGGGCCTCGGCGATGCGCCAGTCGCCGCGCATCAAGGCGCCGAGCGCGAATTCGATGCGCAGCGCGCGTGCGCGCACCCTGCCGGTCTCCCGCGGGCGGCCGAATTCGACGCCTTGCAGGACCACGATCGGGGTCGGAAGCAGGCGGGCATCGATCGCGCCGGTGACGCGGAAGTCGAGCCCGGTCAGGCGGCTGGCGCGTGCCTCGAACTCGCCGCGGTAGCTGTCCCAATCGACGAACAGCGGCCCGACCAGCGCCGCCACCAGCGCCAGGATGATTGCAAGTGCCACGCCGAGCAGCGTTGTCTGCACGCCATCTCCACAGCGGTTTCAGCCGAGGCGCCATTGCCCCGATTCCGAAGTTCGCAAACCTTTGCGGCACCCTCTGATGCGAACTTCGGAATCAAAGGGCACTAGCACGCTTATGAGTCCAGGATTTGAAGTTCCTATGCGAGCGTGCGGCTACAATGGTAGGAACTTCAAATCCACCACACTGGCGGCCGGCGGTATCGGCCTCGGAACAGCCTGATCGGCCTCAAGTTGAGCACGATTCAGCGCTTCCGGCCATCACGGTCGGCCGTGCCCACGATCCGGCTCCCGATCCGTTCGCCCTCTACCGGTGCGCTCGCGGCAGCCCACAATATCGGGCGGATTGACGGCAAATCTATGTCGGCCGCCAAGGGGTTAGGCATCCAGGCCGCAACCCCCGCTACCCCGCCACGATCTTCCCCGGATTCATAATGTCATGCGGATCGAGCGCCTGCTTGATAGCCGCCATGGCTGCGAGCGCGGGACGACCGAGCTCGCCCACGAGATATTTCATCTTGCCCTGCCCCACCCCATGTTCGCCGGTGCAGGTGCCGTCCATGGCGAGCGCGCGCTCCACCAGCCGCTCGCACAAGGCTTTCGCCGCCTTGACCTCGGCGGCATCGGCCATGTCGACCAGCAAGGTGAGGTGGAAATTTCCGTCTCCGACATGGCCGAGGATCGGCGCCACCAATCCACACTGCGCAATGTCGCGCTGGGTCGCGGTGACGCATTCGGCCAGCTGCGAGATCGGCACGCAGACGTCGGTGGCGACCGCCTGCGCGCCGGGGCGCAGTCCCCGCCCCGCCCAATAGGCGTCGTGGCGCGCCTGCCATAACCGCGTGCGGTCCTCGGGCTTGGTCGCCCACTCGAATGAGCCGCCGTCGAGATCGCGTGCGATCTCGCCGAAGCGCTCGGCCTGCTCGGCCACGCCCGCGGGCGAGCCATGGAACTCCACGAACAGCATCGGCACCTCGGGCAAGGCGAGCTTGGAATAGAGGTTGGTCGCCTTCACCTGCAGCTCGTCGAGCAATTCGATGCGCGCCACCGGGATACCGGACTGGATGGTGGCGATCGCGGCATTGCAGGCCGCCTCGACTGACGGAAACGGACACACCCCGGCCGAGATCGCCTCGGGGATGCCGGTAAGCTTGAGCGTGAGCTCGGTGATCACCCCGAGCGTGCCCTCCGAGCCCACGATCAGGCGCGTGAGATCGTAGCCGGCGGATGACTTTTTGGCGCGGCGCGCCGTCGTCATCAGCTCGCCGTTGGCGAGCACGACTTTGAGCGCGAGCACGTTGTCCTTCATGGTGCCGTAGCGCACCGCATTGGTGCCGGAGCAGCGGGTCGCCGCCATGCCGCCGAGCGAAGCGTCGGCGCCGGGATCGAGCGGAAAGAACAGGCCCTGATCGCGCAGATGCTCGTTGAGCTGCTTGCGCGTGATGCCCGGCTCGATCACGCAATCGAGGTCCTGCGAGTTCACCGCGAGCACGCGGTTCATGTCCCGAAAGTCGATCGACACCCCGCCATAAGGCGCGTTGACGTGGCCCTCGAGCGAGGTGCCGGTGCCGAAGGGAATGACCGGGACTTTATGCGCGGCGCAGATGCGCACGATCTCCTGCACGTCCTCGGTCGCCTGCGGAAACACCACTGCGTCCGGCGGCTCGTTGGCGATCCAGGTCGTGGTGTTGCCGTGCTGCTCGCGCACCGCCTGCGAGGACACGAGCCGGTTGCCGAATTTCGCCGCCAGCGCCGCGACCACGGCTTTGATCGCGTTTGGATCGCGGCGTCCGAGTTGTTCCGACTTTTCCTGCACCAAGGCCATGGCACGCTCGTTTCGCCGACAAGCTAGCAGAACGGCGCCGGCAACGCACGGCCGGCGCCGTCAATCATGTGTCGACCCTGAGTGGCCCATCACGAGCTGCGCCGGAACGGCACCAGCATGCCGACCTGCGCGCGGTAGCGCTTGTACTGCTCGCCGAAGAGCTGCACGAGGTCGCGCTCCTCCAAGTAGATGCCGACAAAGATGTAGGCGGTGGTCACGGTCGCGAACAGCAGGTGCCCGACCGTCATCACCGGCGCCGCCCAGAACGCAATGATGAAGCCGAGATAGATCGGGTGACGCACAACCTTGTACAGCACCGGAGTCTTGAAACGGGGCTCCGGCATGGTTCGTCCCGCGACATTGATCGCGACCTGATGCAGTCCGAACAACTCGAAATGATTGATCAGGAAGGTGCTGAGCAGAACGAGCGCGAAGCCGAAGAACGAAATGGCCGTGATGTTCGTCGCGATCTGCGGGCTCGTGATCTCCCAGACCACGTCCGGGATCGGGCGCCACTGCCAGAACAGCAGCACGAGCGCGAGGCTGGCAAGGAGCACATAGGTGCTGCGCTCGATCGCGGCGGGGACGTATTGCGTCAACCATTGCTTGAACGGCTTGCGCGCCATCACGCTGTGCTGGAGAGCAAACAGTGTCATCAGCAGGATGTTGACGATCAGCGCTTCCCCGATGGGCACGACCGGCCCGGTATCGATGGTCTTCGGCACCGCCAC
>JBKPUA010000283.1:0-7522 GCA_046735815.1 Pseudomonadota bacterium
GCGCTCCTTGGCGCGACCTGGCTGGTGCTGAAGACAGAAGGTGCAGTCGCCGCGCGCGCGCGCGGCCAGGCCAAGGTGTTGCTGATCGTCGTGCTGGCATTCATGGCCGTGGTCAGCATCTGGACCCCGCTCGCTTTCGAGCGCATCGCCGCACGCTGGTTCTCGACCCCGAATATCTATTTCCTCTGGCCGGTGCCGCTGCTCACGGCGTTCGTGGCGCTGATGGCCTGGCGCTGGCTCGACGAAGGGCGCGAAGTGCGCCCGTTCCTAGCCGCCGTCGTCCTGTTCCTGCTCGGCTATCTCGGTCTGGTGATCTCGACCTTTCCGTATCTCGTGCCGCCCACGTTGACGGTCTGGCAGACCGCCGCAGTGCCTGCCAGCCAGATCTTCATGCTGTTGGGCACGTTGGTGCTGCTGCCGATCATCCTCGGCTATATCGCCTTCGTCTATTGGCTGTTCTGGGGCAAGGTGCGCGAAGGCGAAGGCTATCATTGAGCTAGTGTCCCGATTCCGAAGCTCGCATCATTGTGCGGCACCCTCGTTTTTGCAGCACAACTGTGCGAACTTCGGGTTCGGGGCACTAGCGGCGAAACTCTCATTCGACAGCCGACGGAGCGGGGACGACGGACCAAGTTTTCGCGGGGCTCGCTTTCTTTTGAAAACCGGTTTCCATTTTCGCCGGCGCGCCTGCGCCGCCGGTCCGGAGGAGGCAATCGTGATCACAGCTCGTCTGTCACGCGTGTTCGCCATCGCTGCAGTGTGCGCTTGGGGGGCTTTTGGCACGCGACCCGCGGACTCGCAGTCGGCCAATTCGTTGGTCCCGGACGTCGATGTCGCGATCCTGACCGAGCTTGCAACGTCCTATCAGATTCTGGTCAACGAGGGCGTTCTCGACGCCTATGGGCATGTCAGCATCCGCCATCCCAAGAATCCGAATCGTTATCTCATGGCGCGCTCGGGCGAGGTCGCTCCCGCCTATGTCACCGCGAGCGACATCATGGAGTTCGACCTCGACAGCAACGCGATCGATCTCAAGGGCCGTGCGCTGCATTCGGAGCGCTTCATTCACGGCGAAATCTACAAACTGCGCCCTGACGTCAACGCGGTCGTCCACAGCCATTCACGGGCGGTCATCCCCTTCAGCGTCACCAAGGTGCCGCTGCGGGCGATCTTCCACAACGGCGCGTTTCTTGGCGACGGCGTGCCGGTGTACGAGATCAGAGACGAATCCGGCGACGACAACGACATGCTGGTGAACACCAGCGCCAAGGGCCGGGCGCTCGCCAAGGTGCTCGGCGATCGGCCGGTCGTTCTGATCCGCGGCCACGGCGACGCGGTAGTCGGACCGACGCTGCAGGTCGCGGTGTTTCGCGCGATCTACACCGAGGTGAACGCCAATCTGCAGATTCAGGCCACGATGCTGGGCGGGCCGATTACCTACCTCAACCAATACGAAGCGCAAAAGTCGCAGCGGATGGAGCGCACCTGGGAAGCCTGGAAGCGCCAAGCCGCCGAGCGCAATGCCGCGCGCATCGCTCCCCGACAATAGCACGTCGCCGGGCTCACGGTTTTCGTTCGTCCGCAGCCGGGGGCGGCGCCGCTGGCGCTTCCGCTTGCGGCCTGATCACCGCCCAGCCGATGCGGACGAGCGGTAGCCGTCCTTGCACCGCGCGCTCGAACACGCGCGGCACCTCGGGAACGAGATCGGGGAAGCGCTCCCTGAGCGCGGCCGGCGGCGTGCCGGCGGTGTCGCTGGTCGGCCAAACGACGACCGCTCCCTTGCTCTTGATCGCATCGGCGGTCACCCACGGCGAGCGCTCGGGTGTAGCGCTGAGAAAAACACTCGGCCGGTTCGGCGCGTCGAGGGCGATCAGCGCGGCGATGCGGGGATCGCCGGTGACGATCTGCAGCGGCGCGCCGATGCGCCGCTCGAAGCTTTCGGAGAAGAACCGCGCCATGGTTTCCGCCGGATAGCTCACCCGGAGATCGATGTTGAGCCAAGGCAGCACCATGAGCGCGACGACCGCCATGATCGGCGGGATGATGAGCAGGCCGAACCAGGCGGCAATGACCACGTGCTGGCGGCTGAACTCGATGCCGTCGCCCGCCGCCATCACCACCAGCAGACCCGAGAGAATCACCAGCGGCGCGATGCCGCCGACCGGCCCCGACCATCCGATCAACACCGCCACCAGCGTGCCCGTGAAGGCGGGCGCTATCGCGAAGAAATAGACGAACTTGCGGGCGAGCGGATCGACCGGCGGGCGTACGATCACCGGCGCCGGCTCGTGCCGCGGCCAAGGCCATCCCGCCACCAGCGCAACCAGGACGATGAGGCCGGCATGGGCTGCCAGGATCAAAGCGATCTGCCGCAGCCATGCCACTAGGTTGCCCATCACCGCCTCAGGCGTGCGCAGGCGCGTGAGCAACTGCGCGACGCCCGCGCCCGCATCCGCGATCCAGATGAGATGCGGGCCCATGACGATGCCGGCGACCACCACTGCGATTAGCGGATCAAAGGACTTCAGCGCGACGCGCGCTTCCCGGTCGGCGAGCGCGAACAGCACCAGCAATGCGATCAGCAGCGAACCGACGTAGGTCGTGAGCAGCAATAGCCCGATCTCGATCGCCAGCGGCAGCCAATAGGCGCGCCGGCGCTCGCCCACCGCGCGCCAATAGTGCAGCAGGATGAGCGCCCATAGCGGCATGGTGAGGATCACCGGCCCGAACTCGGGAGTCGGCACGGTGAAGGCGGCAACCCCCACCATCATGAGTACAGCGAGCGCGGCGTGTTGCGCCCCGACGATCGAGCGCCCGAGCGCGAACACCGCCCAATAGGTCACGACCACGCAGGCCTGCGACAGCAGGTAGACGCCGACCACGCTGTGACCGGCGAGAACGAAGGCGATCTCCGCCAGCCAGAAGGCGAGCGGAGGACCGAGGTCGGTGCCGAGCTGAAACTCGTGTCCGACCGCGAGCACCATCGGCACGTCGCCCGGCGGCGCCGCATAGAACAGCGACGGCACCAAGAGCCACAGCAGCGCTTGCATCAGCGCCGCCAGCCAGACCGCCAGCGATGGGCGCGAGCGCAGCAGCTCGACCAGGATGGAGACGTAAAGCATCGGCCCCGACGTTATTCGACGCGACCGACAGAGATAAGGCCAAGAGGCTAGAGAGGCAACGCGTCGGGCGCGAGCTCGCCGGGCGCCATGTCCTCGGTCACCACGTCGCCGTAGGCGGCGGCGACCGGTGCGAAGGAGCGGCGATGATGGATGGTGGGGCCGAGCCGGGTGAGCGCAGCGAAATGCTCGGGCACGCTGTAGCCCTTGTGCTGCTCGAACCCGTAGCCGGGATAGAGCAGGCCCAACCGGATCATCAACCGGTCGCGCGTGACTTTGGCGACGATGGAAGCGGCCGCGATTGAGGCGACGATGGCATCGCCGCTGATCACGGCCTCGCAGTCGCAGCCGGCGTCGATACGGTCGCGGCCGTCGACGAACACCAGCTTCGGCTTGATCGGAAGGCACGCGACGGCGCGCGCAAGCGCCCACAGCGAGGCGCGCAGGATATTATCGCGGTCGATACGCGCGGGCGGCGCCAGCGCGACGGCGACCTCGGCACTGGCACAAATTTTGGCGTAGAGCTTCTCGCGCGTCTCGGCGTCCAATTTCTTGGAGTCGTCGAGCCCACGCGGCACCCGCTTGGGGTCGAGAATAACGGCGGCGGCGACGACCGGGCCCGCGAGCGGCCCCCTCCCCGCCTCGTCGCAGCCCGCGACCGGCCAGATCCCGCGCTTGAGCGCTGCGCGCTCGCGGCGAAAGGTCGGACGGATGTCCTCTTCGCCCAGCGGCAGGCGGACGGCGCGAATGCGCGCAGCGCCCCCGGCCGCCCCACGACCATTGGCTCCACGACCGTTCGTCCCGCGACCGGCTGCTCCGCGACCGTTTGTTTCGCGACTCATGGCGCGATGGTGCGCGCCGCGCGGGCCAAGTCAACCGTCGCCCGCAGCCTCGTGTGAAGGACGGGGACAATCGGCCAGTGCCGCGATATCCCCCGACTGTCGGGACAACAGTTGCTAGAACAAACTCAGCTGCTCCGCGCCGCGCCGCGGCGGATTGAAGTGATCCGTGGTGAGCGGCGTGCGCGTCTTATTGAGGCGGAGCTTCTCGCACGCGAGCTCGAAGCGGCGGCCGATCATCCAGGCAACCGGTCCGCCGCCGGTCATGCGCTTGCCCCAGGTGGAGTCGTAGTCCTTCCCGCCGCGGGTCTCGCGGATGAGCTTGAACACGTGGCGGTAGCGGTCGGGAAAATTCGCCATCAGCCATTCGCGGAACAGGTCGCGCACCTCGAGTGGAAGCCGCAACAGCACATAGCCCGCTTGCCGCACGCCGACGGCGGCGGCGGCATCGAGGATGCGCTCGATCTCGGCATCGTTGAGCGCGGGAATGACTGGCGCCACCATCACCGAGGCCGGCACGCCCGCTGCGACGAGCTTGCCGAGTGCGTCGAGGCGCCGTGCCGGAGTTGGCGCGCGCGGTTCCATCACGCGTGCGAGGTGCGGATCGAGCGTCGTTACCGACAGCGCCACCTTGACCAGATCGCGTTGCGCCATGCGGGCGAGAATGTCGAGATCGCGCAGGATGAGCGCCGACTTGGTCACGATGCCGACCGGATGGCCGTAACGCTCGAGCACCTCCAGGATGTGCCGCATCACCTGATGCTGCCGCTCGATCGGCTGGTAGGGGTCGGTATTGGTGCCGATGGCGATGGTGCGGGGCACGTAGCCGGCGGCCGAAAGCTCGCGCTCGAGCAGCTTCGCCGCGTCCGGCTTGGCAAACAACTTGGATTCGAAGTCGAGGCCGGGCGAGAGGCCGAGATAGGCGTGGGTCGGCCGCGCGAAACAATAGATGCAGCCGTGCTCGCAGCCGCGATAGGGATTGATGGAGCGATCGAAGGAGATGTCAGGTGAATCGTTGCGGGTGATGATCTTGCGGGTGGCGTCGATGGTCACCGTGGTCTTGAACGGCGGCAGCTCCTCGAAGCTCTGCCAGCCGTCATCGAAGGCGATACGCGCCACGGACTCGTAGCGGCCGGACGCGTTCGACTGCGCGCCGCGCCCGTGGCGCCGCTCCGCCTCGATCGCGACGTCGCCATCGGCCGGCGCATCGAGATCGACCGCAGCGGGACGCAGCTTTCCTCCTGACGGCAGGGGCGGCCGGTTGCGGCGAGCCAAAGCGCCCGCCGGCTGGGAGGGGGAGGGCAAAGGGGGCGCCGGCGGGCGTCGGACGGCTGCAGAGGAGCGAGCCATGGTGCGATACTAGCGCAGTTGCGTGAACAAAACAAGAACATAGTGGCAATTACCTCTCGCGCAAGGGGCTCGACAACCGGATATTGCGAAAGCGGCGCGCTGGCAGAGAGGATGCGCGAACATGGCCGTGGGCTCATGCTCAGCGTGGTGATCGCCACACAAAACAGCGAGCGCGCGCTGCTGCCGACGCTGTCCGCGCTGGTCGCGGGCGCCGCCGCCGGCGTCGTGCGGGAGGTGATCGTGGCCGACGCCGGCTCGGCCGACGCCACTACCGCCATCGCCGACGGCGCCGGCTGCCGTCTGCTTTCCTCGACCCTTCCGCACGGCGCCCGGCTCAAGGCTGCGGCGCAAGCCGCACGCGCGCCTTGGCTCATGTTCCTGCCGCCCGGCACCGTGCCCGACGCAACCTGGGTCGATGAGAGTAGGCGTTTCATCGAGCACGCGGAGCTGCGCGGATGCGCCGGCACCTACGCCGCTGTCTTCCGCCCTGGTTCGACAACGTTCCGCCCGACCGTAATCGAGGCGATCTCTCTGCTGTGGGCGTCGCTTGGCGGGGGGCCGAGCGCGCACCAGGGCCTGCTCATCGCCAAGAGCCTTTACGACGCCCTCGGCGGTCATCGCGATGTCGAAGAGCCCGAGCGCGACCTCACCCGCCGCCTCGGCCGCCGCCGGCTCGTATTGCTGCGAGCCGGAGCCGTGGCGGCCATTGCCGAAAAATAGTTGACTTCGTCAAGTATTTGTTTGACATTATCAGATATCGACCGGGCGCTTGGACATGTCGGACCCGTCACTCGAGCAGCGCGTCGGCGCCGTCCGCCGCTTCAACCGCTTCTACACGCGGCGCATCGGGGTGCTGCAGGACAACTTCCTCAACAGCTCCTATTCGCTGGCCGAAGGGCGCGTGCTCTATGAGCTCGCCCACCGCGAACGGCCGACGGCAACGACGCTGGCCGCCGCGCTCGGTCTCGATCACGGCTACCTCAGCCGCATCTTGCGCAGCTTCAGCGAGCGCGGCCTCATCACCAAGGTGCCAGCGCCGAACGACCGGCGGCAAAGCCTGTTGGCGCTGACGGTGAAAGGCCGCCTCGCTTTCGGCCGGATCGACCAGCGCTCCCAGGAGCAAATCGCCGAGATGATCGAGAAGCTGCCGCTCACCGACCAGGAGCGCATGATTGCCGCCATGCATACCATCGAAAGCGCCCTGGGAGAGATGGCGGAGCCGATGCCGGCCTACATCCTGCGGCTGCCGCGGGCCGGCGACATGGGTTGGATCGTAAGCCGGCATGGAGCGCTCTATCGTGAAGAATACGGCTGGGACGAGCGGCTCGAGGCGCTGACGGCGGAGATCGTCGCGGCGTTCGTGCGCAATTATGACCCCAAGCGCGAGCGCTGCTGGATGGCGGAGCGCGACGGCGAGACCGTCGGCTCGGTCCTGCTGGTGAAGGAGACCGACGAGATCGCGCGGCTGCGCTTGCTTCTGGTCGAGCCGAAGGCACGCGGGCTCGGCATCGGCGCCCGATTGGTCGAGGAGACCTTGCGGTTTGCGCGCGAGGCGGGCTACCGCGCCGTCACGCTGTGGACCCACAGCGTGCTGACCCCGGCCCGGCACGTCTATGAGCGCGCCGGCTTCAAGCTCGTCGCCACGAAAGAGCACAATGAGTTCGGCAAGCTGCTGGTGGGCGAGACCTGGGAGCTGGAGCTGCAGCAGCCGCGGCACTGAGCTTGCGTCGATTAGTGCAGTAACCGGGAGTCGCCGATGAGCCTGCGCGCCGAGCTCGTGCGCTTGGGGCTGCGCTCTCTCGTCAAGCGCAAGGGCAATGGCGCCACCACCGTGGAAGCATGGCGCGGCCGCGTTGCGGCCCTGCGGTGGCTGGTGCCGCGGCCGCCCAAGGGCACGCAGGTGAGCCGCGTCCAGCTCGACGGTGTCAAGGCGATCGCCGTCGTCACGCCTGAAGCCCTCGACGGCCGGCACATTCTCTATCTGCACGGCGGCGGCCACGTGTCAAGCTCGCCGGTGCTCTACCGCGATTTCATCTGGCGCATTGCGGCGGTGACGCGCAGCCGCGCCTTCATCCTCGATCATCGGCTGGCGCCGGAGCATCCGTTTCCAGCGGCGCTCGACGATGCCGTCGCCGCCTATCTCCAGCTGCTGGCCGACGGTGCCGATCCGCGGCGCGTGGCGGTGCTGGGAGAGTCCTCGGGCGGGGGACTCGT
>JBKPUA010000284.1:0-4468 GCA_046735815.1 Pseudomonadota bacterium
TCGCGACCAAGGGCATCAAGCCGCGCGAGCGGGTAGGCGAGCGCGATCATGATCACGACCATGGGCGGGCGGACCCGCACGCCTGGCAATCGGTCGCCAATGCCAAAATCTATGTCGCCAATATCCGCGATGCCCTGACCGCAGCCGATCCCGCCGGCAAAGCAAGCTACGACGCCAATGCCGCGGCCTACCTCGCCAAGCTCGACGCGCTCGAGCGCGAGGTACGCGACGTGATTGCGAAGATTCCCTCCGAGCGCCGGAAAATCATCACCAGCCACGACGCCTTCGGCTATTTCGAAGGCGCTTACGGCATCGGCTTCATTGCGCCGCAGGGGGTCTCGACCGAGGCCGAGGCATCGGCCAGGGACGTTGCCGCCATCATAGCGCAGATCAAGAAGCAGAAGATCGCAGCGGTATTCCTGGAGAACGTTACCGATCCACGCCTGGTCGAGCAGATCGCGCGCGAGACCGGCGCGAAGATCGGCGGCACGCTTTATTCCGACGCGCTGACCGACGACAAGGGCGACGCCACCACCTATATCGATCTCATCCGCCACAATCTGCGGCAGCTTGCGGCGGCGTTGATCGGCTGATCGGTCGCTCTCTCAAGCGCCCAAGCAATCTCAATCCAGCGGCTCGACCCGTACGATCGAGGCACCGTGGTTGCTGCCGACCCAGAAGGTTGGCGTCGGCGTCGAATTGTCCACGAACATCCGTCGCATATTGGTGTCGCGCGGCAGCGGATATTCCACCGCCTCGCCGGTCTTGGGATCGAGCCGCACTACGCGGTCGGTCGTCATGCCGCCGGTCCACAGGCGCCCATTCTTGTCCCAGATCACGTCATAAGGCTGCGTGAACTTGGTCGGCAGCGGCCACTCCTGGATGCGCTCCTCCTTGGTATCGAGCATCGCGATTTTGTTGCCGCGATATTCCGCAAACCAGAAGCGGTCCTGGTCGTCGATACGGCCGCGCCGGTTGCGCGAGAACGGCGTTCCGGTCTGATAGGCGGTGAACTTTCCGGTCTTGGCATCGACCTTCACCACGTAGTTCTTCTGGAAGTCGGTGACATAGACGTTGTTCTGCGAGTCCGCGCGCACATCGTAGATCGAGTAGCCGCGCCGGTCGCCGGGCAGGATGCTGAGTGGATCGAATTCCTCGAACTTGCCGGTGGCAAGATCGAGCCGCAGCAAGGTAGACGGTCCGGCGTCGTTAACCCACAGCTTGCCGTCGACGTGGGCTTGATTGGTCACCATGTTGAGTTGCGAGTCGTCCTTGAGCCGCTCCGGCGGCAGCTGCCAGATCTGGAACTTCTCGGCCTTCGGGTCGAACCTGGCGACGCCGCCCTGATACATCATGCCGAGCAGGAGATTGCCGTCGCGATCGACGCCGAGGTCGAGATTGCCGGTGGGGAATCCCTTGCGCAGCTCGGGCATCGCGTATTCCGTGTGCTTGCCGGTCTTCGGATCGATCTTGCCCAGGAACTGCTCGCCGAAATTCGTGTACCAGGCCTCGCCGTTGACGATGACCACGTCATGCGGCTCGATGGTCGCGCGCGGCAGGTCATATTCCGTGATGATCACGTTAGTGCCGCGGCCTTTCACCCGCGGCAGAGTCTTGAGCTCGAACTCGTGCTTCGGGCCCGAGCTCAAATTGATCGTGGCGAGATACTCGGCCACTTTGCGGAAGCGCTCGGGATTGGCGGCACGCGACTGATCCACGCGCCGCTGCGGCTTGATCGGCTGGCTCACCTGGGCATAGCCGTTCATGCGCGCGATCACCTGCACGAACTCGTCGGCGTCGTGGCTCGATTTCACCACCCGCTCGAGCGTGTGGCAGCTCACGCAATTGATCAGCTGAAGCTTGTCGTCATCGCTGCCGGGGACGCTCATCATCCATTCGGCATTCGTGAGCTGCTTGCTCAGATTCCTGGTCTTGCGCAGCTTGAGATCGGCAGTGGTGGGCTCGGAGGCCTTGACCTCGGCGGCTTTGGGACCTTCGAGGTCGTAGCCAACCGCGCGGATCTGCAAGTTGTAGCGGCCGGGATCGAGGCGCGCGGCGGGGAAGCTGTAGCGTCCCTGCGCGTCGCTGATCACGCTGACCGTGATGGTCGAGCCGTCCTTTTTGGCGCTGACGATCACTCCCTCCATCGGCCCTTCCTCGGCCGAGGTGACTTGGCCCGCGAGCGCCGCTGCTGTGTTGCCCGCGCCCTGCGCCGTCGCGGGCGAAGCGGACAGAACGAGCATCAATGCAAACGCGGCACTGGCGACCAAAGCAAAACGTCGCAACGGCATCGCAGCCTCCCTGAATCAATCTTGGCCCCTGCGGGTGCGATGCGGCCTAGCCGTTCCGCCCCGAATGGTTTTGTGACAAGCCTAGAGCCGGCCCGGGGTGGCGGCAAGCGGCTCGCCGCCATTCCGTCGCGACGTCACTTGCTTCCGCCGCGTGCACGAATCAGCGCCGCAAATTCGTCACGACCGAAAAACTCCGCCCAACCGAGCGCCGTTGCGTCGTACTTATCGTCGCGGACGTTCGGATCGGCGCCGGCGTCGAGCAGCATCCGGGCGATGTCGAGCGCGCCATTTTCCATCGTCATATGTAGGGCGGTGTGGTTGCAGCCCCACATCATCCGCTTCGCATTGACGTCGACGCCGTGCTCGATCAGCCAGCGTACGGCGTCCGCATTCTTTTTGCTTACCGCGAGGTGAAGCGCAATCGTGTCGCGCCCGTCGGGACCGATACGCGAAGGGTCATCCTTCAGCATGGCCTGCGCCAAATCGTAACGCCGTAGGCCCAGGGCGCTGGTGAAATCGATCTTCGCGCCGGCCTCCTGCAGCATCGCGAGGACAGCCGGACCGGCATTCTCCATGGCGGCGGTAGTGAGCGCCGTCGCGCCGGTGGCATCGGTCGCATTCGCGTCCGCGCCGAGGTCGAGAAGGAGCCGCACGATCGCGGGCCGGCTCTTGGCGGCGGCGTGGTGCAACGGCGTGCGGAAGCGCTGGTTGCGGCTCATGCGCGCGTCGAGGAGCGAGTGGTTGCCCTCGATGAAGCGCCGCACTGCGTCGGCCCGATCGAGCGCGATCGCCGACCAGAGATTGAGCGGCGCTCCATGGGCGAGGAGATAGTCCGCCACGTCCTCGCGCAGCCGGCTGAGGCAGGTCGCCCAACCGAGCACGCCGACGCCGTAATCGTCGCCGTCACCGACCACGTCGGCACCGGCCTCGACCAGCATCTTCACCATCTCGAGGTCGCCGGCAACTACCGCGAAATGCAGCGCGGTGGCGTTGTTGGGGTAATCGCGGACGTCGACGTCGGCGCCTCGCTCCAACAGCAGCCGCACGCAGGCGTGCCGGTTGCACGGCGCTGCCCGGTGCAAAGCCGTCTCCTTCTCGTAGCCGCCGCCACGCGCGTCAATCAGGTCGGGATGAGCGTCGAGTAGGCGCCGCAGCTCCTCGACGCGGCCGAACTTCGCGGCGTCGAGAATCGCGTTCAGCGTCCCCTGCTCCGCTGGAGCAAGGGTGTCGCGACCCTGGGCGTCGCGGGCCAGTAGCTCGATGGCATCGTGACCTTCCGCCTTGGCGATCTGGTGAATAGTGCGGCCGTCCTCGCCGGCGGTCGAGGGATCAAAACCCTGTGCGAATGCGCGACGAACCGCCTCGATGTCGCCGGCGCCGGCGGCTGCGAAGACGCGCTGGCGGACGCTGGTATCGACGTGGGCCTTCAGCGCGCGCCAGCTCGCAAAGCCGTAGTCGCGCGCGACCGCAATCTGGGCTGAAGCAAGCTTGGCTTGCGGATCGTTCTCGCGCAGCCCTTTGAGACGCCGCTTGGCTTCGGTCTTGAGATGATCGAGATTGGGCTCAGCGGGCAACGCCCGCTTAGGGCGCGCAGACGTGACGGGTTCGGAGCTCATGACAACCTTCCTTCCTCGTACGCCCGGTGTCCGCGTCGCTCGGGCAGGAAGTCAGGTTATGTTCGACGGCAGTTCTTCGGCGGGCTGAGCCCTTTACGCGGACCGTCGGCCTCCGTTGCGGCCGACAAGGAGCCTAGCGGAATTGGCCGCCACAAGACAAGCCTCGCCGCCGCCCCGTTTGCGTCATCGCAGTCGCCAGCTCTTGTCGATGTAACGTTGCGCGCCCACCTCGCTGACTTGGATCGCAACGCGGTAGCTGCCGCCGGGCGTGGCGGTGACGTGGGTCGTCGTCTGTACCGGCACCTGCTCTTCGTCGGGGCCGTCGGCGAAAGCTTCGAGGATCGCGCGCCCGTCGAAGCGGGGCAGCGAGCCGTCGCGGTCGTAGCCGAGCAGGGCGAGCAGCGTCGGCGTGATGTCCACATTGCTCACCGGCGTGCGGATCGTCGTTCCACGTTTGAAGTCGGCGCCCCAGGCGATGAAGGTGTTGCGCACGGTCCATGGGCTCATGCTGCCGTGATTGCCCTGGCTGCCGGTGAGCGGCCCGGTCGCCCGTCCGGTATC
>JBKPUA010000285.1:0-3883 GCA_046735815.1 Pseudomonadota bacterium
CCACATGAACCGGACATCGATTGCAGCAGCCATGGCGGTCAGCGCCTGGATGTCGTTTGGGCCGCCGGCGTTGAGCGAGGATGACACCGACCAGCAGTTCGGCATCGTTCACTTCGCCACCTCGTGCAACGAGACGGCACAGCGGCGGTTTGATCGTGGCATGCGGTACCAGCACTCATTCTGGTACCAGGCCTCCAAAGAGATATTCGAGGACGTGCTCAAGGCCGATCCCGGATGCGGCATCGCCTATTGGGGGATCGCGCTGAGCCTGCTCTACAATCCGCATGCTGCGCCGCCGGCGGCGAACCTGCCGCTCGGCCTCGCGGCGCTGCAGAAGGGGCAGGCAATCGGCGCACGCACCCAGCGCGAGCGCGACTACATCGACGCACTGACGGTGTTCTACACCGATTACGACAAGGTCCCTCATGCTCAGCGTGTCCAGGCCTATCTCAAGGCGATGGAAGCGCAGGCGCAGAAATATCCCGATGATGAAGAGGCGCAGATCTTCTACGCCATCACGCTCAACGTCGCCGCTTCGCCCAACGACAAGACATATGCCAATCAGCTCAAAGGCGCGGCCATCCTCGAGCCAATCTTCCGCCGGCAGCCGCGGCATCCCGGCGTCGCCCACTACCTGATCCATCTCTACGACACGCCAGCTCTCGCCCAACGCGGCCTCGACGCCGCGAAGCGCTACGCTGCAATCGCGCCGGCGGCCCCGCACGCCCTGCATATGCCGTCACACATCTTCACGCGCGTCGGCGCCTGGAACGATTCGATTTCATCCAACATCGCCTCGGCACGCGCCGCGCAGAACGGCAGAGACTTCGGCGAGCAGATGCACGCCATGGATTACCTGGTCTATGCCTATCTGCAGACGGCTCAGGACGATAAGGCGCGCGCCATCGTGAGCGACATGATCGCGATGGCGGACATCCAGCCGGAACGTTTCGTTGGACCCTATGCGCATGCGGTCAGTCCGGCGCGCTATACGATGGAGCGCGGCGACTGGAAGGGCGCGGCGGAGCTTCAGGTCAGTCCCAGCAAATTCGCTTACGCGGACGCGATGACCCATTTCGCCCGCGCAATTGGGGCCGCGCGGAGTGGCAACCCCACCGCCGCCGAGGCGGATATCGGGAAGCTTGCCGAGTTGCGCGAAAAGCTGCGCGCCGCGAAGGATGCCTACTGGACCGAACAGGTCGACATCCAGTGGCAGATCGCACGGGCCTGGGTGCTATACGCCGAGGGAAAATATGACGAGGCGATCACGGCCATGAGCGCAGCCGCCGACGCCGAGGACAAGACCGAGAAACACCCGGTCACGCCGGGAGTACCGATTCCGGCGCGCGAGCTCCTGGGCCAAATGCTGCTCGAGCGCGGAATGGCGCGCGAGGCGCTTCCTGCGTTCGAAGCGACGCTGAAGAAGGAGCCGAACCGCTTCAACGCGACCGCTGGCGCAGCCAAGGCGGCGCAGAGCCTCGGTGACAAGGCGAAGGCCAAGGAATACTTCCAGAAAGTCACGACACTCGCGGGCAACAGCGACGCGGCGCGACCCGAGCTTGCGGCGGCGCGAGCGTTCCTGGCGACGAACTAGCGCATGATCCCGACGTGAGGGCAGCGGAGATGCTGACCAGAGGGCGCGCGTTCGCTGTCGTGCTGACGATCGCCACGGCGGGCGGCGGTTACGCCGCCCTGCGCGCCGCTCAGGCGCCGCAGCGCGCGACCGAACGGCCGGCCTGGACGGAAAACGCATGGACCTTTGCGACCGACCAGTGGGGGCGCGGCCGCGCGTTCCGATGCCCGGCCGCCGCTTGCGGCAGCGAGATCGATCTCTATCTGCGCGCCAAGCTCGGCTTCTGCAATTGCACCCGCGCCATCGACGATGAGGAGGTCGATCGCGTGGCTGATTTCGATCTCATCGGCGGCGAGCATGCGGCGCTCGGCTCCGGCCGACCGATCGGCGCGCATGGGATGGACGGACGCAGCCGACGCTACGCGCTTGATGGGCACGGCGCAAAAGCAGGATCGGCGCTTGTCATCGCGCTTCACGATCGTTGCGACATGGTCGTGGTGACGGCCGCGGTCGGTGGCGAAGATCCGGCAGCACACGAAACCGCAGTGATTGCATTTTTGAACAGCGACGAGGTGCGGCGCTGGACCGAAGCGACGCTTGGACTTTGATTCGTCGTACGCCTTGAGTCGGGCTCTGATGGTCCCCTCCCCGCAGGCAGGCAGCAAGGGCAGAACTCGCCGCGAGCACTCCATATGAACGGCTCGGTCACCGTTGCATCACCGCATCGCGCCGATGTCTGGGCCGCCGGCGACGCCTACGAACCTTATGTCGGACGCTGGAGTCGGCTGGTCGCGCGCGAGTTCATCGACTGGCTGGCATTGCCGTCCGGCGGCCACTGGCTCGATCTCGGCTGCGGCACGGGCGCACTGACGCAGACGATCGCTGCACGCAGCAAGCCCGCCACCGTGACCGGCATCGATCCGTCCGATCGATTCATCGCCTTCGCGCGGCGCCAGACACAGAACCGGCGCGTGCACTTCCAGACCGGGGATGCCCAGGCGCTGCCATTTCCTGACATGACGTTCGACGCGGCCGTGGCCGGCCTGGTCCTCAATTTCATTCCAAATCCGGCGCGTGCCGTCGCCGAAATGAAGCGGGTCCTGCAAGCCGGCGGCATCGGTGCTGCCTACGTGTGGGACCATGCCGGCGAAATGCAGCTGATCCGGTACTTCTGGAGCGCCGCGGTCGCGCTCGATCCGGCCGCTCAGGCGCTCGACGAGGCGCGGCGGTTTCCGCTCTGCAATCGGGAGCGGCTGCTCGTCCTGTTCAGGGATGGCGGCTTCGAGCGAACGGAGTGCCGAGTGCTCGACGTGCCCACGGTGTTCACGGATTTCGACGACTATTGGTCGCCGTTCCTCGGCGGACAAGGCCCGGCTCCGACCTATTGCAGCACGCTCTCCGATGACCGGCAGGCGTTGCTGCGCGAACGCCTCCGGGCGGCGTTGCCGATAGAGCGTGATGGTTCGATCAGACTGATCGCGCGCGCATTCGCAGTTCGGGGCGTTCGGCCGTGACCTATTCGCCGTTGTGCTCCCACCAGCATGCCAAGGTAGTCGCAAGAGTATGTCCCTGGCCCACCAACTACGATGTTGACTACTATTCGTATCTGTGCTACGGATGAACAATGAACCCCAGCGCAAGAACGCGCGGCGGGAACGAAGAATACTGCCCACCGACGCCAAGGCTATGGCGGGCTTGCTTACTTGCCCGCCGAAGCTTCAGCGAAGGCGGGTGTGCTGTTTGACATCGTGAATAGGAAAGACACGCCGATCGGCATGGGCGTTGAGCCGACGGGCGAACGCGTCTCTGTGCGAGCAAAAAGGCGCCCGGAAGGAGCGACCGTTTTGGCGAAACGAACCCAAGTTGCTGAAGCGCAACAGGCACGGTGCCGAGGGCATCGGGCCGGTGACTTTAATCGCCGCGGCCTGTTCTTTTCCCTGTTATTTACAGGGGCGGGTTGTGTTGCACACGCAGGCCGCGCAGCACGCGCAACCCGGACGAGGTCAGTACAGCCCGCCGGTCCCGGTGCGGACCGCGCGATCGGCCTCGGGCGAGACGCCGACCGGACGGCCGTCGGCATCGCTCACCCCGACCACCGAGTAGTTGTCGGGCGGCGCGGTGCCGGGCTTGAAGGCTTCCAGGATCACGCGCTGATCGCCGGGTCCCGCGCGCATGCCGCTCTTCGGATCGACGCGGATAAGCTTGATGCCGGCCGGCACGCGGAACGGCACCGCCGGCTTGTCGGCGAGCGCCACCTTCATGAAATCGCGCACGATCGGCGCCGCCAGCACGCCGCCGGTGGCGCCGCGG
>JBKPUA010000286.1:0-7028 GCA_046735815.1 Pseudomonadota bacterium
ATCCGTCGAATAATATTCATTGAATATTATTCGACAAGTGTCAAGCCCCTGCCTTGCTGTTGTCGGCGCTTTGCCAATCTCCTGCGCTAGAGGGGGAAGGTCGTCGATTCGCTGCCGAAGGAAGAATGAACGATGCGGCTCGACCTTCTCGTGACGGTGCTCGCGTCCTTGCTGGCGGAAATGAGCCTCATGACCACACCAGCCTCGAGCAACGATGTTCGGCAGCTCATTTCCGACGCCCGAGTGCCCGGCCTTTCGATGGCGGTGATCCGCGATGACGGGACTGTCGAGGTCATGCCGCCGGCGTCCGCAATACGCACGCCGGCACCCCGGTCGACGCACAGACCGTCTTCGACGCGGCCTCGCTCTCCAAGCCAGTCTTCGCCTACGCGCTCCTGCGGCTGGTGGACGCCGGGGTGCTCTCGCTCGACACGCCGCTCTCGCGGTACGCGCCGGACTACGTGTCGAAGGATGCCCGCGCTGCCGGCGTGACCGTCCGACACGCGCTCAGCCACAGCTCGGGCCTGCCGAACTGGCGCAGCGCGGATTATCCGCTCAAGACCTATTTCCCGCCGGGCGAGCGCTTCAGCTATTCCGGTGAGGGCTTCGTCTGGCTACAGCGCGTTGTCGAAGCCGTTACCGGAGAACCGATGAACGCGGCGATGAATCGTCTGGTGTTCGCTCCCCTGGAGATGCGCCGGTCGAGCTATGTCTGGCGGGGAGCGTTCGAGCCGAACTACGCCGATCCGCACGACGTAAATCTCTCCCCGGCTGCAAAAAAGAAACCGGCGAGCGCCAATGCGGCAGCCACCTTGCAAACCACGGCCGGCGATTTCGCGCGCTTCTTGCAGGTGGCGCTGTCGGGGGCGGGATTGAAGCCGGAGACGGCGCGCATCTGGCTCGTGCCGCAGGTGAATGTCGGGCGCAACTGCGTGCAATGCCTCGCTGCCGATGCGCCGGAAGTTGAACCGGATGTTGCCTGGGGACTGGGCTGGGGGCTCGAGCCGTCGTCCGACACATTCTTCCACTGGGGCGACAACGATCGCGGCAGGTTCAAGGCCTTCGTCATGGGCGCGCCGCAGCGTCGCTCGGGGATCGTCGTCTTCACCAACGGCTCCAATGGCATGGCGATCATGCCGGAGCTGGTCGGCGAGATCCTGCCGGGTGAGCACCCGGTTTTCGATTGGCTCAACTATCCGCGGCACGTGCCCGGCCCACACTGACCGAGTCGGTCCCGCCTGCTTCGGCGGCCGCAGTTCGCACATGCATATTGACTACATAGTGCATCTATGCTACGATACGCATGTAACGTAAATCAGATCAACCCGACGCCATAATGCGCCGGGAGCGAAGAACACTGCGCTGTTTGACATCGTGAATAAGAGCGAATGCGCCGATCGGCATGGGCGCCAAGCCGAGGGGCGAACGCGTGCGCGCGTTCGCGCCGGATCGCGACGGCTGGCGCATTTTGGCGGAACGAACCCACGTTGCGGGATTGCAACGCCCGTGCGGCGGGCAGGCGGGCCGCTGGCGTCGACACGCCGCCATCCCTGTTATTTCCCTGTTATTTCCCTGTTCTTTACAGGGGCGAGTTGTGTTGCACACGCGGGCCGTGTGGCGCGCGGTCCGAATGCACGTTGCGGCTCAGGCGATGCCGGCGCGCAGGAGATCGTGGAAGTGCACCACGCCGACTGGCTTGCCCGCCTCGACCACGATCAGCTGGGTCTTCTTCATCGAGTTAAGCAGCTCGAGCGCCTCGCTGACGAGTTGATCGGGCGGCACGGTCTGGGGATTTGGCGTCATCACCTCCTCGACCTTGAGATCGAGCAGGTTGGCGCTCATGTGGCGACGAAGATCGCCGTCGGTGATGATGCCGACGAGGCGGCCGGCGCGATCGACGATGCCGACGCAGCCGAAGGTCTTCGCCGTCATCTCGGCGATCGCCTCCGACATGCGGCTGCCGACTACCGCGAGCGGGATCTCGCTGCCGGTATGCATGATGTCGCGCACGAATTTGAGCATCGCGCCGAGCCGGCCGCCGGGGTGCAGGCGGCTGAAGTCGATGGCGGTGAAGCCGCGGCTCTCCAACAGCGCGATCGCGATCGCGTCGCCGAGCGCCGCCTGCATCAGGGTCGAGGTGGTGGGCGCGAGATTGTGCGGGCAGGCTTCGCGCGCCTGCGGCAGCGCCAGCACGACGTCGGCTGCGCGTCCGAGCGTGCTGTCGGTCACCGCGGTGACGGCGATGAGCGGGATGCGGAAGCGGCGCGAATAGTCGATGAGGTCCTTGAGCTCGACGGTCTCACCCGACCACGACAGCGCCAGGATGACGTCGTCGGGGGTGATCATGCCGAGGTCGCCGTGGCTCGCTTCGCTCGGATGCACGAAGAAGGCGGGCGTGCCGGTGGAGGCGAAGGTGGCCGCGATCTTGCGCCCGACGTGGCCGGACTTGCCCATGCCGGTTACGATCAGCCGGCCGCGCGCTTTGGCGATCAGATCGACGGCGGCGACGAAGCTCTCGCCGAGACCGTCATGGATGGCATGCGCGAGCGCCGTGACGCCGCTCGCGCCGAGCTCGAGCGTGCGCACTGCCGAGGCGATGGGGGTGCCGGCGCGTGCGCTCGTCGGCCTCTTGCTGGTCAGCGGCTTCGCCATGCGGACGGATCGAGATCTCCCCCGGGCAATCGTCACGATTGCGGCCCAATGTTACGCCCGGAGCATGGGTGAAGGCAAACCCGCGCCTGTTGACGTTTCATTAACCGCCGCGCAGTGAGCAGGCTCGAGCATGATCCCGAAAAGTGGACGCCGGTTTTCGGAAAAGATCATGCTCCAACAAGAAGCTAGGGCGGGATGACGAATCGAAGAGAAGTATCCCGCCCTAGCCGTCGCCGAGGAGGTGCTTGAGCTCCGCACGCATCGCCGGTGCGATGTCGTCGCGCTCGAGCGCGTAGGCGACGTTGGCGGCGAGGAAGCCCACCTTCGATCCGCAATCGAAGCTGCGGCCGTCGAATTCGAGACCGTAGAATGGTTGGGTCTTGGCGAGCTCGATCATGGCGTCAGTGATCTGGATCTCGCCACCGGCACCGCGCCGCTCGGCCGCCAGCGCGGTGAAGATTTCCGGCTGCAGGATGTAGCGGCCGGTGATGATGAGATTCGACGGCGCCTTTTCACGCGTGGGCTTCTCCACCATCTGCGTGAGCGAGAACAGGCTGCCCTTGCGCTCGCCCACGCCCACCACGCCGTACATGTGCACGCGCTCCGCCGGCACCTGCTCGACCGCGATGATGTTGGCCTTGGCGTCGAGCTCGCGCGCGGCCTCGATCATCTGCGCGAGGCAGCCGGGATTGTGCTGCACCAGCACGTCGGGCAACAGCAGCGCGAACGGCTCGTGGCCGACGAGCTCGCGCGCGCACCACACCGCGTGGCCGAGACCCAGCGGCAGTTGCTGACGCGTGAAGCTCGCGGTGCCGGGTCCCGGCAGATCGCGCGCCAACAGCTCGAGATCATGGTGCTTCTGACGCTCGGTGAGCGTGTGCTCGAGCTCGAACTGGCGATCGAAATGGTCCTCGATCACGCCCTTGTTGCGGCCGGTCACAAAGATGAAATGCTCGATGCCGGCCTCGCGCGCCTCGTCGACCACGTGCTGGATTAACGGGCGATCGACGACGGGCAGCATCTCCTTCGGCATGGCCTTGGTGGCGGGCAGGAACCGGGTGCCCAGCCCGGCAACCGGGAAAACAGCTTTGCGGATCGGTTTCATGCGTGCGTTCGAGCTTGGATACGAACCGGGATGGCGGCGATTAGTCTCGGTATTGTAGAAGTTTGGACGTGTAATGACATGCGCAACTCACTGATCGCACGAGACGCATTGCTGGCTGGCTGGTGTCGAAAAGCGGATGAGCGACAATAGGCTGGCGGCGCCGCGCGCCGCCGCCAACATGCCGGGACCTTAACGGTTCCGCAACCGGATAAGTTCCCATTGCCGTATGCGCAGCAACCCCCCGAGACAGAGCATGACGATGAGATTGGCCCGGTCGATGTGTTTCTTGCGCGCGGCATTATGGTGCGCTGTGGCGGCGCCGGTGCCGCTGTACGCCCAAGCCTTCGACATCCGCGCGCTGTTCAACGCGCCCGCTCCGGCGCCGTCGGCGGCAGCGCCTGCCCAGGAGTGGAGCGGCGAATCCGGCGGCTCCAATCATCCCCTGATGACGGCGCAGGCGATCCGCGCCGCGGCCGCCAATTTCCGCAGCTGCCTCGCCGCGCTGTGGCCGCAGGCGGAGCGGCGTGGGGTGTCGCGCGCGGTGTTCGACGCCAACGTCGCGAGCCTCACGCCCGACCTGCGGATCATGGACCTGCTCGACGGCCAGCCCGAGTTCACCAAATCGTTCTGGGATTATCTCGACATCCTGGTGAACGACGAGCGCATCCAGAACGGTCGCGCGATTCTCGCGAAGTACCGGGCGACCTTCGACGCGGTCGAGAAGGCCTACGGCGTCGACCGCCACTTCATCGCGGCGATCTGGGGCGTCGAATCCAATTACGGCACGCAGATCGGCGAGCGCTCGGTGATCCAATCGACCGCCACGCTGGCCTGCATCGGGCGCCGCCAGGATTACTTCCGCGAGGAGTTTCTTTCGGCGCTGGAAATTCTCGCGCGCGGCCACGTGCGGGGCGACCATCTCAAGGGCTCGTGGGCAGGCGCGTTCGGACCGACCCAATTCATGCCGACCTCGTTCAAGCGCTACGCGGTCGACTTCGACGGCGACGGCCGCCGCGACGTCGTCGACTCCGTGCCTGATCTCATCGCTTCCACCGCCAACAATCTCAAGAAGGACGGCTGGGTCACCGGCCAGACCTGGGGCTACGAGGTGGTGGTGCCGAAGGGCTTCAACTTCATGCTCGCCGACCGCTCGCGCAGCATGAGCCTCGCCGAATGGGAGCGCGCCGGTATCCGCCGCGCCAACGGCAAGCCTTTCCCGCGCGGTGGAGACCGCGCCTATCTGCTGGTGCCGGGGGGAGCGCAGGGCCCCGGCTTCCTGATGTTGCAGAACTTCCGCGTGATCATGAAGTACAACCCGGCCGAGGCTTATGCCCTCGCCATCGGCTACCTCGCCGACCGCCTGCGCGGGGGCGAGCCGTTCGCGCAGGCCTGGCCGCGCCACGAGCGTGTGCTCACGCGCGCCGAACGCTACGAGTTGCAGCAGCTGCTGGCGCAGCGCGGCTACGACGTGGGCGAGCCCGATGGCCGGCTCGGCGGCAGGACCCGCGATGCGCTGCGCCAGTTCCAGGCCGCGATCGGACAGGTGCCCGACGGGTTTGCCTCGGCGACTGTGCTGGAGCGGCTGCGCGCTCGGTAATGGCGTGCCGGTATGGCCGAATCGGCGCCCTTTGCGGTGCCCGCGGGCATCTTCAAGTTGACATTTTTTGCCGCATTCTTAGCTGGTTAGGACGCGAGAGCGCCCCTGGCCATGCTGGCGGTGGGGCGTTAGAATTGCACGACAGTTGATCAGCGGCGATAGATCATGGGCCCAGCCTTCAAGTCCCGAGCATTTGCTATCGTGGTGGCGGGCATCAGCTTTGCGCTGTTGCTGCCGGCGCAGGCGCAACAATTCTGGGACTGGGGTGGCCGCCCGCAGCAGCGCCAGCAGCAGTACAACAACAACAACTGGTTCGGCGGCTGGTTCAACCCGGATCGCCGCTACGATCCATACCGTCAGGAGCGCGAGGCGCCCGTCGATTATTCGCGCGCGCCGCCGTCGTCGCAGAAGAAGCCGGAGGCCACGACCTCGATCGTCGTTATGGGCGACGCCAACGCCGATTGGCTGGCCTACGGACTTGAGGACGCGTTTTCCGAGAAGCCGGAGATCGCGGTCGTGCGCAAGCATCGCACCGAGTCCGGCCTGATCCGTTATGACTCGCGCCGCGACAGCGCCGAGTGGCCGCAGATGGCGCGCGAGATCATTGCGGCCGAGAAGCCCAAATTCATCGTCATGATGATCGGCAACAACGATCGTCAGACCATTCGCGAAAAAGCTCCGCCCGCGCCCAAGCCGGGTGCGCCCAAGGCGAGTGCGCAGCCGGCACCGGCACCGGCACAGCCCGGCACGCCCGCCACGATGATCGGCCCGCCGGCGCCGCCCGACCCGGAGCAGCAACCGCACGATCCGGCCGAGGCCGCGGAGCATAATCCCAATCTGACGCCCGAGCAGGCGCGCCAGGCCTCCTATGGGCCGTGGGAATTCCATACGGAGAAATGGGAGCTCGCCTATATCAGGCGCATCGATGCCACCATCGCGGCACTCAAGAGCGCGGGCGTGCCGGTGATCTGGGTCGGCCTGCCGCCGCAGCGCGGCACCAAGGCCAGCACCGATTCCGCTTATCTCAACGAGCTCTACCGCAGCCGGGCGGAGAAGGCGGGCATTGTCTATGTCGACGTCTGGGACGGCTTTGTCGACGAGGCCGGCCGGTACTCGCCGCAGGGGCCGGACTACGAGGGGCAGATCCGCCGCCTGCGTACCGGCGACGGCGTCTATTTCACCAAGTTCGGCGCTCGCAAGCTCGCGCACTATGTCGAGCGCGAAATGGACCGCACCCTCACCAAGGGCGTCCCCGTCGCGCTGCCGGTTCCGGTCGATCCCGGTCCGCAGGCACCGGGCGGCACTACCAAGCCGGGTCGGCCGGCGGCGGGGCCGGTGGTGCCGCTGACGGTAAGCCGCGTCGCGCCGGAAGAGCTGATCGGCGGCGGCCGCGCGACACCTGCTCCGGCTCCTGCCCCCGCGCCGGACGCGACCGCGTCGCGCGTGCTCGGCAAGGGCGAACCGATCCCGGCGACCAGCGGGCGGGCCGATGACTTCAGCTGGCCGCGCGGCAACGTGGTGCCCGAGCCATCGAGCGCCGAGCCGGCGGCGGCGTCTGACCCCGATGCTGGTGCGAAATCCGCCAAGCCTGCCGGCGCAGCCGGCCAGCGCACCTCGGCCGCGGATGCTGCTCAAACCGACGCGGAGCAGAAGCCGGTGCAGCGCCGCCCGCGC